>NZ_JARJLM010000253.1 GCF_029335485.1 Cupriavidus basilensis
CGCCCGCGCCCTGTGCGGGTGGCAGCGCATCGTGCTCGACGAAGCCGCGGGCCGCGCGCGGCAGCCCGGCGGCGTCCGGCTGGATTTCTGCGCCATCGCCAAGGGCTTCGGGGTGGACGCGGTGTCGCGCTACCTGAGCGGGAAGGGCATCGCCAGCCATCTTGTCGAGGTCGGCGGCGAGCTGCGCGGCCACGGTGTGAAGCCCGATGGCCTGCCCTGGTGGGTGGCGCTGGAAAGCCCGCCCGGGACGAGCCCGGCCATGCAGGACACGCTGGTCGCACTGCACGGCCTGTCGGTGGCCACCTCCGGCGACTACCGGCGCTATTTCGATAGCGATGGCCGCCGCTATGCCCATACCCTGGACCCGCGCACCGGTTATCCTGCCAGCCACGCGCTGGCCTCGGTCACGGTGCTGCACCCGCAATGCATGCTGGCCGATGCGTATTCCACCGCGCTGACCGTGCTGGGGCCGGAAGCCGGCATGGTGTTCGCCCGCCGGCACGCGCTGGCGGCGCGTTTCCTGATCCGCCATAGCAACGGCTTCGAGGAACGCCTGTCACCCGCCTTCGAGGCCATGCTCTCATGAACCCGCCAGATACGGCCTCCTCCCTTTCGCTGGACGCGCCCGACGCCGGCAGCGGCACGGCCGGCGCGCGTGCGCAGCCTCACGCAAGCCACGCCGGCAAGCGCATCCGCGTGATCGACGCGGTGATCGCGCTCGGCGCGCTGGCGGGCCTGGCCGGGGTGGCGCTGGCTCTCCTGGCCCCGAGTCGCTACGGCATGGCCGCCGGCGTGGCGATCGCCTACGCCGGGTTCTGCACGGCGGTGATCGGCCGGCATCGCCGGCGCCATGCCCGCGCAGGCTCGCTGGCGCAGGCCACGGCGGGCGCTACGCTGGTGGCCTATGCCAGCCAGAGCGGGTTTGCCGAGCAGCTCGCACTGCAGACCGCGCAGGCGCTGCGGGATGCCGGCGAGCCCACGCAGTTGTTGTCCTTCGCCGATCTGGAAGCCGGCTGTCTTGGCCACTGCCGCCAGGCGCTGTTCGTCGTCAGCACCACCGGCGAGGGCGACGCGCCCGATAGCGCATCGGGCTTTGCGCGCCGGTTGACGGCAGCGGCGGGCCCGGGGGGCCTGCGCGCGCTGCGCTACGGCATGCTTGCGGTCGGCGACCGCAGTTACGCCAACTTCTGCGCCTTCGGCCACACGCTGTCGGCATGGCTGCAGCGCCAGCACGCGCAGCCGCTCTTCGATATGGTGGAGGTCGACAACGGCGACGCCGGCGCGCTGCGCCACTGGCAGAACCACCTCAGCGCGCTCAGCGGCGGCGCCGAGATCGCCGACTGGGAAAAGCCGCGCTATGCCGACTGGCTGCTGCACGAGCGCCGCCTGCTCAACCCCGGCAGCCCGGGCTCGCCGGCTTTCCACCTGGCGCTGGTGCCGGCCGCCGGGAGCGTGCCGGCATGGCAGGCCGGAGACATTGCCGAGATCGGCCCGCGCCACGCACCGGCCGAGGTGGAGCGCATGCTGGCCATGCTTTCGCTCGATGGCGGCACGCCGGTGCGCTGCGATGGGGTGGCCACCACGCTGGCGCAAGCGCTCGCCACCCGCATCGTCCTGCCCGACGCGCATCTCGCCGCGCTGGCCGGCGTGGCGCCGCAGCGCCTGGCGGACACCTTGCCGCCGCTGCCGCATCGCGAGTATTCGATCGCCTCGTTGCCGGAAGACGGGCGGCTGGAATTGCTGGTGCGCCAGGCGCGCCACGGCGACGGCCGCCTCGGCCTGGCATCCGGCTGGCTGACCGCGCACGCGGAGCCGGGCGCGGCCATCGCCCTGCGCATCCGCGCCAATCGCGCCTTCCATCCGCCTGCCGACGATCGCCCGCTGATCCTGATCGGCAACGGCACCGGGCTGGCTGGGCTGCGCGCGCATCTCAAGGCGCGCGCGGCGGCCGGCCGCTATCGCAACTGGCTGCTGTTCGGCGAGCGCACCGCGCAGCACGATGCCTTCCACGGCGACGAGCTCGCGGCGTGGCAGGCGCAGGGCGTGCTGCAGAGGCTGGATCTGGTCTTCTCGCGCGATGGCGGCGCGCTGCGCTATGTGCAGGACGCCGTGCACGCGTCGGCCGGTGCCTTGCGCGAGTGGGTCGCGGCCGGCGCGGCCATCTATGTCTGCGGCAGCCTGCAGGGCATGGCCGCCGGCGTCAACGCGGCGCTGTCCGAGGTGCTGGGCGAAGAGGCGCTGCTGCGGCTGGGCGAGCAGGGCAGGTACCGGCGCGATGTCTATTGATGCATGATGCATGAGGCAGCGGTGCCGCGCTGCCCCATGCATGGCCAACGCCCGCTTCAGGCCGGTGGCGCGGCCGCCGCCATCTCCATCAGCGCATCCACCACCATCGCGCCGCCCGCGCTCACCATCACCGGGTTGAGGTCGATCGAGCGCAGTGCGCCGCCGGCCTCGTGCATCAGCGCGCCCACGCGCACCGCGATCCGGCACAGCGCCGCCACATCCACGGCCGGCTCGCCGCGCACGCCTGCCAGCAGCGGCGCAATGCGCAGGCCCGCAATGGCGCGCGCCACCGCGGCCTCGCTGCACGGCGCCAGCAGCATGGCCGTGTCGCGCAGCACTTCCACGTACTTGCCGCCGTCGCCCACCAGCACCACCGGCCCGAACACCGGGTCCCAGTGCGCGCCCACCATGCATTCGCGCTGGCCGCGCTCCATGCGCGCCACCACTACGCCTTCGCAGGTGGCGCCGAGCTTTTCCAGGATACCGGTCTGCTGCAGGAAGGCTTGTGCCACCGCATGCTCGTCGTTGCAGTTCAGCGCCACCAGGCCATGCTCGCTCTTGTGGGGCACCTGCGGCGAGCTGGCCTTGACCGCGACCGGTCCCTTCAACTCGCGCCATGCCGCTACCGCCTCGTCCACGGTGTGGCACAGCTTGTGCGGCACCACCGGCATGCCGGCCGAGGCCAGGCGTGCCAGGCTCGCCGCCTCGCTCAGCGTGTGGCCGGCCGTGTTCGCTGCCGCGTGCGCGGCGTTGCGCGCCGGTGGCCGGTGTGCCGCCACCAGCGTGTCTTCGGCTGCCACGTCGCGCAGCAGTTGCTGGTGCGCGGCCAGTTGGGCGAAGGCGGCCAGCGCATCGGCCGCGCTCGCGTAGGTGGGCACCCCGGCGGCGCGGAAAGCCGTCGCCACCGGAGGCTGCCAGGCCGCCACCGCGATCGGTTTGCCGGCGCTGTCGGCAAAGCCGGCGGCGTCGCGGGCGAAACGCGGCAGGTCGTAGCCCATGCCGGCCACCGGGATATCCAGCAGCAGCAGGTCGGCGGCGGGGTCCGTCGCCACCACGGGCAGCACCTCGCCGATCAGGCCGCTGTTGGTCAGCAGCGCGGCGGTGACGTCGACCGGATTCGCGGTGGCGGCAAAGCCGGGCAGGCGTTCGGCCAGCGCCGCCTGCGTGGCCTGCGCCAGCGGCGCCAGCGCCAGGCCGAGCGGTTCGGCGGCGTCAGCGGCCATGACGCAGCTGGCGCCGGAATTGCTGACCACCACCAGCCGCTGCCCGCTGGCCTGCCAGCCACGCAGGTAGAGCGGCGCGCAACGCGCCAGCGCATGGGCATCGTCCACGCGCCAGATGCCATGGCGCGCCAGGAAGGCGCCCACCGCGCGGTCTTCGTTGGCGATGGCGCCGGTATGCGAGGCCGCCGCGCGTTGCCCGGCGCTGGAGCGGCCCGCCTTTACCGCCACCATCGGCACGCCGCGCCGGCGTGCCACCGCGGCGGCTTCGGCCAGCACCGCGGGGTCGGTCAGGCTTTCGAGATAGAGCAGGATCAGCTGCACGTCGGGATCATGCGCCACGGCCAGCGCCAGTTCGCTGACCGTGATGTCGGCCTCGTTGCCGGTCGCATGCATGTGCCGCACGCCGATGCCCTGTCCGCGCAGCAGGCCGTAGACCATGGCGCTGACGCCGCCGCTCTGGCTCACCACGGCCACCGGGCCATCCTGCGGCGGCACTTCGATAAACATGGTGGAGAAGCTGGCAATGGTGCCGGTGCCGAAGTTGGCCAGGCCCTGGCTGTTGGGCCCGACCAGGCGTAGCCCGGCGCCGGCCGCGGCGCGCACCATCTCGTCCTGCTGGCGGCGCCCCTCTTCGCCCGCTTCGCCGAAGCCCGAGGCGATCACGATGGCGGCGGCCACGCCAAGGCGCGCGCAGTCGCGCACCGCCGACACCGCCGCCTCGCCGCTCACCACGACGATGGCAAGCTCCGGCACCTCGGGCAGCGCGTCGAGCGAGGCGTAGGCGGGCAGGCCCTGGATGGTGCTGCGCTGAGGGTTCACCGGATAGAGCTTGCCGGCGTAGCCGTGCTCGCGCATGTAGTGGATGGGCCGGCCGCCGATCTTGTGGATATGGTCGGAGGCGCCGATCACCGCGATCGAGCGCGGCGCCAGCAAGGCTTGCAGGGTCTGGTTCATGATGAGTGCGATCCGGAAGCAGGGTCGGGGGCACGGGTTGCCCCGTTGTCTGACGCGAGTGGAGCGATCCGGCTACTCGCGCTGGAAACGCAGCAGCGTGCGCTCGCCGTGGCGCAGGAAGCCCGCGCGCACACGTTCGCCGATCGTCACGCCGGGCTCGGCATGCGCCATCACGCGCGGGCCTTCATCCAGCGTGGCGAGCACCAGCGTGTACGGCGCCAGCGCGCGGAACGCCTCGGTTGGCGCGCGCGCGACTTCGGTGACGGCATGGATGATGGCGCGGCCGCCGGCGTCGCGCCAGGCCAGCCGCGTACTGCCGCACGCGCGGCACGCATGGCGCTGCAGCGGCTGCCAGGCATGGCAATCCTCGCAAGACTGGTAACGCACCACGCCGGCGTCGAGGCCTGCCTGGTAGGGATGTGCGGTACTCATGGCAGTGTCCTCGGCGAAGGCGCTATGCGTAGCGCTGGCGTGCTCCCCGCTCCCGCTTGCGGGAGTCCCCGGCGCGCAGGACGCGCCGGCTTGCACGCCAGGAACCGAGGCGCCCTCGGGTCACTATTGCTACAGCAATGCCTTGAAACTGATGAATCCAACGACTTGGAAGAGGCTCCTGGGCAGGGGAGCAAGGCGGTGGCCGGTGTGGATCGTCTCATGCCGCCTCCAGCACCAGGCTCACGTGTGAGGAGAGCACGCCCCCATCCGCATGAAACAGCGCACGCCTGCGCGCAGGCAGCTGGCGCGTGCCCGCTCTCCCTGCGAGCTGCCGGGCGGCCTCCGCCAGATGCATCAGCCCGCCCGCCACCCCCGAGTGGCCGAAAGCGAGCAGGCCGCCATGCGTATTGAGCGGCAGCGCGCCATCGCGCCCGAAGTCCCCGGCCGCGAGCCGCGCCGGCGAAGCGCCGCGCCCGGCCAGGCCAAGCTCCTCGAGCAGCATCGCCAGCGTGATGGTGAAGGAGTCGTAGATGGCAAGGTAGTCGATCTGCGCCACCGTGTTGCCGGCCTCTGCCAGCGCGCGCCTCGCAGCATCGGCGGCGCCCGTGGCCAGCACGCTGTCCAGCGTGCACAGGTGCTGGTGGCGATGCGCCTGGCCCGCGCCCGTGATGCGCACCGGCGTGCCGCTGCCGGGCTCGGCGGAAATCACCACCGCCACCGCGCCATCGGAGATCGGGCAGCAATCCGATAGCCTTAGCGGCGTGGCGATGGGCTTGGCGGCGCGTGCCGCGTCCAGCGTCATGGGCTCGCGCAGATGCGCATCGGGGTGCCCTGCCGCGTGCTCGCGCATCAGCACCGCGAAGCCGCTGAGCGCGTCGGCGTGCATGCCGGTCTCGGCCAGGTAGCGCGATGCCAGCAGCGCATAATACGCCGGCACCGACGCACCGTTGGGCACTTCCATGTCCGGCTCGCCGACCTGGGCCAGCGTCTGGATGGACTGGTCGCGGCTCTGCCCGGAGAGGCGGTTCTCGCCAGCCACCACCAGCACGTTGCGGCAACGGCCTGCGCGCACCAGCTCGCGCGCCAGCATGGCCATCACGCCGCCGGTGGCGCCGCCCGACGCCACGCCGTGCGCATAGGCGGGATCGAGCGAGGCGTACTCGCAGAAGCGCGTGGCCAGCATCAGGTGGGGCAGCGTGGTGGCGTAGCCGCACAGCACGCCGTCGATGTCGGCGCGGGCCAGGCCCGCGTCGGCCAGCGCCGCGTCGGTGGCGGCCGCCATCAGGGCCAGCGGCGAGCTGCCCTCGATGCGGCCGAAGCGCGTATTGCCCGCGCCGCGCAGGTAAGCTGCGTTCTGCATATGGCCCCTATCCGCACGCTGGCTTGTCAGCGTTTCAGCAGCGGGCACTGCGACTTCGACACCGGCATGAAGGCCTGGTCGCCGGGGATGGTGGCCAGCAGCTTGTAGTAGTCCCACGGATACTTCGATTCGGCCGGCGTCTTGACCTCGAACAGGTACATGTCGTGGATCATGCGGCCGTCTTCGCGGATGCGGCCGTTCTTCGCGAAGAAGTCGTTGATCGGCATTGCCTTCATCTGCTTCATGACGGCCCCGGTCTCGTCGGTGCCCGCCGCCTGGATCGCCTTCAGGTAATGCATCACCGAGGAGTAGGTGCCGGCCTGGCTCATGTTGGGCATCTTCTTGAGCTTCTCGAAGTAGCGGCGCGACCAGGCGCGGGTGGCGTCGTTCATGTCCCAGTAGAAGCCCTCGGTCAGCAGCAGCCCGGACGCGGTCTTCAGGCCGATGGCGTGGATGTCGTTGATATACAGCAGCAAGCCCGCCATGCGCTGGCTGCCGTTCCTGGTCAGGCCGAATTCGCTGGCCGCCTTGATGGCGTTGACGGCATCGCCGCCGGCGTTGGCCAGGCCCACCACCTGTGCCTTGCTGGCCTGCGCCTGCAGCAGGTAGGAGGCGAAATCGCTGGCGCCGATGGGATGGCGCGCCGCGCCCAGCACCTTGCCGCCGGTCTCGTTGATCACCGTGGTGGCCGATTCCTGCAGCGTGTGGCCGAAGGCGTAGTCCGCGGTCAGGAAGAACCAGGTCTTGCCGCCGCGCTGCACCACCGCGCGCGCGGTGGAGTTGGCCAGCGCGTAGGTGTCGTACGCATAGTGGACGGAAACCGGCGTGCACAGGTCGTTGGTGATGCGCTCCGTGCCGGGGCCGGAGAACACCACGATGCGGTTCTTCTGCTTGGCGACTTCCAGCACCGCCAGCGCGGGCGCCGACGCCGCCACGTCGAGGATGGCGTCCACATGGCCGGTATCGAACCATTCGCGTGCCTTGCTGGCGGCGATGTCGGCCTTGTTCTGGTGATCGGCCACCACCAGCTCGATCTTCTTGCCCAGCACCTTGCCGCCGAAGTCGTCGATGGCCATCTGCGCGGCGGTGGCGCTGCCGCGCCCGGTCACGTCGGCGTACAGGCCGCTCATGTCGAGGATCAGGCCGATCTTGACCTCGTCGTCGGAAATGCCGCCTGGCTTGGCCGCCTGGGCGTTGGCCAGGCCGGCACCGCACAGCAGCGCGGCAGCCAGGGCCAGCGCACCCAGCGGGCGGCGCAGCAGCGAATGGGTTCGGTTCATGGTGGTCTCCTCCAGCGTGGCCTCTCGGGCCTGCTCTCTTTGTGGTACTTGGGCGGAACAGCGGGGCGAAACAGCGGGAACGGCGCGGTGCCGCTTCGCTAAACGGTGGCGATCGGCGTGGTGGGCGATCCCACCGCGCCCGGCAGCCGCAGCGGCGGCGCCGTCAGCATGAAGCGCGAGCGCTGGTTGGCACGCAGCCACTGCGCCAGTTCCTTCAGGTACCACAGCTCGCCCAGCGGCAGGCCGAGCTTGAACAGGCAGTGGTGATGCAGCGGCAGCAGCGGATGGTTGTGGCCGGCGGGCGCTGGCCGCGCGGGATAGCGCTCCACCGCGTAATTGTCGGCGATCAGCGCGGCGATGCCGGCATCGGTGATCCAGTTCAGGAGCTTGTCGTCGCGGCCGTCCAGCGCGCAGCAGGTGTGATGCAGCACCGTCTCGTCCGGCTCGCGCTGCATCGACAGCACCACTTCGGCAAAACCGGTACGCAGCAACAGCATGTCGCCGGGCTCCACCTCGATGCGGTCGGCTTCAAGCACGCGCATCAGGTCGTCATAACCCACATTGCGGAAGTCCTGGCCGAAGGCATGCGCCAGGTCGACCAGCACGCCGCGCCCCTGCATGCCCTTCACCGCAAAATTCTCGATGCCGAGCGCGCGCGCCTCGCTGTGGTCGTGGCCGCAGGCATGGGCGGCGAAGTGGTCGTCTTCCGCATAGTCCACCGGGCCGACGATATGCTCGTTGGCGCGATAGCCGTTGTAGTAGACGCGCTCGGGGCGGCCATCGCCGTCGGCGTCGAACAGCGCGCCGACGTGGGCCAGCGAGTCCCATTGCGTGGAGTATTGCAGCGAGAGCAGCACCTGGTCGTCGCTGATCACGTCGGTGGCGGCAGGATCGACCTTGGCCAGCGGGAAGTTCACATAGGGGATGTCGTCGCGGAAGGTGGGCCGCAGCACCGGCGGATGCCGGCGCGGGTTCAGCTTGTTGCCGCCGGGGTAGTCGAGCGGCAGCGACAGGCAGAACGACAGCCCGGCCTGGATCTCGCGCGCGCCCCTGAGGACTTGCTCCGCGCCGATCAGGTTGACGCGGCCAAGCTGGTCGTCGGGGCCGAAATCGCCCCAGTTGGAACCCTGCGGTCGTTGCTTCCAGCGCATGTTCTATGCCTCCGGTGATGGGTTGGGGGTGGCGGCGGAGGTCTTCCGCGTTGCTGCCGTCGTCGGCGCCGTTGCCGGCATCGAGGGCTGCGCGCCATGGCGGCGCCGGGCCGCAGCGGCATGCGCCGCCGGCGGTGTCCATGCCGCACAGATGGTCTCGGCTTCGCGCCGCAGCGCGCGCGCCAGGGCGGGCTCGCGTTCGGTGATCCGTTCGTTGAGCGCGGCGATGCTGATGGCGCCGAGCGGATAACCGTCCGGGTCCGGCAGCGCCACGGCGATGCCGCCCATGCGCTCCACCACCACATCGAGCAGCACCGCATAGCCGCGCGCGCGGGTGGCCTCCACTTCGCGCAGCAGCAGGGCGTGGTCGATGCGCGGATAGCGCTTGAGCGCGGGCGCGATGCAGCGCAATGTGGCTTCCACCTCGGCATCGGGCAGCGCCGCCAGCAGCGCCAGGCTGCCCGCGCCCACGCCCAGCGGCCGCCGGCTGCCGACGTCGAGATAATTGGCGCGGATCGGGAACGTGCCGGGGCGCAGTTCCAGGCAGACCGATTCCCAGCCGCTCGGCACCGACAGGATGGCGGTGTCCTCGAAGGCATGGGCAAGCCGGATCAGCGCGGGACGCACGATGGCGCGCGGGTCGATGCGGCGCACGCTGGCCGCGCGCAGCGCCAGCCATTCGGGGCCCAGCGTGAAGGCCTTGGTATCGGGATCGCGCTCGATAAAGCCCTCCGTTGCCAGCGTGTCCAGCAGGCGCAGCGCCGACGCCTTGTCCACGCCGGCCGCGCCGGCCAGGTCGGTCAGGCGCGTATTGCGCGCGTCCGAGAGCGCGCGCAGCAGCCTGCAGGCCTTCTGGAGGGAGGTAGTCGGGACCGTCACTCGCGCGCACTCCGGGGTGGGCAGGTTTCGGAGAGTGAAACCGTTGTCGAGGTTATAGACCTATGAGTAAGGCTCGTCATTCTGCGGTGCATCAAAGTTTTGCCTGATGAAATTCCAGGCCGGGCCCGCCAGGCGGGCGCCTGCCCCCCTCTGGCGGAGCCCGGACTATCCCGAAATATGGCGCAAACCGGCCTGCCGACCACGCCGGCCGCAGCGACTTCCGCTATCCTTGGCGGCGATCCGCCGTGCCAGCCTGCGCGCGGCCTGAACAAATGCGATCCCCGTGTCCAAAGGAGTCCCCATGGTTTGCCGAGCCCGCCGCCTTGCGGCCGCTCTCGTTGTGAGCGTCCTGAGCGCTGTTACCGCCGCGCATGCCGTCACGCCCGCCGGCCAGGCCGTGCCACCGGTGGCCTCCACCGAGCGCTTCCAGGTGGCCGGCCTGGAAAAGCCCGCCAGCATCCTGATCGACCGCTGGGGCGTGCCGCATATCTACGCCAATACGCTGTACGACGCCTTCTATGTGCAGGGCTTCATGGCCGCGCGCGACCGTCTGTGGCAGATCGACCTGTGGCGCAAGCGCGGCCTGGGCGAGATGGCAAGGGACTTCGGGCCAGCCTATGTGGAAGGCGACCGCATGGCGCGCGCCGTGCTGTTCCGCGGCGATATGTATCGGGAATGGCTGGCCTATGGCTCGGACGCCAAGCGCGTGGCCGAGGCCTTCGTGGCGGGGGTGAACGCCTATGTGGCGCAGACGGAAATCAAGCCCGAGCTGTTGCCGCCCGAGTTTCGCCTGCTGAACTACAAGCCGGCGCGCTGGCGGGCGGAAGACATCGTGCGCATCCGCCACCACGGGCTCACGCTCAACGTCAGCGGCGAGATCAATCGCGCGCAGGTCTACTGCCATGTCAAGCCCGATGCGGTACGCGCGGACTGGGTGCAGCGCGAACTGGACCCTCCCGTCCAGCCCAGGTTGCCGGAGGGGCTGGACCCGTGCTCGATTCCCACCGCCGAACTGCGCCGTGCCTACGAGCTGGCTACGGCAGCGCCGCGCTTTCCCAAGGAATGGTGGGCCTCGGCGCAGGCGGATGGGGTTCCGCATGAAGCGCTCTATGCGGTACTCGACACCAACAGCGACACCGCGCGCAGCCTCGGCTCCAACAACTGGGTGATCTCCGGCTCCCGTACCGCCACCGGCCGCCCGATCCTGGCCAACGACCCGCACCGCGCGCACGGCGCGCCCGGGCTGCGTTATATCAGCCACCTGAATGCACCGGGCCTGTCGGTGATCGGTGCCGGCGAGCCCTTCCTGCCCGGCATCTCCATCGGCCACAACGAAACCGTGGGCTTTGGCCTGACCCGTTTCTACGTCGACCAGGAGGACCTGTACGTCTACGAGACCAATCCGGCGCAGCCGCACGAGTACAAATACCGCGGCCGCTGGGAACCGATGGAAACCGTGACCGAGGATATCGCTGTCAAGGGCGAAGCCGCGCCGCGCAAGACCACCATCGAATTCACGCGGCATGGCCCGGTGCTCTATGCCGATGCCAAGGCCAATCGCGCCTTTGCGCTGCGCGCCGCCTGGCTGGACCTGGGCATGGCGCCGTATTTCGGCTCGATGGACTATATGCGGGCGCAGAACTGGGACCAGTTCCGCGCCGCCATGAACCGCTGGGGCGCGCCCGGCGAGAATCAGGTCTATGCCGACCGCGACGGCAATATCGGCTGGATTCCCGGCGGGCTCACCCCGATCCGCCCGAACTGGGACGGCCTCACGCCGGTGCCGGGCGATGGCCGCTACGAGTGGGCCGGCTACCGCAATATGGACGAACTGCCGTGGGCCTTCAATCCGGCCGCCGGCTACGTGGTGACCGCCAACGAGAACACCATCCCGCCCAATCATCCTGCCGCCAGGATGGGCGTGGGCTATGAGTGGAGCGACACGGCGCGCGCGCGCCGCCTCAAGAGCCTGGTGGCGGCCAACCCGCATTCGACGCTGGCCGACAGCATGGCCTGGCAAAACGACACGACCTCGCTGCCCGCGCTGCGCGTGGTGGCGCTGCTGGCCAATGTGCGCAGCGACGACCCGCAGGCGCGGCGCGGACTGGAACTGCTGCGCGGCTGGGACGGCAACGAGCGCGCCGACAGCGCGCAGGCAGCGCTGTTCGAGGTGTGGTTCAGCAAATACCTGCGCCCGGCCGTGGTGCGCGCGGCGCTGTCGCCCGAAGGCGGCCGCCTGGCGGGATATGGCGACGCCAGCCGCGTGCTGGCGGTGCTGGAGCGGCCGGACCCGTGGATGCCGGTGGAGCGCCGCAACGAGATCGTGGTCGCCTCGCTCAAGAGCGCCATGGCCGAAGTGGAGCGTAAGCTCGGGCCCGACCCGAAGACTTGGCAATGGGGCCGGCTGCACACCGCGGTGTTCGCTCATCCGCTCGATCCGATCCTGGACGGTGCGGGGCGGCAGCGCTACGACGTGAACGCCGGGCCGATCGGCGGCTCGTCCTTCACGCCGATGAACACCAGCTATCGCAACAACGACTTCCAGCTCACCGCGGGCGCATCGTTGCGCATGGTGCTGGACGTAGGCAACTGGGATGCCTCGCGTGTGGTGAATGCGCCGGGGCAGTCGGGCAACCCGGCCAGCCCGCACTATCGCGATCTGGCACCGCTGTGGGCGAAGGGGGAGTATTTCCCGCTGCTTTACACACGCAAGGCGGTGGAGAAGGAAAGCCGTGAGCGGGTGGAGCTGGTGCCGCAATAAGAGAGAGCCATCGACCCCGGTGCGGGTCGATTTCGTCCATCCTGAGATTGAGCCGTCATGGAAACCTTGGTCATTCGCCGCGCGGGCATCGAAGATGCCGCCGGCATCAGCGCGCTCGCCACCAGCGTGGCACATTACTTCACGATCTCGCCCGATGGCGAAGGTGCGGAGTCGTTCCTCGCCAGTCTGTCGCCGGATTCCATTGCCGGCTATGTATCGAGCCCGCGCTACCAGTACCTGGCCGCTTATCGTGGCGAACAGCTGGCGGGCGTGGTCGCCGTGCGCGACCACGCCCATGTCTTTCATCTGTTCGTGGCGCCGCGGTATCATCGGGCCGGGGTGGCCAAGCAGCTCTGGCAGGCGGCTCGTGCCGCCGCGCAGGGTGCGGGCAAGGTGCGCGAATTCACCGTCAATTCCAGTCCGTTCGCCACCGCGGTGTATGAGCGCTTCGGCTTCGAGGCCGTGGGCCCGCGGGCCGAGACGAAGGGCATCGCCTACGTGCCGATGCGGCTGATCGTCGGCGATGACGCTGGCGCATAGCTTTTCCCAGGGCTTGTGCTCAAGCCTGGCACGGGCAGGGCACTCACGGCAGCGGCAATCAGTGCATGAAACAGCAAGCGCATCGCGAACGTTTGCCGGTGGTGCGGGTACGCCGGCGCGGTTGATCGGCCGGATCTCCACAACTGGCGGTTTGCACGGATCGGGATGGCGCGGAATCCAGGGGCGAAATGACGAAAAAGACTTATGCCGACTTCCTGCGGGAGCGATATCCTGAAATCGTGCCGCTTGCCGAATACTATGCCGCCATCGGCGCGGGCGATGGCTACGGGACTGCAAAGGCCGACCTGGATGGCGAATCCGTGCTCGCTTCCAATTTGTTTGCCTATGCCCTGCGCAGCGAGGTGGGCATGCCGGACGATCATGCCTGGGCGCGGCGCATCTTGTCCGGCGATATCAATGTCGAGGACGAAACGCTGCTTGCCCAGGCGGCGCAGGCGGTGGAATATCTGCAGCAGTGCAAAGTGGACATCGGCCGCCTGACGCCGCTGATACGCGCCATCCAGGCGCAGGTGGTCGCCAATGTGGCAGCGGTGCTGGACCAAGGGCCGGAGATCTCATGCCTGCCGCTGCCGGAGGGCCGGCGCACGCACTGGCAACTGGTCGAAGTGGACGATGACGGCTCCTACGGCGCGGAAATCTCCGGGCTGCACGAGATGCTATCCCCCGGCAGCTCTCCACCGGCGCGTAGTCAGTAAGCGCCAGGTTCAACGCACCGGCAGCGAGCCGGGCCCGAACGGGCGCGACGGCTGCAATCAGAAGGAAATGCCGTCGAACTCGGGCACCGCCGGTCGGTACCGCAGGTTCTTCAACCATGCCTTGAGCTTCTTGATGCCCGTATGCGACGGCCCCATGGACACGG
>NZ_JARJLM010000254.1 GCF_029335485.1 Cupriavidus basilensis
CGCCCTGCTGGCAGCGCAGGACGGTGCGCCGCTGGTCCACACGGAAGTGAATGAAGCCGTCGTCGCCGCCATCGTCGCCGACTGGACCGGCATTCCGGTCGGCCGGATGGTGGCCGATGAAATCACCACCATCATGCAATTGCCGCAGACGCTGGCGCGGCGTGTGATCGGCCAGGACCATGCCCTGGCCCAGCTCGGGCAGCGCGTGCAGACCGCCCGCGCGCAGCTGGCGGACCCCGGCAAGCCGCTGGGCGTGTTCCTGCTGGTCGGACCGTCGGGTGTCGGCAAGACCGAAACCGCACTGGCGTTGGCCGACGCCCTCTATGGCGGCCAGCACAACCTCATCACCATCAATCTTTCCGAGTTCCAGGAGGCGCATACGGTTTCCACCCTGAAGGGCGCGCCGCCGGGCTACGTGGGCTATGGCGAGGGCGGGGTATTGACCGAAGCCGTGCGCCGCCGGCCCTACAGCGTGGTCCTGCTCGACGAGGTGGAGAAGGCCCACCCGGACGTGCACGAAGTGTTCTACCAGGTCTTCGACAAGGGCTATATGGAGGATGGCGAAGGACGCTACATCGACTTCCGCCACACCATCATCCTGCTTACCAGCAACACCGGGGCCGAATTATTGAGCCGCCTGTGCGAAGACCCCGCCTCGATCCCCGAGCCCGGCGCGCTGCGCCATGCGCTGCAGCCGGCCCTGCGCCAGGTGTTCCCGGCGGCCTTCCTTGGCCGCACGGTCTTGCTGCCCTACCTGCCGCTGGCACAGGCGGATCTGGAACGCATCGTCCGCCTGCACCTGGACCGGCTGGTCGCGCGGATGGCGCAGCAGCACGACGCGGCGCTGACCTGCACCGATGCCGTGGCAGCCTTCATCGCGGCCAGCTGCCCCATCGGCGAGACCGGCGCGCGGCAATTGATCGGCTTCATCGAACAGGAGATCCAGCCGCCGCTGGCGCGCGCCTGGCTGGAGGCCATGGCCACCCAGCGGCAACTGGCGCGTGTCGCCATCGGGCTGGGCGCAGGCAATGCGCCGGCCCTGTCCCTAGACATCGAATACCGGTCCGGCCACGCATCCGTGGATCCGGGGCGTTCCGTCGCCGACACGGCCGCGCCGTCCGGCACATCCTTGTAAACCGTTGGAGGAATCCATGTCCATTGTGAACAATTCGCAGAAGTTTATCGCCCGCAATCGCGCGCCGCGCGTGCAGATCGAGTACGACGTCGAAGTCTACGGCTCGGAGAAGCGCATCGAGTTGCCCTTCGTCATGGGCGTGGTGGCCGATCTGTCCGGCAAGCCGGCCGAGCCGCTGCCGCCGGTGGCGGACCGCCAGTTCCTCGAAATCGACAGCGACAACTTCGATGAACGGATGAAGGCCATGAAGCCGCGGGTGGCCTTCGCCGTGCCCAACACGCTGTCGGGCGGCGGGCAGCTCATGGTCGATATGACTTTCGAGAGCATCGAGGATTTCTCGCCCGCGGCCGTGGCGGGCAAGGTCGACGCACTCAGGCGGCTGCTCGAGGCGCGCACCCAGCTGGCCAACCTCCAGACCTATATGGATGGCAAGGCGGGCGCGGAATCCCTGGTGAACCAGCTTCTTCAGGACCCCGCGCTGCTGCAGGCACTGGCAAAGGCGCCCAAGCCGGCATCGCATCCGGCGTCCAACGAGGAAACGCGGTCTTGACCCACGCGGTCAAGCGCAACACCGACTTCCCTTAATCGATCGAGGATCCCATGGCTTCCGCACAGCAGAAAGAGCAAGCACAGCAAGCACAGCCGGCCACCGCGGCCGATCAGTCCGATTTCGCCGCGCTGATCAGCCGCGAGTTCAATCCCAAGACCGACCAGGCACGCGAAGCAGTCGATCTCGCCGTCAAGACGCTGGCCGAGCAGGCGCTCGCCGCCAGCGTCACGATCAGCGACGACGCCTACAAGAGCATCGAGTCCATCAAGGGCGCCATCGACAGGCAGCTAACCGAGCAGATCAACCTGATCCTGCATCACGCAGACTTCCAGAAGCTGGAGGCCGGCTGGCGCGGCTTGCATCACCTGGTCTCGAACACGGAGACCGACGACAAGCTGCGCATCCGCGTAATGGATGTGTCCAAGGACGACCTGCGCCGCACGCTGCGCCGCTACAAGGGCATCGGCTGGGACCAGAGCCCCTTCTTCAAGCGCATCTACGAGGAAGAATACGGCCAGCTTGGCGGTGAACCCTACGGTTGCCTGGTGGCGGACTACTACTTCGATCACACCCCGCCCGATGTGGAACTGCTCGGCTCGCTGGCCAAGATCTCGGCAGCGGCCCACGCACCGTTCATCGCCGGCGCGTCGCCGTCCGTGCTGCAGATGGATTCCTGGCAGGAGCTTGCCAACCCGCGCGATCTGTCCAAGATATTCCAGAACCTGGAGTACGCGCCGTGGAACAGCCTGCGCAATTCCGAAGACGCGCGCTACGTCGGGCTTGCCATGCCGCGCTTCCTGTCGCGGCTGCCCTACGGCATCAAGACCAACCCGGTGGATGAATTCGATTTCGAGGAAGACACCGACGGTGCCGATCACCGCAAATACGTGTGGAGCAACGCGGCCTACGCCATGGCCGTCAATATCAACCGCTCGTTCAAGCTCTACGGCTGGTGCACGCTGATCCGCGGCGTGGAAAGCGGCGGCGTGGTGGAGAACCTGCCGTGCCATACCTTCCCGACCGACGATGGCGGCCTGGACATGAAGTGCCCCACCGAGATCGCCATTTCCGATCGCCGCGAGGCCGAACTCGCCAAGAACGGCTTCATCCCGCTGGTGCATCGGAAGAACACCGACTATGCCGCCTTTATCGGCGCGCAGTCCTTGCAGAAGCCTGTCGAATACTACGACGCGGACGCTACCGCCAACGCCAATCTCTCTGCGCGCCTGCCATACCTGTTCGCCTGCTCCCGCTTCGCCCACTACCTGAAATGCATCGTGCGCGACAAGATCGGCGCCTTCAAGGAGCGCGAGGACATGCAGCGCTGGCTTAACGAATGGATCATGAACTATGTCGATGCCGACCCCGCCAACTCGTCGCAGGAGACCAAGGCAAGGCGGCCCTTGGCAGCGGCGGAAGTGGTGGTCGAGGAGATCGAGGGCAACCCCGGCTACTACGGCGCGAAGTTCTTCCTGCGGCCTCATTTCCAGCTGGAGGGGTTGACGGTGTCGTTGCGGCTGGTGGCGCGGCTGCCTTCGGTGAAGGAGGCGGCCTGATGCAGGGATGGACGCCGGCGTCTTGCCGGCGGCTGTCGGCGGCGCAACTGAACGGAGGGATTCGCATGCCATACGTCTATCACGACGCGGACGCGCTTGAGGGGACGGAGAAGGTTGGCGACAAGCACTGCGTGGCCCTCGTGCGCCATTACGCAGGCATTGCCAGTACCAGTCACTGGACGAAGGGAGACAAGGTGCTCGGACATGTGCAGCTTGCCAAGGGCACGGCCATTGCCACCTTTGTCGACGGCAGGTACCCAAACCAGTCAGGCGGAAACCATGCCACGTTCTATCTCAGGCAAGACCTTGGCGGCATCTGGATCATGGATCAGTGGTCCAGCGACGTCACCAAGCCGAAGGTTTCCAGCCGGTATATCCGCAAGCGGGGCGGCGTCAGGAGCGACGGCACCTATCCCGATGCCAGCAACAACGCCGAAGCATTCTCCGTCATCAGATAAGGAGGACACGGTCATGAAGCGCTGTTCGACGCCAGTCTTGTTGGGGGCCTTGCTGATGGGAGGCTGTCTATCCAGCGCGTACGCGCTTGAGCTCGCCTGTCCAGCGTCGGTCACTGCCAGGCCGGGGGAGCCGACATCCACGCCACCCGGCTGGGTCGCCTCATCCCGCAGCGACCGGATCGCGCTGGATGGCGTGACGCTGACCATCGGCGAGCCGGACAAGCTGACGGACCTGAAGCCGGAAGCCGTTCGCAGGAAAGGAAAGGAGGAACTGACCTGGCGACTGGATAAACGCGATAACGAGGATGGGCTCTGGTTCTCCTGCGCCTATGGCCAGCAGTACATATTGCTTTCGCAGCCGCTCAGGGTACCGGTAAGCCAGTGCCGGGTCGCATCGGCATCGTCCCCGGTGGCTTACGTGCTGCATTGCGAGTAAGTCCCCGGCAGGGGCGAACGGGTTGCCACGTCCGTCCTTGCTGTTGGGTTGTTCTTTGGTTCATTGCTTATTTGGTTCTTAACAAGGTTTATTTATCCCGGAGGGATTCTCAATGGCACAGGACATATTTCTGAAGATCAACGGCATCGATGGCGAGTCTCCCGACTCGTCGCACAAGAACGAGATCGAGATTCTCAGCTGGGGATGGAAGGTCTCCCAGGAATCCAAGATGCACGGCGGGTCCGGCGGCGGTGCGGGCAAGGCGACGGTGGATGACCTCTCCTTCGAGCACTACCTGGACCGGGCCAGCCCCAACCTGATGAAGTACTGCCTTACCGGCAAGCACATCAGCGAGGCCGTGCTCGTGGCGCGCAAGGCCGGCGGCAACCCGCTGGAGTACCTGAAGCTGACGATGAGCGACGTGCTGGTGACGCTGGTCGAACCGTCGGGCAACAGCACCGACGAGCGGGTGCGCGAGCGGGTGGCGCTCTCGTTCTCCAAGGTCAAGCAGGAGTATGTGGTGCAGAACGCCCAGGGCGGCAGCGGCGGTGCCATCACCGCCGGCTACGACATCAAGGCGAACAAGGA
>NZ_JARJLM010000255.1 GCF_029335485.1 Cupriavidus basilensis
CGCCCTGGTTCCCAGGCGCACCAGAAGGGTTCATGAACGCTGGACGCATTGCGTAGGTTGATCGGCAGACAGATCCACCATGGGCGGATGTCGTCACGGTTGAACATTTCCGTGACGTGCTCGATGGTGGTTCGATACTGCCCTTCCAAGTCGACAAACAGAGCATGAATGGGCAGGCGCCCCATTTCTCGAGCGACTTCGAGCGCCAAGTGCAATGTGACGGAACTATCCTTGCCTCCGGAAAACGCCACGCAGATCTGTTCGAAGTGCTCGAAGATCAGCCGTATCCGGGATTTGGCGGCTTCATAGACATTGATGTCGTAATACTGCTTCGTCACTATCACCCCGTACGTCGCATCGACCCGAGTCGAGGCGACCAATGTAAGCGGGCGCTCGAATGCGGCACGGCCCGGACAGGTTCTTCAACTCCTGACGCAATAATAACGGAACGTTACTCGTATTACAAACGCTTACAAAATCTTTGTGTTCCTGGTTTGATGGCCATGGGTGGGCTGCCAACAATCGAAGGTCATGCTGACGCATAGGCGTGTTATTCTGCAAGGAGGTGGCGATTGAGGCATATGTACCGATACTTTCGAGAAGGCGGACGCAGTTATGGCGGTGCATGCATGAACCAATACCCATCCAAGGGCACTCGCTCAGACAATGGTAAGCGGCTACTTGGCGTATCACGCGCTTGCAATGAACTCTCGGGCGCCCGTGGCATTTCGCTATCGCGTCACCAATCTTTGCCGGCGCTCGCTGCGGCGATGCAGCCAGAAAGATGCCATGACGCGGGCGCCGATGGCCTGACTCGCCGATGACTGGCTCCTGAAACCTCGAGCCTTCATCCATGGCCCGGCGACAGATTCACCGTCGAACATCCAAGGTGGGAGCCCGGTGCCTGAATTGGGCACGCCGGGATCTGTGCGAGGGGTGTCAAGTAATGGGCATTCCTACCGCGATGAACCGGACTATCCAACGCATTACCGCCTCTACGAGATGGTATTCGCTCCCAGGAAAGAGGGGCTGGGCCCAATGGACAGCTGAAAACTCATCGCTTGCGGTGCGACGACGCCCTGCGTCGTGCGTAGCGCGGATAGCGGGCGCCCAGCATGTCCGCTATCGCCTGTGGACGGCACCCGTCTTCTGGCGGGCACTCGAGCAGATGCGTATCCGCGCAGAAATGCAGGATCTCCTGCAGCAATCCTTCGCGGGGCGCGGGTGGGAAATCCAGATGTCGGGCCTTTGTCCGTTGGCGGTAGCCCGCATGCGAGCCACCTCAAGCCTAATCCACGCCGCTTGAGGTGCGGCAGGTCAATACATTCTGTCTAGGTGTGCCGACCAGCGTGGCGGCGAGGGCCTTGGCTTGAAGCTGCAGGGACTTCGTGTTTGTCATCTCGGGAGATATCCTCAGTCGGCTAGTTGACTGACATCTCCGAGTATCACCTGCGATGCGGCCGCTGCAAGCCGATGCCACCTCCGGCAGGGTTGGAGGAATTTCATCTCTTCCCATTCGGGGATGGCTTTTCGCAGGGGTCCGGCACGGACACTGCGGCGTGTTCTCATTCGCCCTCATTGGAGGGCACAACAGCGGCTCCATAATCCGTTGCCACCGGTCTTCGCTCCTTTCTGCAGGTGCGCTGTTCAAGGACCGACTCGAAATGGTCCTGCACCACGATGATCATTGCGATGTCCTCCAATGCGCAGGTCTGCGTGTTGGGCAGCAACCAAGTTGCGAACGCGCGAGACGTCCCCGCCCCGCGGCCGGCCAACAGCATGTCTCAAGTCTCTTATTCTTCCGCAACACGCAATGATATACGGAACTGCGAATTCCGTAGCGAGTTACGCCTTAGCTACCCGGGACGTCTGCGTCGTACGATGCCGCACGGCCCCGGTCGCCGCATCTGCAGCGGTATCGAAACCGTTCTCGGCAACCTGTACCGCTTGCTTGGTCGTCGACTGCACGGTTTCGTACAACGTAGTGGTTGCTTTGATAGTGGTTTGCACGGCAGTGAACACCGCCTCGGAGCCCGCAGGCCCTGCGTTTCCAACGCTTTCCACTAGGCTCTGGACTCCACGCTTGTTGGCCTCGTAGTGGGCTTCGGCGAGCTTGTCGAACTCGGCCCTTGTCGACGCCGCGATCTCGAGAAAATGGCGGCGATATGACAAGGACCTTTCAGCTACGGGTTGCAGTAGCTCGATGTGCAGTGCCATCAACTCCTGTGGGTCTTTGACCGACAAGGCCCGCTTCATGCCTTCCCGTGTCTCTGCTAACGTGGACCTCATGGTTTGGAGATTCAACTCAAGCAGTCTCTCAAAGCCATCGAAGGCCTTGCTCGTCAGACTAACCAAGGTTTCGAAACTTGCCTTTTGCGCTTCCACGATTTTCTCTGGGGAAAACTGATTCATCTTTCATCTCCTTAGAACCTGTTTCAAAAAGAGAAGCTGGGCATTGCTAACTTGAAGGCGAACCTGTTAACCCCGTCCGTTGTGGCGACAGGAGAGACGGGATGGCAAGCCTATCATCGACGACGAACTGTGGGCACTGATCGAACCGACGCCAGAGGCACGCCGATCGCGGTCATCCTGACCGGGGCGAACCGTAACGACACTGCCTCATTTGCTGGCGCACCCTTCAGCGCGAGGAGCCTTCATTGTGAAATGAGTTCTTAGGCGCCGTCGCTGAAGGTATCCCGAGAGCCCGCGGCGTGGTTACCACCATCCGTGAACGGATCACGGGTGCCCATCGCGTGACCACCGTCGGTGAACGGGTCTCGCGTGCCCATCGTGTGCCCCCCAACGGTAAAGGGATCGCGCGGCGAACTGACGCCAGCATTCGCGATGCCCGCGACGCCGCCAAGGGTCGCCACGATCAGTGCCACCAGAGCAGTTTTCTTCAACGTACGCATTTTATTACTCCTTGTTTCGATAGTGGCTCAGTGAGCCTGCACTTGCAGTGTAGAAAGATGTACACCACCAGGGCCTGACGATAGAATTACAAATGTGTCATGTTGGTACTCCTGGCGATCTGGCCTTGATTAGCCAGCCGTATAGAGTTTGCTGCGCTCGATATAGACGCGCACGCCTTGAGCGTTGGGCATAGCCGGGAACAGGACGCCAAGATCCACGGATTTGCCGTGAATGAATTCGGCGAATGTCCAGGTGGCCTCCTGCGCGCCGCTGCGGAAGGTCACCGTGTCGCCCGAAGCCACATTGACATACTTCAGGCCGGGGGCGAGCGTCACCGCGCGCGCGGCCGTGTTCGCCGGCGCCAGGCTACCGAAGAGCGCCGCTTGCGGCCCCAATGTCGTAACGGACTGCGCCGCGGTCATCGTGGGCGCGGCGCCGGGAACGGTGCGGGGTGCCGGCGTGCCGGCTGATTCGGCGGCTTGCCGCCGCACGTGATCCGCCCAGTTGTCCCCGGCATTGGTTCTGGTCTGGTCCGTGCTCCACGCAGGGGAACTCAGAAGGATGGAAAGGGCCGACAGCGCCGTCGCGGTAGAGACGGTCTTCCTGGTGTTCATGATGCGCTCCTTAACGTTTCGAGGCGTAACCTCTTAAGTGTCATGATAGGGAGCCAACACTCACGCGGACGTTACCCGGGAATGACATCCACGTAAGCTCCCCCGCATCCTCCGTCTCCGCAGAAACGGGTACGTCGGCAGGATCAAGGTCAAGAAACTCGGTTGCCAGATGACGAGGGCGTTGGCCCGCCTGCGACGCTGCCGTGATGGCAACCCGTATCAACTCAAGGCAGTGCGCCCGCTCTCGCGCCACAGACGTGTGCCAGGCGATCGATTGAAACGCGGCCTGCGGAGTCCTCGTCGTTGACGCCAAGCTCCACAGCCCACGCGTGGTATTGCGTTCCCGCTACGAAGTCCAGCCCTTCTTCTTGGCCACCAGCAACAGCGAGCCGCCTGCCGAGAAGCGCAAGCCGGCGCGTACCAGGTTGTGCTCGAGGGTGCAAACACCCCCTAGCACGCTGTTCATGGTCGACCCAATGCGAAACCCGTCGTCCATGGCATCGCTGGGCGGCTTGGCGCGCTGCCACACCCGGGAGATGGCCATCGCGGGCAGCAGCAGCGTCATGAAGGAGGTGACGTCCACAATTTCGAACCCGGCCGCCTCCACTTTCTTCATCAGTTCTTGGCGGGTATAGCGCCGCTTGTGCTTGGCCGCATCGTCCATATGGCTCCACAGCGACGGATGCTGGGGTACTGTCAATACGATCCCGCCATCGTTCCTGCACGCACGATACATCTCGGCCAAGACCTGGGCATCTTCCTCGACGTGTTCGATGACGTCAAACGCCCCCAGGACGTCGAAGGCGCCGCTATAGGGAATTGCACGGGCATCCATCTGCAACAACAGCGCTTTGCATTTGCGTTGCCCCGTCTTCAGCGCGCGCATCGATGCCTCGCCGCCCACCAGGCGAGCATGCGGAAACCGGGCCTGGACCGCCCGCAGGTTCTCTGCGGTCCCGCAACCGACGTCCATGAATGAGCGCAGGTTCGGAAAGTAGCGCTGCAGCGCATCCAGGATCAGTTTGCGGCGATAGACGAACCAGAAGTGCGTCGCTTCTAGCTTCTCGTATTCGACAAAGAGCGGCTCGTGAAAGCCATCATGGTCAACCATCATGGTGGGTGCCAGACAGAGCATGCCGGCAAGAACACGGGGCTGCCAACCGCACGCGGTGCACGCCCACACGTCAATCTTGAGCGGGGCCTTACATTGATTACAGATGCGCATCGCTGTCTCCAATATCGTGCGAGCGCGACTGTCAGATCGCACGCCGCACCATAGTTACCCTGCATTGCCATCGTGCATGGACGAGCAGGCAGGTGTGTTTCGCCTTCAGTCACAGGCCGAAGGACGATATCTACGAACGTGGGAGGTAGCCGCCCCAAACTGCGTGGGCGGCGTCAGAGATGGCGGGAAGGCGGGCGCAGCAACGTCTCGGGCGTTGTGCTGGCAAATATCGAGAGGAGCGATGCAGGCAGCATGTCGTTCGTTGATAACGCTTGCGTTGCCGAGAAGACAAAGATGGCTGGTGCCAAGGCCGCCGAGCAGGCAGAACAAGCATAGCAATCGCGCGCCTTGCCGCGTTCCTCGGTTGCCGGACAGTGATGCGACTTCGTATCGCAGTGTGCGTCAGTCTCGTCGGCGCTCGCCTTGCCAGCGGCGTGGATGGTGGTGAGCGTTGCGAAGAGAGCAGAGCCCTGCCGCAGCACGGTCAGTTCGTCGCACGAAAGGGTAGCCACCGCGCCAACGTTCTGAATTGGCAATGCAAATACAACGAGCCAAAGCGACAGGTAGCGCAACAGTCTTCTCATCCGGCGGCATCAAGCATCAATTGATTGCGGAGTTTATAGAAGCCGCCTGTCAGTCGAATGACGGGGACATGACAGACTCGGCGACCCTCCCGAGTCGAAGCCGCCGCGGCTCAAGTCGCAGCAGTAGCGCTGTGACGGGTGCCGTGGACTCTTGCTAACCCACGGCGGCGTCACGGTAAGCATGAGAAGGAAGCCAAGAAGCGACGCATTGTGCGACGGAGGGCATGCGGATTTTGCCTGATTAGCATCACGCTGCGGCTATCTCGCGTCGGCGTGCCGGCGGGCAATCGACAGGCGCGTGCCGGTGTTCAGTGGCCGCGAGAACCGTAAGCGCCATTGTGGCGACGACGCTCTGATTAGATGACTGGCGCACCATGGTCGGATAATGGTCGCGCGTATGAAACGCGATACTCCGTGCCAGAATCGGTTGCCGCAAAGAGGACCGATGTGTGATCTCTGCTGCAACTATCAACGGTCCGGCACTGACTGCCAACTGCGGCGTCAGTGATCTACGTTGCGCTGCTGCCCGGCGGCACGGCTCCCCTTTGCGCTCAGCCCTAGTGGCCTAATCGGCCTCGCGCAAGTGGCTGAAAACCACCGAATGCGGCTGCAGCGCGGCCCTAAGTCCACCATGGCTAGCACCGCACTGCTGGCGTGATTGGCTGATCCGCAGCCTTGTCGGTGAAAGCGATCAGCAACTCTCCGCGAATGGCGGCGGTGCCGCAATGCCTTTCACCGCCACGCCGATCGCTAGAAGATGCTTGATGTGCATGAATATCCCTCTCCGATCATTCTGTCATCGCTTCGGGTCACTGCTTGTCCGGGTACCCGGCCTCGCTAAGAGCCGCGAGGAAAGCGCTCTCGTCCAAGGCGCTATCGACCCGAACTTCACGCGCGGGCGGGTCGGTTTCGATGCGGGCTTGCGGGTCGACGCTCAGCAGCGCCTTGGTGACGGACTTGGCGCAGCCGCCGCAGGTCATGTTTGGAATGTAGAAACGAAGCATCTTGATCTCCTGGTTGGTTACTGTGTCCGACTAATATGGGCTTTGACAGCGTGGTAATGTCAAACGCTTTTCAGCGATATTTCTTACTTCGACTTCAATGGCGAGATTCTGGCCCCCGCGTTTGAGCGAGCCCGAGAAGGGATGACCATCGGAGAACGTTGACCTCGATTGGATAAGAGCGAGGCTGAGAAAGCTGATGCGGGTTCACCTCGGTTCACGAATGAGTCACCGTGGCGGCGTGGCGAGGCGGGTGTGTCGACCCCAAACCGAGGCGTCCTAAAGGATCGGGCAATCCGGGCGGTCACTACCGTGGTAGCGATTGGCCAGGTGCTCGAGCGTTTGCGCCATCGCTTAAGCCAAGGTCGCGTGCGCGACGGATGAAGCGAAGGCTATGCACGTCCGGCGAGCTGTAATGTCGGTAGCCGGCATCAGAACGAATGGCTTTCGGAATCAAGCCAATCTGTTCGTAGTAGCGAATCATCTTCGCCGAGACGCCGGAGAACTTGGCTGCTTGACCGATATTCATCGTTCATTCCTCCTGGGGGACCAATCAGAACCCACCCGCAATCCGGGGGCTTGCCTACGCGCCGATGCTACCTTCTCACCCACCAAGGTGATCGGTGCGACACGCACCCGGTGCGCGCCTTGGCTTCCACCATGATCTCGGGGTCGGAGAGGTCGCGCTCTTCGAACGCGATCCCCTCTCTCGCGAGCCAAGCCTTCAGCGTCCGGCAGTCGGGGCAAGTCGGTGTCGTGTAGATGATGACTTGGGGATGAGATGCGCTAGCCATGACGGCCTCCTCCATCTTGTTTTGGTGTTCAGTCAGGCGGCGTTTCGGTCCGGGGTCAATGGTCATTCACCAGGCGTGACTGGGGCGATGCCGTCCCGCTCCCCGGCGTCTCGGTGCCGGTTTCGACCGTCATGGGTGCCCGCAAGCGCTTGAGCCGGAGCGCGTTGCCGAGCACGAAGACACTGGAGAACGCCATCGCGGCTGCGGCAAAGATCGGCGAAAGCAAGGTGCCGTTCACCGGGTAGAACGCGCCCGCCGCGACCGGGATCAGCACGGCGTTGTAGGCGAAGGCCCAGAACAGGTTCTGCTTGATGTTGCGGATCGTCGCCTGGCTGAGTGCGATGGCATTCGGCACGCCACGCAGGTCGCCCGACATCAGCACCACGTCAGCCGCCTCGATCGCCACATCAGTTCCCGTGCCGATGGCGAGCCCAACGTCCGCTTCGGCGAGCGCCGGCGCATCGTTGATGCCGTCGCCCACGAAGGCGACCCGCGTGCCATGGACCCGGAACTTCTTCAGCGCCGCGACCTTGCCGTCGGGCAAGACCTCGGCCGCGACCTCATCGATGCCAAGCTGCCTGGCGATCGCCGCGGCCGTCGCCGCATTGTCGCCGGTGATCATCGCGACCTTGAGTCCAAGCGCGTGCAGCGCCTTGATCGCCTCGGGCGTCGTTTCCTTGATCGGATCGGCGACCGCGATCACCGCCGCCAAGCGGCCGTCGATCGCCGCATAGAGCGGACTCTTGCCTTGCGCGCCGAGACGCTGGGCGGTCGGCAGCAAGCTCGCCACATCAAGACCGAGCTGCGTCATGAACCGGTCCGCGCCGACGGCGACGGTCCGACCGGCGACCTTGGCCGACACGCCGAAGCCCGGGGTTGCGTCGAAGCCCTCGATGGGTGCGAGCGTGATGTCCCGCTGCTTTGCGGCTACGACGATCGCTTCGGCGATCGGGTGCTCGGAACGGGTCTCAATCGCCGCAACGAGAGCGAGAACTTCGTTGTACTCGAAGCCCTCCGCGGGAACGAGGTCGGTCAGCTCGGGGCGTCCTTTGGTCAGCGTGCCGGTCTTGTCGAGAGCGATGACGCTCACATCGCGCAGCGCCTGCAAGGCTTCGCCCTTGCGGAAGAGAACGCCGAGCTCGGCCGCGCGGCCCGTACCGACCATGATCGAGGTCGGCGTGGCCAGCCCCATGGCGCACGGGCAGGCGATAATGAGAACCGCGACCGCATTGACAAGCGCGAAGGTCAGTGCCGGGGCCGGACCGAAGATCAGCCAGACCAGGAAGGTCAGCGCTGCCGCTGCCATCACCGCCGGGACGAACCACATGGTCACCTTGTCGACCAGCGCCTGGATCGGCAGCTTGGAACCCTGCGCTTCCTCGACCAGGCGAATGATCTGCGCGAGCACCGTATTCGCGCCGACCTGGGTGACGCGGAAACTGAAAGCGCCCGTCTTGTTGATCGTGCCGCCGACGACTTCGGCGCCCACCCCCTTAGCCACGGGCACCGGCTCGCCGGTGATCATGCTCTCGTCAACGTAAGAAGCACCCTCGATGACCTTGCCGTCGACCGGAATCTTCTCGCCCGGACGAACGAACACGACGTCACCGGTCGTCACCTGGTCGAGCGCAATCTCGAGCGTATCGCCGTTGCGCTCGACGCGCGCGGTCTTGGCCTGAAGTCCGACGAGCCGCTTGATCGCCTGCGAAGTGCGCCCCTTGGCGCGCGCCTCCAGCGTGCGTCCGAGCAGGATCAAGGTCACGATGACCGCGGCGGCTTCGAAATAGACGTTGGCGGTGCCCTGCGGCAGCACTTCGGGGACGAAGGTCGCGACCACCGAATAGCCGTAAGCCGCCGCCGTGCCGACCGAGACCAGCGAGTTCATGTCGGGGGTACCGCGCAGCAACGCCGGTACGCCCTTGCGGAAGAAGCGCAGACCCGGACCGAACAGGACCAGGGTGGCGAGCGCGAACTGCACAGTCCAGCTTGTCTGCTCACCCAGAACACCCATCACCCAATGATGCATGGCGGGAACAAGGTGCGAGCCCATCTCGAGGATGAAGACTGGCAGGGTGAGGATGGCTGCAATGAGCAAAGAGCGCCGCAGCGCCCGTGACTCGCTCTCACGACGCTCGGTGTCCCGATCGCCCACATTCGCCGATTCGGCGGACAAGCGGCGGGGCTTGTAACCCGCCTGTTCGACTGCCGCTTCAAGGTTGGCCGTGGAGACGACGCCGGCAAGGTGGCGCACCCGCGCGCGCTCGGTCGCCAGGTTGACATTGGCATCGAGCACGCCCGGGATTTGTGCGAGCGCCTTCTCAACCCGGCCCACACACGACGCGCAGGTCATGTCCTCGATCGCGAGCTCGGTGGTCTCTTCGCGGACGGCGTAGCCGGCGCTCTCGAGGGCGCGGACAGCCGCCTGCGCATCGGCCACGCGGGTGAAGGTGATGTCCGCGCGCTCAGTGGCTAGATTGACCGCGGCCATCTGCACGCCGGGGACCGCTTTCAGCGCGCGCTCGACACGGCCGACGCACGATGCACAGGTCATGCCTTCTATCGGGAGGCTCAGGCGTGTACCCAAGGACCTGGATGGATTGGCGCCTTGTTGGCGGGCAACGGAAGCCATTGAACTACCCCTTGAATGTCTGTGTTGAAGCAGAGCTTAGAGATTCCCACCATGGGAAGGTCAATGCCTGTGGGTGATTTCTTTCGCGAAGCGCAAGCTTGACGTGCCGTCGGCCCCGCAACGCCAAGGGGAGCCGCGAGGGGAGCGGGTAATCGAGGCGATCTCTCCAAAGTTCGATGGCCGAGGCTGCGAGGAAGTAGACGGCAATGAGATGGTATGCAGTGGCCAGCAGGGCGTCGACGAGTGGAAACTGAGTGATGATCCCGACAATGAACCATCCCGTGGGGACGGAGAGCATCAGCCAGCGATGGATTCTGGGCCGACCGCTCTCGCTACGCATGCCGCCCCAGACCAGGACGTAGCCCGTGATGCCGAGCAGGAGACCAAGGTGCGCCCATAGCCATTGAGGCAGTGCGGCCCGCTCGCCCAGGGAGGGCAGGGTGGCGCCAACAGCCAATGTGCTGATTCGGCTCCCTTGGCCTCAACTCGAAGGAGCATTGGATTGAGCACAGATGTAAATCGCAGAGTCCTGGGTGGTTACTACTTTGTTCCACGCAGCCGCAGCGCATTGAAGATCACCGAGGCCGAGCTCAAGCTCATCGCCAGCGCCGCGATCATGGGGGACAGCAGCCAGCCGGTGACCGGGTACAGGACTCCGGCAGCAATCGGTACACCAATACCGTTGTAGATGAAGGCGAACATCAGGTTCTGCCGCATGTTGCGCACCGTGTCAATGGAGACTTCGCGCGATGCCGCTATGCCGCGCAGGTCGCCCTTGATCAAGGTGACCTGGCCACTGTTCATCGCCACGTCAGTGCCGGTTCCCATCGCCACACCCACATCGGCCCTGGCCAGCGCGGGAGCATCGTTGATGCCGTCCCCTGCCATGGCGACCACATGGCCTTCTTTCTGCAGCCGCTCCACCAGTGCCAGTTTGTCGGCGGGCTTGACTTCGCCGTGCACTTCATCAATGCCTAGCTTGGCCCCCACGGCCTTGGCGGTGGTGAGTCCATCTCCGGTTGCCATCACGATACGCAGGCCGCTCGCGTGCAAGGTCCGGATGGCCTCGGGCGTGCTGGCCTTGATGGGATCGGTTACCGCCAGAATGCCTGCGAATTCGCCATCGACAGCCAGGTGCATGATGCTGGCACCTTCACCGCGCAGGCGCTCCCCGTCGGCTCGCAATGCCGACACAACCACGCCTTCCTGTTCCATCAGCGCTGTGTTGCCCAACGCCAGGCGCCGGCCCTCAACGGTGCCACGCACGCCAATACCACTTCCCGACTCGAAATCGACTGGCTTCGCCAGCTGCAGGCCCCTTGCGCGGGCCGCGTTGACAATGGCATCGGCCAGCGGGTGTTCACTGCCCTGGTCCAGGCTGGCCGCCAGCCGCAGCACTTCATCGGGAGTAAAGCCGGAGGTGGCAATGGCGGTGTCGAATGCAGGCTTGCCCTCCGTGAGGGTGCCGGTCTTGTCCACGATCAGGGTATCGACCTCGCGCATCCTTTCGATCGCGCTGGCATCGCGGAACAGAACGCCTTGTTTGGCGGCGCGGCCAGTGGACACCATCACCGACATGGGCGTCGCCAACCCCAGAGCACACGGACACGCGATGATCAGCACGGCCACCGCGTTGATCAGCCCGAACACCCAGCTCGGCTCCGGTCCGAACAGACCCCAGACCAGGAATGTGGCAATGGCGATCAGCACCACAACCATGACGAACTTGCCCGCCACCACGTCGGCCATGCGCTGCATGGGCGCCTTGGAGCGCTGGGCCGAGGCAACCATCTGCACAATCTGCGACAGCATGGTGGCCGCGCCGACTTTCTCGGACCGCATCACCAGAGCGCCGTTGGTGTTGAGTGTGGCACCGATCAGCTTGTCGCCGGCACGCTTGCTCACTGGCACCGGCTCTCCGGTGAGCATGGATTCGTCGACCGCGCTGCGCCCTTCGGTGACGACGCCATCGACCGGGACTTTCTCGCCAGGACGCACGCGCAGCAGGTCGCCGACATGCACATGAGTGAGCGGCACATCTTCCTCGCTGCCATCCGCGTTGATGCGTCGCGCGGTCTTCGGTGCCAAGCCCAACAGAGACTTGATGGCCGCGGAGGTCTGGGAGCGTGCTTTCAACTCGATGATCTGGCCCAGCATGGTCAAGGAAATGATGACCACCGCCGCCTCGAAATACACGGCCACGCGGCCCATCGATACGAACGAGTTGGGAAACACGCCCGGCGCAACCGTGGCGACGATGCTATAGACAAAGGCCGCAGCCGATCCCAGGCCGATCAGCGTCCACATGTTCGGGCTGCGGTGGGTGATCGATTGCCAGCCTCGCACGAAGAATGGCCAGCCGGTCCATAGCACCACGGGCAGGGACAGGACCAACTCAATCCAGGTCTGGGTCTGCATGCTGAACCAGCCCAGACGATGGCCAAACATGGCCAGGATGGCGACAACCAGCGTGAGCGGCAGCGTCCACCAAAAGCGCCGCTGAAAATCCTTCAACTCGCTGTTATCTTCCTCGTCCAGTGGAATGATCGGCTCCAGCGACATGCCGCACTTGGGGCAGCTACCCGGACGATCCTGCTGCACCTCGGGGTGCATGGGGCAGGTGTAGATCGTGCCAGCAGGCGTTTGCGCCGGCACGGCCGCGGATTCCGGCTGCGCGTGGTTCCCCGCATGGTGGGCATGATGACCGTGGTGATGTGCTCCGCCCGAGCCATGCTGGGCCTCACTTTCAGGCACCAGATGCATCTGGCACTTGGGGCAGCGGCCGGGGTGGTCCTGACGCACTTCAGGGTGCATGGGGCACACATAGAACGCGCCAGCGTGCGGCGCTTCGGCCTGCGCAACGCTCACTACATAGCGCGCGGGATCGGCAATGAACTTGTCTTGGCAGCGCGTACCGCAAAACCAGTAGTGCTTGCCGTCCTGGGTTTCGCGATGAGGCGATTCGGATGTCACGCTCATGCCGCATACAGGATCCTTGGGCTCTCCATCCAGCAATGCGGATTCTTTCTGGGTGCCCACTTGCTCTCCGTGGTGATGCAGTTGATGATTCATGGCTATGCCCTTTGCATTTGCGACGCCGTTTTGATTCTTCACCTTCCTACCGCGTCAATGTCAAGATTTTTCCGATGAGCCGTTTGCCATTGCCGTCACGATCGACAGCTGGCGCTCATGTTCATGGTCACGTCAACCGTGAGCGAGATCTTGGCCGGCTGGCCCGGCTGGCCGGCTGCGGACTTAATGGCGCTGGCGGGCTCGCATGGCCGTCCATGCTGCCTGCGGCCCAGACCAGCATCGGCGACAGGCCCAAAGCCAGCAGCAACGGCTTGATCGTCTTGATGGAGCCTCCTTGGCGGTTGCTTAAAAGATTGGCAGGCGCAGCCTTGCTGCGCGGTTCCGGAAAACAGTGGCTACATGCCTGAGGGGGATAGGATGCCGAGCGAGGCGACGAGAGCCAGAATAAGCGTTGCCGCACTGGTCTCGAACATCAGACTGCGGCGCAAGCTAAGAGCGGCGGCGGCATGATCGCCTGCCCGTACGGCATGCTCCAGGCGCGGGCTCAAATGAAAGCGGTTAGCCGCGGCAAGGGCGAGCATGGTAGCGAACAGCGCCAGCTTGGCCACCAGTAATCCGCCGTATGAGCGCAGTGACAACTCCGGCAAGACTGGACCGACAATCAACCAATAGTTCACGACGCCCGTGCTGACCAAGGTTGCGACGACGACCGTGCCCACCTGGGCGAAGCCGTTGGAGGTGCGGCTCAGTAACGCAACCTTGCCAGGCGTGGCGGACGGTTGGGACAACAGGACGAAGGCGAGCAGAGCGCCGACCCATGCACCGGCGGCCATCAGATGAGCGATATCCGAGCTCAGGTGAATGTAGCGTCGAATGCCATCATTCATGACGCCATGGCCGCCCCAGGCAAGGGTCGACAACGCGATGCCGCCCGCTGCAGCCAGAACGCCGAATTGAAGCCCTGGCCGCTTGCGGACAAACAACACGACCAGCACGCAAAGGAGCAGGGCAACGAGCCGCACGGCCCAGGCCGCGCCAAACGCGGTGCCCGTCACGATCATTTCGAAGACATGGCCTTGCAGTTCGGCGTAGGACGCGGCACCGGTCATGCCCTTGGCCATGATGGCAATATTGGCCATCGACAGGATGATGCCCAGGGTCGCAACCATCATGCCGATCGTCAAAAAGCGCGCACCAGTTGGCGACGCCATTTCATCACGGCGCAGTGCGTACAAGCCAAACAGCGGCAGACCAAACAGCGCGGTCAGATCGAAATAGAGTGCGAAACGCACTGCAACAGTTGCCCAGTCCATCGGCGGATCACTTCACGGTGAACGCGATATTGCCGTTAATCGGGTGCGTGTCGGACGACACTGCACGCCAATCGACGCGGTAGCTGCCAGGCGCCAGCGTCTGGGCCGGGGTGATCACCATGGTCTTGGGATCGTCGCTGCCGGAAACCTTGGCGGCAACCTTCATCGACGCATGGTTGGCCATGCCAGGCATGCCGGTCATGACGAGGTTGGCTCCGGAGAACTGGGTCACCAGGTTCTCTGAGAATTTCAGTTCGATCTTCTGTGGCGAAGAAACTTCAGCCTTGTCGGCGGGCGAAGAAGACTCCAGCTTCGGATGCGCGAAGGCAGGGGAACTAGCCAGCACGGCAGCGACGGCCAGTGTGGCACGGATCGTGAAGCGGGGCGCTTGCATGGTGAACTCCAAATAAGAATGTGGGTTGAAAAACGTGGTTAGAACCACATGCGAACGCCCGCTACGAAACGGGTTTCGCCACTTCGGCCGCCTGAGGTGCGAACCATGTCGGCGGTATTGCCAAAGCTTTGGTACCGTTCAATGCCGATATACGGCGCGAACTGACGGCTGACCTCGTAGCGCAGACGCAGCCCCACGGCACCGCTGGACAGCCCGCTGCCCACGCCGACCTCCGGATCGTTCTTTCCGTAAAGATTGGCCTCGACTCTGGGTTGCAGGATCAGTCGCTGGGTAATCAGCAATTCATACTCGGCTGACAGGCGCAGCGCGGTGCGGCCTTCGGTGCCGATATAGCCGGTGGCATCGACCTCGAACCAGTATGGCGCCAGGCCTTGCACACCGAAGGCCAGCCAGTTCCGGGTCGGTCGGCCATAGCCGGCATCGTTGCGGATACCCAACTGTGTGTCCCAATAGGCGGAAATGGCATGGCCCCACAGCAGCTCGGTGCGGGCCTCCGGAATCCTGCGTTTCTCCGATTCACCCTCGGCCTTGATCACGAGGCGGTTAAAGCTGCTGCCGATCCACGCCTGCGCCTCATAGACAGCGGCATTGCTCTCATTTCCCTTGACCCATTCCAACCGGTCAACGAGTACTGAGGCAAACACGTGTTCGTCTGCCATGTGCAGTGAACGGTTTGGACCGATGGCATATTGGCCTACGCCGAGCTGATACCCACCCGAGTACCCATGCGGATCGCGCGCGTCCGCAGGTGCGCTCCCCCCCTGCATCTGCATGTCGCCATGATCCATGCCTTGCATTTGGCCGTGGTCCATGCCCTGCATCGAACCCATGCCTTGCATTTGGCTGTTGTCCATGCCCTGCATCGAACCCATGCCCTGCATCTGGCTGTGGTCCATGCCCTGCATCGAACCCATGCCTTGCATCTGGCTGTGGTCCATACCCTGCATCGAATCCATGCCTTGCATCTGGGCGTCCGTCGCCGCAGTGCCGCCAACCTTGTCCGAAGACTTCGATTTCGGAGCGGATTTCGCCTCCTGCGCAACGGCGAGCGGCGAAGTTTTCGCTCGAACCTCTTCGGAGTGTGAGTGCTGAGCCCAAGCCGCGCTCATGCCCGCGGACGCAAGCAAGGCGGCAAGTACTGTTCTTGTTGGTTTATCCATGTGCGTATCGGTAAAGGTCAGGCCACAACCACTTCGCGGAACATCCCGGCGTCCATGTGCAACATCAGGTGGCAATGCCACGCCCACCGGCCCAATGCGTCGGCCGTGACCAGAAAACTGATGCGTTGCGCTGGCTGCACGGCAATGGTGTGTCGTCGGGCCAAGAAGGCGCCATCCGGCGACTCAAGCTCGCTCCACATGCCATGCATGTGCATCGGATGCGTCATCATCGTGTCGTTGTGCAGAATGACGCGCAGCCGCTCGCCGTATTTAAAATGGACCGGAGTCGAATTCCCGAACTCCACCCCATCGAAGGACCAGGAGTACCGCTCCATGTTGCCGGTCAAATGCAGTTCCACTTCGCGCCCCGGACCGCGCTTGTCCAACGGGCCGCCAATGGTATGCTGATCAGCCAGTGTCAGAACGCGGCGTCCGGTGTCGCGCAAGCCAATGCCCGGGTCATCCAGATTGGTGCGCGCCATGTCGACACGCATATCGGTGGTGGCGCCGTACTCGGTCTTGGCGTGCCGAGCCTTGGTGCTAGGCACCTTCAGCGACGCCTCGGTCGCCATGCCTGCCATACCTGTCATGTCCCCGGCAGCATGCTGGCTGTGATCCATGGCTATTGCGTCATGGTTCATGCCCTGCATGGCCATGCTGCCATGGCTCATTCCGCCCATGGCGCCGTGATCCATGCCTCCCATGCCTCCCATGCTGCCCATCATGTCGGCCATGGTGAGCCACTGCGGCTTATCCACCGCGGGCACCGGCGCCGTCAGCCCGGCCCGGGTCGCCAGGGTGCCACGCGCGTAGCCGGTGCGGTCCATCGACTGCGAAAAAATGGTATAAGCCTCGTCGCGCGGCTCGACCAGCACGTCACAGGTTTCACCTGGTCCGAAGCGGAATTCGTCCACAGTCACCGGTTCAATATTCTGCCCATCGACTTGGACGACCTTGAGCTTGAGGCCAGGAATGCGCACATCGTAGAACGTGTTACCCGCGCCGTTGATAAACCGCAGACGGACCTTTTCGCCCGGCTTGAACACACCGGTCCAGTTGCCGGCCGGGGTGACGCCGTTAGTCAGGTAAGTCAGCGTGGCGCCCGAGAGATCCGCCAGATCGGTCGGGCTCATCCGCATCTCGTTCCACATCTTGCGCTTGGCGAGCGCACTCTTTATCCCTTCATTGGAGACGTCGCGGAAGAAGTCGATAACCGTCGGTTGGTTATAGTTGTAGTAATCGCTCTGAACCTTCAGTTTCGAGAGCACCCGCATCGGATCTTCGTCGGTCCAATCCGAGAGCAGCACCGTGTAATCGCGATCGGCTCGCACACCATCCACGCCAGTGGCCGGATCGATGACAATGCCGCCATACACGCCGGTCATCTCCTGGAAGCCCGAATGCGAGTGATACCAATAGCTGCCGGTCTGATCGATCTTGAAGCGGTAGGTGAAGGTCTCGCCCGGCGCGATGCCGGCAAAGCTGATGCCCGGCACGCCGTCCATCTCGAAGGGCAGGATGATCCCGTGCCAATGAATCGACGTGTGTTCGCGCAACCGGTTCGTGACCCGAATCGTCACTGTTTCGCCCTGGCGCCAGCGCAGCGTGGGCCCCGGCAACATGCCGTTAATGGTGGTGGCCACGCGCGGCGTCCCGGTGAAGTTGACCACCGACTCGCCAATCACGAGGTCGAATTCGGTTCCGCGCAGCACTGGTGCTGTGCCGGATAAGACATCTGCCGGTCGGCCTGACGGCTGGGCCCAGGCCGAACCGCCCAAGCCAGACAGCCCCGCCACCACTCCACCGGCGGCCAGGCCCTGTACAAAACGGCGGCGCTGCAGGTTAGGCAGAACAAGGCCAGACGGTCGATCACGTCGCATGAAATAGTCCTCTTTGCTTGAATGGCCGCGTCGGAAGGCGGCAGCAAGAGAGTAACGAGAGCGAGGCTACCGTCAACTTACCCAAACATTACATTCTGGTAAGGTTGGGATCATTCGGGAAGCGGCTGGGTAGACTACTCCCGCATAGAGTCGGCCCCAACGGGCAGGCACACAGTCCGAAGGAACAGGGGGGAGACTCGAAGATGAAGCTGCTGGTGGTAGAAGATGAATCCAAAACCGGCGAGTACCTGCGCCAGGGGCTGACCGAGGCTGGGTTCGTGGTCGACTTGGTCGCCAACGGGCTGGACGGACAGCACATGGCGCTTAACGAGTCGTACGACCTGATCATCCTCGACATCATGTTACCGGAGCTCGATGGCTGGCACATTCTGCAGGCAATTCGTGCCACGGACAACCCAGTGCCGGTGTTATTCCTAACGGCCCGCGACAGCGTGGCCGACCGGGTCAGGGGGTTGGAGCTGGGCGCTGACGACTATCTCGTCAAGCCGTTTGCGTTCGCGGAACTGTTGGCGCGCGTGCGCACGCTACTGCGCCGCGGGACCGTACAGCTGGCCATGGACCGCATTCAGGTGGGCGACCTCGTGCTGGATTTGGGCAGGCGCCGGGCGTCGCGGTCAGGGCGCCGCATCACGCTGACCAGCAAGGAATTCGCGCTGCTCGAGTTGTTCGCGCGCCGGCACGGTGAGGTGCTGCCGCGCTCGTTGATTGCCTCCCAAGTCTGGGACATGAATTTCGACAGCGATAGCAACGTGATCGATGTGGCCATTCGCCGCTTGCGGGCAAAGATCGACGACGACTTCGACACCAAGCTGATCCAGACCGTACGCGGCATGGGCTACGTGCTGGAAGCGCCGGAGGAGCAGCCATGACACATCGCCTGTCCCTGACGATGCGGCTGACCATTCTGTTTTCGCTTTCGTCTGCGGTGGTGTTGCTAGGGCTCGGCGTGGTCATCTGGCTGGCGATGGATCGCCACTTTGCCACCGAGGATTATGTGGTGCTCGGCGACAATATTCGCCTGATCGAAAAGATCGCGAAGGAAACGCCGGCCGAGCGATTGCCCCAGCGGCTTCAGGAAATGGTCGATCACCATCCTGGCTTCGTCGCTCAGGTGCAGACGGCACAGGGCCACAAGGTGTATGCGACCAAGGATTTCGATTTTGCGATTGCTTTCGAGGTAATCCCACGCGATTTGGCGAGTGACGATACCTTCGTCTGGCAGCAAGGCGAGCAGGAATACCGCGGCATGCGTGCGCAGGTGAGTGCGGCTGATCCGCGGATTGCGCCATTGCGCGTCGTGGTCGGCATGGACACGAAAATCCATGCGCATTTTATGCATGCGTTTCGCCATTCGCTGGCGTTCTATACGGCATTGGCGGTGGCCGCTAGCGGCCTCTTTGGTTGGTGGGCGGCGCGACGCGGACTGGTGCCCTTGCGCATGATGGCCACGCGAGCCAAGGGCGTCACGGCGAACAAGCTGGATGCGCGCATGCCGGTGGAAGCGGTGCCGGTGGAGATGGCAGATCTGGCGGCAACGTTGAATGCCATGCTGGAGCGACTGCAGGCTGATTTTCGGCGGCTATCTGAGTTTTCTTCGGACCTGGCCCACGAGTTGCGGACGCCGATTACCAACCTGATGACGCAGACGCATGTCGTGCTGTCACAGCCACGGGACGCCGCCAAGTACCGCGAGGTTCTTACCTCGAATGCCGAAGAATTGCAGCGCCTTGGCCGGATGGTCTCCGATATGTTGTACTTGGCCAAGATGGAGCACGGCATTACACTGCCCAACGAGGAAGCAATCGACGTGGCCGCTGAAGTGCAGGCGCTGTTCGAGTTCTACGATGCGCTGGCGGAGGACAAGGGCGTCAATCTGTGCCTTCGCGGTCAAGCGAAGATTACCGGCGATCATCTGATGCTGCGCCGGGCGCTCAGCAACCTTCTGTCGAATGCGCTACGCTACACGTCACCAGGCAAGGAGATCCGGGTCGAGGCGCGCGAGCAGGGCGGCAATACGACCATTGTGGTCGAGAATGAGGGCGAGGAAATCAGCGCCGAGTTGCTGCCGTTGCTATTCGACCGCTTCTTCCGTGCCGACAAGTCAAGGACGCGCGCCGATTCCGATAGCGTGGGACTGGGACTTTCCATCACGCAGGCCATTATGGTCGCACACGGCGGCTTGGTTTCGGCGGAATCGTCGGGCGGCAAAACGCGTTTCATCTTGACATTCCCGCGCCACCGAAATGTCGGTCGCAGTGGCGGGGCATCTGGAATTTGACCTCAATCGCTTCCCATTGCATGTACCGCGAGCCGGTCACCCCCGAGCAAGTCCAGAAGCAACGCGCGCAGCGACAGGCTGTGCCTATTGAGCAAGGGATGTCGATCGAAGAAAAGCCCGCTTGCGTGGGCTTTTTCTTGCGGCGGATATTGGCGAAGCTCAGATAGCAGCTGGAGGGTTCTCCATGGAAGATCGGACGAACTCAGCAAACGGCCGTATATCACCGTCGAAGCTGGCGGCATTGAGCGCTTCCATGTATTCCGCGCGGCGCGGAAGCTGGATGATCGTCCAGGGATAGCCCCCGGAGCCCAGCATCGCGTTCATCAAGAATCGGCCTAGGCGCCCGTTGCCGTCCATATAGGGATGGACGAACACGAAAACGAAGTGGCCGAGCACCGCTCGGACAGCCGCGCTCGGCTCGGCCCGGAGCTGCTTTATCAGCTCAGGCATCATTTGCCGCACGGCGTCTTTGGGCGGAGGGACGTGCTTCGCGTTCCTGATATACACCTGGTGCCCGCGGTAGCCGGCTAGATCTGCCGGGGTCAGAATCCCGGCATCGACGCTTGGAGCGAACAGCTGCCGGTACCATTGTGCATGGTCGGCTTGATACGCTTGGCCAGCATTTGCGCCGGTCAGGATCTTTTCGATGGTTCTCTTCACTTCGATGTGCGCGAGCCAATAGCCTCGCGCCGCCATCGCGTTCTTCGCGTCCTTGTCGGACTGGGATTCCTCGGGATGCCAATCACCGTTCGCCACTTTGCTGATCATCGCGTCGGAGACCTTGTAGCCTTCGATTGACAATGAGTGATATGCGTCCGTCTTGTAGACATCCTCCAAGGCACTCAAATAACCGGCCACGTCAGCAGGCAATCCGGGCTCCGGCGGGAAAATTTCCAGCACCCGCTCTCGCATATCCGCCCACATGAGCCGCACCCGCAGGGCCGCTGGCCCCGCCGCATCCTCGGACGAGATGGTATGCACAAACTCGAAGGGGTTTACCTCCGGCGCTGTATAGCCAGCCGCCTGCATCACGCCCAAGATGTCGTCCGCAATATCCTGGCGCCCTATGGCTCGAAACGCGCCAGCCAAGCGTCCCGCGAAATGGCTTCGTCCTTCTTCGAGAAGCACTCGGTTTAGTTCAGACGCGTCCGGTATCTGAGCGAGCACGATTTGCGCATCGCGCGGATAGCTTCGATAAAACGGTTGCTCGACTCGGCTGAGAGCCGTGGGTAGCCTCAAAACGGAGATGCCACGGACCTTTGTTAGCGCATCGACTGACGGCATAGCCTTCACCCTTAGGTCGAAGAGCGAATACCCATCCGGCAGCCGGATGTTGTTGTTGCTGCCCGTAAGGCTGTGGATGACGAATTGCTTGGGCAACACCGTTGTTCCCGCATGTAGCAAGATGGAGAGGTCCGGGGAGGCGTGCCAGTCGTTGCCAAAGCGGTGGGTTGCGTATGCTGCTAGGAAACTATCCATTGCCGCATACCAGGGGGTCGTATCTCCGGGCTTTTCTTCGGGCCGGCTCGCCATGTACCAACCTTTGATGACGGGCTGTATGAAGCCAGCCTTCTGGAGGGATTCGCGGTGGCGCCGAGAGAATTCGTCAGTCTGGAAGACGGAGGATCCCTTGTCTTGAAGCGCCTTAAGCGCCGCAAGTGCCTCGCTAAGTTGCCGTGTTGCTGGCGAAGTTGCCATCTCTCACCCTATGAAAGTGCGCTATGAGGCTAATAAATTGTTTTGCAAGTATTTTGTGTTTTGGTTATACACGTATTTTTTGTGATTCTATCACAAGTATTCTGTGATTTGTAGTGACAAGTATATTGTGTCATGTCAGGACACGTGAATTACGTCTAGGTTGCCTAAGGAGCGTCTCAGCCTGTCGAGGAAGGAGTTGCGGCCTGGTGCCTGCGCAGGGATGCCTGACGGTCTCCCGCGGCCGTCCAGGCGGGCAAAGACGGTCGCAAGCTCGCTGGGAGGCGGCGGTACAGGTGCCGCCGGCGGGGCAACCTTCGGGGCTGCGGGAGAGCGGGGTGGTGCGGGACACGGCTCGGCCGCTGGGACGGGCGCTGGCGACGGCCGTGACCGCAAACTGCCTGACCGCATCGCCTTTTCCGGTAGTCATTCCGCGAATAGATTGCAGCAACTCTGTAGCCAGAACACGCTCGGCGTTGCGAGTCAACAGATCGCCCACCATCGGTGGGACTGCCGCTGCGGTGGCGCTACAGCGCGGCAATCAGAGCGGCGACATTAGCGGCGACTTTGCCGAGTTTGACCAGCGCATCGGTGACGTCTGCCACTTTCCTCGCGGTTTGGGCTGCGGCTAGGGCCTCCTCACCAGCCTTTTCCAACTGGTCTACGGAGGGCCGTACCGTTGTCAATGCGCTTTTGAGCATTGCAGTTTGTGCAGCAGTCACTGCAGCCTCCGCCTTGGCCAACTCTTCCTTTGCAACGTCATGAATTTCATCGCTCAGCGTTTCATCGTCGCGGACTTTCCTAACCATTAGCACCACGTGCCGAAGTTGCGCGAGAAGGAGAGCATTCTGGAAAATCTGTGCTTCGTTGACTGCCATGATTGCTCCTAGATTACTGCTTTCCGGCTACTGCCGCGTCGGCGCTGCTTGCCTTGCCGGCATCGCCTTTGGCGGCGCCGGCGCTCACTGCGTCATCTTGGTGCTTGTGCCGAACCACGCCGCCGGCCAAATTGTCGAGCCGTGCTTTGAGCGAGGCCAAGTCCTGCCGAATGGCTTCGGCTTCGTCATCGGCGGCCTTCTTTGCCACGGCCGCGTCATCGAACAGCACTCCCCGTTGGAAGACCAGCAGGTATTGGTCGTTAAGCTTGGAAGGCACCGTCTTTATGCCGGCGGCGGTCAGGTAGTCCTGCATAGGCGTTGCGTCGTCAAGCATGCCCGCCTCAGAGAGCTGGGCCCGGATCGCGGCCCGCTTGGCCGCCCGATCCTCTATCACACTTGCCACCGGGACCTTGGCGTAGGCGATGTAATCCGAGAAGTACTCCGCGAGTGGCGCCGCGCTCTTCGCGAAGGCTTTCACGTCTTTTGCCCGAATCGCGTCCGAAACACCTGCGGCGATCGACCCGATCTTCTTCTTGTCGTCGTCCGTCAGCTTCTCTTTGATGACCCTGGACGACTGCAGCAAACTCGCTGCTGTCTCCACGTCCTCAGCGACATCAGCAGCTGCCTTGCCAATGTCTTCTCCGGCAAGCTTGCCCATGGACGTGAAAGCTTTGGTGAACGCATCCGCCACCTTGACGCTGTCCTGGAGCACTTCGATCTGAGCGCGTTCACCGCCCCTGCCGTCGCTCCCGTCGAGGCACACCTTGTATTGGCTCGCGGCCTTGTCCGCCGCAGCCTTGAACGCTGCCGAATCGAGCGGTGGCGCATGGTTGTGTTTGGCCCGTGCACTATCCTGCAACGATGCCTCAAGGCGATCGTCAGCGCACCGTCCCTTACGCGCGGCGATTCCCTTAGCGAAGTACGAGCTCATCCGGGCGCCGACGGCCTGGCCTTGCGAGCTCACCTTTGCCGCGTCATCCAGGTAGTTGCAGCCACCGAGACTAGATACAGCGACGCCGGCGAGTAAGGTCGTAAGCCATAAATTCCGAATTGCGTTCATCATTCTTCGCGGGAAACCTCAGCGGTAAGGCTGGAGAGGGATAGCGCACGACGCGATGCGCCGCCCCTTCTGTCCGCTCTCCTTTGCGATATGCGCTACTAGTGAGTAACCGTATCCGTCGCGGGGTGATGGAGCCGCCGCACATCCAACCATCGGCATTTCTGCCGCAGCGGCTCAGTCGTCGCGATGACCAGGATCATTCTTAATGACCCACCGGACCGCGGTAACGAGGGCGGCGATGAGACCGGCAACGTATCCTGCTGCAGCTGCGAATTGCATCTTGAACCCCGTTAACGACAAATTATGAGGAACGACAGGTTGGGAAACTATTGCCCGTGAGAGGGGATCTCTGAGACTACGGAGCTAGTCAGCCTGCATGAGCAACTCGTGTGCCTTGGCCTTCTGCCTGCGCTGATGATCCTCCTGCTCTGCGATCACGCGCAAGGTCGCCTGCTTGAGCAGAGAGCCGTCAGTTAGCACTGAGGCGAACGATCTCAATTCCTCTAGCGAAATTCGAACCGGTTGGCTATCTGGCTGCATGTCGATTCTGCTTGAGAGCGAAAGGAAACTATTGGCCGCAAAGCACGGACTTGCAAGCTGGGCAACTTTAAAGGTAGGCAGATCCTCAAAACTCTGCGCTTGAAATAATTTGATGCTGACTCGCCGTCGTCAGCTTTGTATGGGACGGCGCGTTCGAATGACCACGGTGGGTGCCTTGGGATCGCTCTCGGAACCCGCGCCCGGCGGCCGGACAGGACCTTCCAATTGGACGGACGTGATGGCGTGCTTGTAAATCGCGTGTAAGCCGTCCGTCGTGTTCAGTAGCACAACAAAATTGTCGAACGACTCGATTGAACCTGCCAACCTGACGCCAGAGACCAGATAGACTTTGACACGCTTCTGCCGTTGCCGCGCGGCGTTTAGGAGCCAGTTCTGTGGGCCGACAGCGAAATTTTCCATTTTAGGCTGGATGACTGGCAAAAGAAGTCGCCGCCCTAGGATCGGCAACTTAACGGTGTTTCGACCGGACGGGGGTCTGGCGACGAATCCAGCATAGACGATTTAATGCGATCCCGATTCCAGCGTTGGTAGGGATTAATACAATGCGCTATCCATATATTGATGGCGTAAATGAGATGGAGAACGTTTGCTTTTGGCTGCGAAATCCTTAACGCAGAAATGGAAAAGCCCGTCGATGCCGGCCTTCCAAAACGCAGAACCGTCGCTCACTGAGTGGTGAAGCTCCAAGTCTTGTTGATCGGCTGGCCGTTGTTCGTGCCAACCAGCTTGGCGGTGTACGTCGTCTTGGCCGCCAGCGGCGCGTCGGGGATTAGCGCCACCACGTTGCTCGACAGCATCTTGTTCGGGTCTGTCGCGCTCGTGAGCAGTATCGCCTTGAGCGCCGCTGTTCCACCGGCGGGGGTGAGCGAGAACTCCGAAACGGTGAGGGTCTGATTGACCCTCACCGATGCGATGATCACTCGACCGGGGCGATTGGTTGAGAAATCGCGCCCTGGGATTGGGCTTGGCGTCTCGCCGTCATGGATTCGAGTCACCCCCGAGCGCAGCACACACCCGGCTTACCGTGTCGAAGCGAGGTGCGCTGTCCGGCCGCAATGCTTTGTACAAGGCCTCGCGGTAACACCGGCTGACTTGGCGATCTCAGCCATTCCCCGGGGCACGCGCAATGTCGCCGAGTGCGGCCGCGAGGAGGGACGCATCATTTGCTTCCAGAATATCTGTTGGATATCCGGCGATCGCCGCCTCGCTGTCGAGATACGGCGCTGCGTCGAAGTTGGGGAGATGTTCCACGTTGATGCGTCTACTCATGTCCCCTACAACGCCAAGGTCGGCGAGGATCGATATTGCCGAGCGTTCCAGCGCAAGACGCTCTGCTTGACGGGACAGCATCCACCCATCGATCAGGAATACGCACGCTACAAAGACCCGGAGCTGACGCCATGGCTCTCCGAGGTCCCGTCGCAAGTGCTGCGCAATGGCGCGGTACGCTGGAAGCAGGCCTACAGCCGCTTCTTCCAGAAGCTCGGTGGCCGACCAACGATTCAGCGCAAAGTCGGGCCGTAATCGGTCTGGCTCACGAGCGAGCTGTTCTCGTTCCAACCGATTGCCGACACGCCGACCGGCGAGACACGCTATCGCCTGCACGTCGGCAAGGGCAAGTTCCCAGTGGGCGAGATCGCCTATACAGCGCACCGTCCCCACGCGATGCCGGCGAGTATCACGCTGACGATTGACGCCGGCCGCTGGCACGTCTCGTTCAGCACAGATGACGGACCGCCGGCGGTGACGCCAGAAGAGGTCGCGGCCGAGTTGGCTACATGGTCCGAAGGCGAGCTGCGCACCGCCGCGGTTGGCGTCGATCGGGGCATCACGGTGCCGGTCTATGCGGCAGCTCGTCCCATAGCTCAGCGCCCATTGAGGCCAACAGCGGCCAGCGCTCACGCGCCTGCAGGACCGAATCCTCACGCACGATTTGGCGATAGTCTTGGGGGTTGTCGCCAATGCGCTGGAACAGTTTCGATAGATCGTCGGAGTACATCGAAGAATTTCCTCGGTTGGGATTGAGGCTTAGCGAAATTGTCCGCTCGTCCCGTGCCTTCGCAACCGAAGCAATACCCCGCATCGATGGGGATGGTCCGCATCCCCCGCAGCTTGTCGGGCCTACGCTGTAACAAAAGGGGAACGCCCGAGATCATTCACGTGCCCGTCCGGCACGCTGGCGAAATTCTCTGCCAGCCACCGGCGATTGACGCTGATTTCTTCGCTCGTCTCCAGAAACGCCAGTTCCTCCGGGCGCAATAGCGTCAGGGCCACCATGCGCACCTCGCCGTACGGCGTATCAAAAGTGGCAGGCACCGATTTCGCCGGTAGCCCGATGAGCACTCCGGCCTTGCCCTCTCCCGACAGCCATTCCAATGGGAGGCCCTTTACCTCCAACAGCATCGAGAGCACTCCATACCGTGCCAATAGGTCGAGACACTGGCCGTGGCTCGCTACGTTCTGGCTCACCTGATACGTCAGATCGAACAGCCACGAACGCGACATCTCTGCGATCTGCCCTCGGGCCTCCGCGAACACCTCAATTCCGAATCCGAGCGCTACCGGCGCAGCATTCGTCTGCTCAAACGGATCGGACAGGCCGTTGCTTGCCACGGCGGTCGAATCTGGCCTACGGATCACGCTCCAAGCTTGCCGCAGTGCCGGCCACGTCGGGCCGCCCATGAGAGCCGGATTGATCAGGGGCGCTAACACATCGGGTTCAAGCGCGCCGAGGCTGGCGTAGAACGCGTCTCGAGAGTTGGCAGTTGCTTCCAGCATTGCTTGCGTCGCGGCATCGCAATTGTCGCCAATACCAGTCGTCACTGGCGCGGCAGCGGACCCCAGAGCAGGATCCGGTGCGTGCGCATCCTGCTTCGTGTTTTGCTGCATTTCCCCCAACAGCCTTTCCCACCAGCGCATCTTTCCATCTCCGTGGCATGTCGAAGAATACCTTGCATCGTCTCCGCGCGGCGCAAGCGAAGGGCGATCCAGATTGCAGAAAGAGCGAGCGAATGTTGCTCGGGCAGCAATCGCCGATCCTCCAGCCGCTCAGTCGTCGCGATGACCAGGATCATTCCTAATGACCCACCGGACCGTGGTAACGAGGGCGGCGAGGAGAACGGCGACGTATCCTGCAGCAGCTGCGATTTGCATACTTGACTCCGCTCGAGACAGATTATGAGGAACGACCGGTTGGGAAGCTACTACTTGCGAGAGACGATCTTTGCGAGTGCGGAGCTGGTCGGCTCCGGATTCAGTCGATCGTGTGCTTTGGCCTCCTGCCGGCGCTCGCGATCCTCTTGCTCAGCAATGACGCGCAAGGTGGCCTCCTTGAGCAGGGACCCGTCAGTCAGAGTGGCGGCGAACGATCTCAATTCCTCGAGCGAAATTCGAACCGGGTGGCTATCTGGTTCCATGTCGACTCTGTGTTGGAGCGTAAGGAAACTATTGTCCTCAACGCAAGGCACTTGCAAGTGCGATTGCCTTAATGGTGCGCAAATATCACAAATCTTGCGCAAGCGAGATTTTTTTCTGCGGGCTGGCCGCCCTCATTCTCGTATCGAACGGCGTTTTCGCACGACCACGACCGGCGTCTTGGGATCGCTCTCGGCGCTCTTGCTCGCCGGACGGACAGGATCGTCCAACTGGATGGACGTGATGGCGCGCTTGTAGATCGCTATTTGTGCGCTGACCTGATGCAGGTACTGCGTTCGCAATTATCGCGCGCTGACATTTAGAGTGACGACTCCGATCACGATGAAGGCGAAGCCCAGCAGGCGTACGGCATGGGCCGGTTCGTTGAAGTAGAGCATCCCGACCAGCGCGGTAAGCGCCGTGCCTCTACCGGCCCACACGGCATAGGCGAGGCCAACTTCGAGGTGCCTCGCCGCCAGGGACATGAGCCAGATTGCCGCGCCATACAACAGGAAAACGGCGACGGACGGAAGCGGGCGGGTGAATCCGTCTGCGAAGCGCAGCGCGATTGTGCCTGCAACCTCCGCAACGACACTGGCTGCGATGAGCAACCACGGGAAGACCTGTGAGTTCATGGCGCACCGTCTCAAGTTGCGCGCTTGTACCGAGCGCGATCATGAGATTGGGAGCGGTACCCCAGGGAAGCAAACATCTTATCTCATGCGGGCCTGCCGTCCTCAGTCTCTTATGAGACGGCGCTTTCGCACGACCACGATCGGCGCCTTGGGATCGCTCTGGGAGCTCTTGCTCGCCAGATGGCCAGGGTCGTCCAACTGGGCGGACGTGATCGCGTGCTTGTAGATCGCGTGCATGCCGCCAGGTGTGTTCAGTAGCACGACTAGTCTGTCGAACGACTTAATCTTGCCAAGCAACCTCGCACCGGATACGAGATAGACCTGCACACGCCTTCGTTCCTTGCGCGCGGTGTTTAGGAGCCAGTCCCGGGGACCAACGGCGACATGTTGCATTTGATGCTGGTGCTTAACGAAAAAAAGTCGCCGTCCAGGGAGGGGGTGGCGACTTAAAGGAGCGTCGACCGAGCCGGGGAGCCTAGCGACGAGTCCAGCATAGACGATTTGATGCGATCTTTTTTCCGCCTTTCGCGGGGATTAATTTTCTGCGTAATTTCTATATTGGTAGCGCAAAAAGAGATGCCAATATTTCGAGTTGGACTTGCGAAGCGGGTATGAGCGAGACGGCGGTACTGTCGGCTGGATCACAGCGTTGGGCGCCGCCCGTCCCAATGACTAGAGTCTGAAAGCGGGGTTCCAGTTTCGGTTTTGCGCCTTGTAAATGAGGCCAAGGGCTCCCGTTGTGTCGGTATAAAACAACTCCAATTGATTCTCTAGAGGCTGAAATTTCACTCCCAAGGCACTACCTGGTTGTGCGGCACCTCCAGCCGTGAGAGGAACGAGCGGCTTCCAAGCGCCATTTTGTGCCTTCCAAAGCAAATTGACCGCACCGTTTGCGCCGATGGTAAAGACTTCAAGCTGGTTATTGGGTGGGTAAAACGACGCAACTACCTCCTTTCCCGGAACGCCGGCTTGCGGCGGACTGATGCCAACAGGCGGATTCCAAGCACGGTTCTGCGCTTTCCAAACGACGTTTACCTTCCCCGCATTATCCACAAAAAAGGCTTCGAGTTGATTGTTTGGCGGGTAGAACTGCAGAGTGATTCTTGCGCCGGCAGGCGTGATATTGCCGGGCGAAATACCGACCGGTGGGTTCCATGCCCCGTTATTAGCCTTCCAGGCGACACGGATACCTCCATCATTTGCTGCAAACAGCGCTTCAAGCTGGTTGTTAAGCGGATAGAATGCTGCACTAATACCGCCGCCTGACGGAGCTAGGTTTGGCGCGCTAATCTTTGCCGGTGGCTTCCATTGCCCGTTCTGAGCTTTCCAAAGAACACTCAGAGCTCCATCTACCCCAACATACAAAACCTCAAGTTGATTGTTCAGTGGATAATAAACGGCACTTAGGTCGCCTCCGGCGCGCAACGTGTTGGGTGGAGTGAGGCGGATCGGCTCGGACCAAGCGCCATTATTGGCCTTGTAGGATACGTAAATGGCTCCATCATTTCCTGCATAAAACGCTTCCAATTGGTTTCTCAACGGGTAGTTAACAACAGAAATATGAGCATTACGCGGAAGAAAATTTGGCGCAGATAGAAATACCGGTCCTTTCCAAACTGAATTGTTTATTTTCCAAACGAGGCCCAGCGCACCCGTGGGACTTACAAAAAGTGTCTCTAGCTGCTTACTATCCCCAGAAATATAAGATGCCATTGAAGGCCCAGCGCCGGGAACGGGTGCAGGCCCCTTACCGTACAGAATGTTGGCGCCGCTCCTATCAAGGTCGCTGAGTTGCCCGTTACCATTCCAATTAGGATTGCAGTAATTCATGACCGAAGCAGTGTCGTATGGCGTGACGTTGAAATCAGGATCTGTACCCTGGTGGGCCAAGGTACAGTTGAACCTATCCGAACGGTTGTGTTCATGGGCTATGCCAAGGGCATGACCAAACTCATGTATCGCAATAGCCTCGATGCAGAACTGGGTTCTTGGTTGACAAAAGGCGCTACTGAACGTGTTGAATGTGAAGTTAAGTTGCATACCGTTGGCCTTGCCGTCAAGGTGGTTCCCCAAGCCCTCGGTGTGTGGGTTATTGTCAATGATCTGTATGCGTATACCTCTGGAATTGGCGGCGCATTGTCCCCATCCAGTAAAACGGACGGCAGAGGCTGTTTCCCACGTGCGTTGCACGGCCTGCTGCACCCAGCCGCGCTGCTGTCCATCATTGCCGGGGTTTTCCCAGCAGACCGGGATCTGGTCTGAAGGCCAAACGCTTTGTCGTTGAACGCTGAGCGGTTCCCGCGCAGTTCCTATTGTTTCCGCGCGAGAATTTGCCGCCACCGTGAATAGCCAAAAAACAAAAAGTAGGGCAGTTTTTAGTTGGTGACTCATGATATTCTCCAGTCGCGCCCCGGTAGTCGGAGTAGCCGAGCAGTCTCGGAGCGTCGGACGTGCTCGGCTGTGACCTAAGACGCCCAGGAGTAGGCCTAGTTATGGGCTGTTCAACTCGCTCCGCATAAATCTAAGCGACAAAGGCAGCCTGTCAAATTAGATATAATTTACATCAGATGTTATGGATTTGAATTTCGTGTCAATGATGAAACTTTTGGCGTGAGACAGAAAGCCTAAATGCCCTCTCCCGAGCGCGCCAAGTAAGTGTATGCGCGGCTACGGCCGGACCAATCAAGTGAATGATTTATCGTTAAGACTTCCGTGGAAGACGTCGCCTGAGATAATGAACGCGATGGCGCTCGCTGCAGCTTCGCCAATAAGTACGATCTGAGGTGCGGAGGTGCATGCAGTAGCTGTTGCGAATAGCATAGTCGGCTCCACCTGTGCGAGAGGTGGATCCTCGCGGCACGTCTTGCCCGCTTAGTCGGGCTGCATGCGCAGCTCCAGCGCTTTCGCCTCCTGCCGGCGCTCACGATCCTCTTGCTCAGCAATGACGCGCAAGGTGGCCTCCTTGAGCAGGGACCCGTCAGTTAGCGTGGCGGCGAACGATCTCAATTCCTCGAGCGAAATGCGAACCGGGCGGCTATCTGGCTCCATGTCGATTTTGCTTGAGGGCGAAAGGAGACTATTGGCCGCAACGCAATGCCTTGCAAGCGCTGTGGCCGTAATGGTGCGCAAATTGCAAAAATTGTGCGCATGCGAGATTTCTTGCTGCGGGCCGGCCGTCCTCACTCTCGTATGAGACGGCGCTTTCGCACGATAACGACCGGCACCTTGGGATTGCTACCGGAGCTCTTGTTCGCCAGAAGGCCAGGGTCGTCCCACTGGACGGACGTGATGGAGCGTTTTTCGATTGTGTGCATACCGCCAGTTGTCTTCAGCAGGACAACTAAGTGGTCGAACGACTTGACCGTACCAACCAACCTGACGCCGGATACCAGACAAACCTGAACAAGTCTTCGCTCTTTGCGCGCGGCATTGAGGAGCCAATTCTGGGGACCGAGTGCGACATGTTGCATTTGGATCTGTACCGACTAACGAAAAAAGTCGCCGTCCAGGGAGGGGCCGGCGACTTAAAGGAGTGTCGACCGAGCTGGGGGGCCTAGCGACGAATCTAGCATAGACGATTTGGCGAGATATCTATTCCAGCTTTGGAGGGGACTAATACAATGCGCCAACCATACATTTCTGGCGCAAAAGAGACGGAAGCCGTTTGCTTTTGGCAGAGCAATACTCATTGCAGAAAAGGAAGAGCCCGCCGAAGCGGGCCTTCCAGGACTCTACGACGACGCTCACAAAGTCGCGAAGTTCGAGTACGAGCGAACTAGACGGGTTTTCAGCGGCCAGGGGCGGAAAGCAAGGATCCAGATGCAGATCAATGGGCCGACTAGGGGGAGCAGCGCTATCAAGGCATAGTACCCGCCAAAGCGAGCGGCTATGAAGACTTTTCTGAACGGGAGGAACCACGATGCTTCGAAAAGAAGTAATCCTAAAAGATAAATCATCACAGCTGCATTTCCCGCATCTTGTTGATATTGCGAAAAGGAGGGGTGTAGGCGCAGGGAGTTGACCTACACCCGCGAAAACGGCAACACCGAAGGGTTTATCCTGTTGCCGCCCGGAAGTTTGCCGCATCGCAGCAGTCTCCATGCCCCTATTAAGTGGCGGGCATCGATCGGAGGGGTACGTGCGCACAGCAGCACTTTTCGCGTCTACCCTCGAAAGGAAAAGGCCTGCCGAAGTGGGCCTGGGACCTACATGACGAAGGGCTTCGTCGCATCGCGAGTAACCAATCGCCCGTGACGACACAACATTGAACTCAGATTATCTAGTACGCGCACTAGCTGTCGCAACAGCGCAGCCTTTTACATCGTCGTCACAAAGACCGGTACTGTAAGCAGGAATGGTCGCCTAATCTAAAAGTGCCGCAGGACCATGTGGCACCTTCTACGTCCATCGTGGCGTATGGGTGGAGTCGGTAGCCGGAAGCTGGAAGCCTCCCGCTGGTGGTACCCGCCGCCGCCTGATATCTCCTGGCATCACCACGGCCCGCTTCGGCGGGCCGTGTTCTTTCCAGAGCGTGAGCTTGTTGACGATTCCCACGACGAGCCAATTCCGACGTCACGCTCACCACAATACCCCAAATCCTCCCTGGCCTAACGCCTTCTGGATCTTCTGGACCGTCTTTTTCTGGCCGAGCGAGTACACATCCCAGATCGCAGCGGGAATCCAGCCGATCAGCGTGCTATCCAAAAACCGCACCGCCGCTCACAGCGTTGTGAAGCTCTAGATCTTGATTCGGTACCGTATAGGCACGAGCCTGCCAAGCCACTTGTCCGTTGGAGAGTCTGCTCCTGAGAGTTATTTTCCCCCGCTAACGTTGGGAGCGGTATCAGGTGGTTTTTCGTTACAGTGTTAGCGGTATGGAGCACTGAATGGCTATCGCAAGAATGGCCGAAACCACAGGGAGGAACTCATGAGGCTAAGACACCTCGTCGGCGCCGCTATGGCGGCTGCCGCGCTTTCGGCATGCGGAGGCGATGACACGAACGGCACGTCGCAAGGTAATCCATCAGCCGGTGGCAATCCGCCATCCGGCGGCGGTGCGCAAACACAATTGAGTACAGCAGACAAGATCAAAGCGCTTGAGCAAGCAGGAAAGCTACCAACGCTGGATCGCTCGTCGGATGTCAAAGGTCCTGATTTGAATGCGAACGGGATACGAGATGACATCGATGTCTGGATCGAGAAGCAGGGTCTCGGCAACGCTGAAAAGAAGGCGGTACAACAACTCTCCCGCGGACTTCAGGTGGCGCTTCTGGTCGACCTAACCAATCCGACTGCCATACGGGATGCGGCGACAGCGAACAATCTCGCTGTCAAGTGTGTGATCACCCGCAGCCCGGACGCCGGGAGTGGATACAGGACCGTTACCGATCTGGAAAAGATCACGGCTAACACCAAGTCACGGGTTAAGGCGTACCTGGCCTACAACGCCACGCTGGACGGCACCGTTTCAAAATCCCCGGAAGGAGACGGCTGTGCAGAATAGATGCAAGTTTTTCCGCAAGTTGGTGGCATCGTTGCTGGCACTCTTTGTCTCGATGCCGTTACAGGGGTACGCGCAGACCTCCAATACAGACTTATGCGCACCGAGCGGATATGTCCTTGGCTTCTTCAACGGTGTCTGGAATACTCGTTTGCAGGCAGAAGCCGGCCGGGAGGTGCTCGCCCGAACCGTAGGCCCTAAGTATAAGAACGAGGCGATCGAACCCGAACTCTTCTACAACACCTCTGGCACTGAGCCCAGCCGAAAATGGGTCAGCGGCTGGGAGGACATAGCGGAAGTATTCGATCAACGTTCTGCCGAAATGGACGGTATTCTGGGCACACGCTGGGAACTGTTCTGGGAAGTGTTGGGTGGAGATCAATCACTTTGGGATACGTTATCGGGTACCATATCGAGCGTAGAGGCTTTGAAGGCCGCTCTTATTCAAGTGATGCAGGCTAGGGCGGTCGCAACCCTCAGCGGCCTAGCCAGTAGCCCCCCCACAGCCGGTGATTATGCAATCCATGAGACACGGATCAAGGCATTGGCCACCGAGCGCAAGAAACTCCTCTTCGTAGCGCACTCCCAGGGCAATTTCTTCGTGAACAATGCCTACCAAGTGGCGCTTGGTCAAGTGAAGTCCAATAACGTCAAAGTTGTCCATATCGCACCAGCCTCAGGTACGTTGAATGGCCCTCATACGCTAGCCGCTATCGATCTAGTGATCAACGGCCTGCGCTTAACGCCTGGCAGCACGATTCCTGGGATCAATAGCTTCATTCCGCCAGCCCTTATTAAGGATTGGTCCGGGCACAAACTAGTCGAGACCTACCTCGATAGATCTCGTACTGCGCACGGCATGGTCCGCGAACAAATGCTGGCGGCTCTTGATGGCCTTGAAACGCCGGCCACGACCGGGAGTTCAGGTTTCTTCACCGTCACACTTACATGGGATGGCCCGGGAGACGTGGATCTGCACTCCTTCGAGCCAAATGGTTCGCATGTCTTCTACTCAGCGAGGGCCGGCACCGCGGGGTTCCTCGACGTGGACAACGTAGTGGCGAATGGTCCGGAGCACTACTATGCGAGCTGCGATGCATCGAAGCTGCTTACCGGCAAATATCGCTTTGGCATCAACAACTACGCTCGCGCGGCAGGAAGAACTGCCACGGTGCAGATCGCGAGTGCAGCCAACGGGGAGCTTCTGACAAAGGTGCTTGGCGTTGGCCCGGTGCTTGGTTCCGGTGGGAACAGCTCACCAATCCCCGTGTTTGAAGTCGTGATTAGCAAAGACCTAGCCGGGAAATACTCCATCGCTGCAAACTAGTACCAGCGCGGGGCCGCAATCCGGCCCCGCTGGAGTGAATACGCGCTTTGGACAGATCAAGCGTGACGCACCGAAGAAGAAGCCCGCCGAAGCGGGCCCGGGACCTACATGACGAAGGGCGTCACCGCATCGCGAGTAACCAATCGCCCGTGACAACACAACATTGAGCGCCGATTATCTAGTGCGCGCACCGGCTGTCGTAAAAACGTAGCCTTTTGCATCGTCGTCACAATGACCGGCACTGCAAGCAGGAAAGGTGACCTAATCTGAAAGTGCCGCTGTGCCACGCGGCACGTTCTACGTGCATCGTGGCGTAGGGGTGGGGTCGGTAGCCGGAAGCCTCCCGCTGGTGGTACCCGACGCCGCATGATACCTCCTGGCATCACCACGGCCCGCTTCGGCGGGCCGTGTCCATTTCAGGCTCTGCGGCGAATTGAAAAGGCCCGCCGAAGCGGGCCTTCCAGAACACGGATCCGTCGCTCACTGCGTCGTGAAGCTCCAGGTCTTGTTCAACGGCTGGCCGTTGTTCGTGCCAACCAGCTTGGCGGTGTACGTCGTCTTGGCCGCCAGCGGCGCGTCGGGGATTAGCGCCACCACGTTGCTCGACAGCATCTTGTTCGGGTCCGTCGCGCTCGTGAGAGCGCGGCATCGATGGCTGCCAGCACGTTATCCATGCCTGCGGCCAGTGGAAGGGCGGCGACGGAGCCACCGGACAGCATTCCGCCGTGCAGGATCTGGTAGCTGGTGAAGCCTGCCGAAGGGCTCTTGGCCGCGATGGCGGTGGTCGAGCCGCTCCGTCGGACATCACATTGCCCATGTGCTTGCTGGCTTCGGTGTCCGGCAGGATCGCATGGCGCAGATTGTCGCCCAGCCCGGATAAGGTCCGCTTCGGCATGCCGCGCAATGCTTCGATCTCGGTGGTGGCTATTTTGGCGGAGTAGTCTAGGCCGTTGCGCAGCACGGCCGCGATCATTTTGTGCGCAGCCCAAATGTCGCCCACCGAGAAGCCTTCGGCGACGGACGTCTTAAGCATGGCCCCGGCCAGCCTGACCGAGTCCAGCGACACGAACATCGTTCCCGCCGGGCGCGTGCCGGCTATGTTGCTGTTGGCGGCGCCAGTCAGCTTAGCGAGATTGTCCGCAAGGCCGTCCAGGGTGCTCTGCGGACAATCTGGCTGCACTACCTGCTCTCCGGCAGCGGTCCGGGCGTGCCGCAGATCGCTGCCCGAGCCGATGCCCTGTAGGCCGGAGAGAATCTTGCCATTGGGGTAGATGTTGACGATCTCGGCGAAGCTGTCGCTTGCCGCGTGCAGGATCGGGGGCACAATGTCGCTTGCCATTCCGATCACCGTCACGCAGCCTTCGTTGTCCAGCGGCACCTCGGCCGGAGTGTCGTGGTCCAGGCTGTAGACGAGGCCGTTGGCCCGGACCCAGGTCCATTCCGAGGCGGTTATCCTGAGCGACACCCCCCCTGCAGCGGCGGCGCCCCAACGGAGCTCATGCCGATGCGGGTGGTGTAGGTGGGCACGTTCAGCAAGTTGCTCTGCCCCGACAGGTGCAACGTCTGCTCCTGCCAGAGCGTCGTGGCAGGATCCTGCCAGTGGTGCGTGACCGATAGGTCCGAGTTGACCACGAAGAGTTCGTTGGCCATGCGCGACCGAACCCGCATCGGCGCGATATGCGCCACCGAGGATCGGAACAAGATCGCGGGGTTCCACTGGTAGGTCGGGCCCTTGCGGCCCAGGATGTAGTAGAGCCGGTCCGGGCCGCACATCACCCATAGCGCGATATGGTCCTTGTCCTGCTTGACAAGGATCTGGCGGGCATCCTTGACACGGTCTGTCACCAGTTGCATCTGGTTGGCGTGGGCGCCGCAGAACACATAGATGCCGCTGTCCGTACCCACGTAGACATCCGAGGAGATGTTGAAGGCATTGGTGTTCTGCCCCGTGGGCGTCGCCACGCAGTTATAGCGCAGGTTGGCCGGGATCTGCTTGTATCCGGGGCTGTAGTCATAGGTCAGCGACCCCTGGTTCGGTGTGGCCAGGGTGGTGCATTCCAGCGTCTGGCTCTGGCCAGTCTTGTAGAGGAACCACAGGCCGCGCTGGCCGAAGGCATAGCCGATAGCGATGTCGAGCATGGCATCGGCATCGGGCGGGACGTTCTCTGGGAATTCCAGGCGAGAGGCGGATTGGGAAGGGTCCAGCAATTGGTAGTACATCTGCTGCTCGCCCAAGGCACCAACGGCCGTCACGAAGGGCGCCTTGCCGTCGTCGGAGGTGCCCATGCTGATACGGTGCGCGACGAACCGGGCGTCGATGCCTGTGATGGGCTTGACCAGCAAGTCCAGGCGGCGCCAATCGGTGCAGGACGGGTCATTCGACAGCATCGAGGCGATGAACAGATTGGTCGCCGGCCCTTCGTCGCGCAACATCGCCACCACCAGGGTAATGTTGCCGTCCAGGTCCTCGCTGACATCGAAGGCTGCAGCGCCGACGCTGCCGGTGAAGCAGGTGGACAGGTCGGTCACGGAGAACCCCGCGGCAGAGCCAATGTCCCGGCGGATCAGGCGCAGCTTTCTGTCGGCCCCAATGGAAAAAAGCATAGGCTCGCCATTGCTGTCCTGGACCACCGCCATGTCACTGTTGGGCTCCACCGGGGAGCCGGGGAGCTGGTTGTGCATCAGGTCGGCGGCCACCGACATCGACAGCATTGTGCCCGCGCTTGGACCGACGCCGGTCACGGTGAACAGATCGACTGCGGCTCCCAGGCTGGAAGATGGCTTCGTCATGGCTCAGTTCTCCGCCTTATAGGTGAGCTGCATCGAGAGATTGCCCTCGTTGTCGATGCCGGGCGTCTTAAAGAAGAAGACCTGTCCAGCCGGTAGAACCAGCACAGTGGAAACGGAATTGGTCAGGTTGCCCAGGCAATCCGTGAAGTTGCCGATACCGGGAATGTGCAGGTTCAACAAGTCGTCGAACAGGTTGGAGAAGAAGTTACCGTCCAGGAAAAGGGTCAGAGCATCCAGGATGGTGCCGATGATCTTGCCGATCCATTCGAAAATATCGGCGCAGGTGTTCTTGCCGGAATCCGAATAAGTGTTGGAGGTTTGCACCGGACTGACTGTCATCTGTAGAGTCGGTTCCCCCTTGTCGTTCTTGACTGTCACCAGCGAAACCGTGGCTGCCCAGTTCAAGTGCCCGGCCGCATGAGCGGCAGCGGTACAAACGCCCATATCCCTGTCGACCCCCTTGTAGACCCCGATATATCCGCTGAAGGCGATTCTGGCGGTGGTGCCATCGATGGAATATTTGACCGCCATGTTATTGACGTACTGGTTATCACCAGCAGATACGTCGGAGATCAGGAAGGACAACCCGTCGCTGGTCGTTGACCGGGCAACGTCATAGGTCTGGTTTTTGCTAATGGATATGTCATTGTGGATCTTGTTGTAGACACCGTCCCGTATTTGGTCGAAGACTGGGCGGACGATGTACTTCTCGACCAAGCAACTGTGCGAATACACCATCTTGGCATCGCACTGTTCGTCAGGCTGGATCCAGTTAGTGTCGAAATTTCCCGGCGACCCGGTGATGCCGCCATGTCCGCCCTTGGTCGCCAGCACGAAGTTCAAATTGCTGAGGTCAGGATAGTTCGGATCGTGGTAGACGATGAAGGTGGTACCAACCGGACGCAGGGCGTCGGGCACGTTCTGGTCCGGGTCGTAATTGGTGTGGTCGTTGGTATCCAGGCTGTAGCCCAGGATGTAGGGGTTGCCCTTGGCAACCAGGTCCTTCAAGTAGAAGTTCATGAACAGGACCATCTGTTCCATGCCATCATCACCGGCCTCGCCCGTTGAGGTATGGACCGGGTCGAAACGCATCAAATCGGTCGACTCAAAGTCCATGAACAGGCTGTTGACCGTGAACATATTGGACATGAAGTGATAGAGTTGATTCTTGACCAAGTCAGGCACACCGATGTTTTTGGCCAGATCTTCCTTCTCGACGGCCTGCAGGTCGAGCGTGATGTTAATCCCGTATTTCCACCCCGACATGTCATACTTCTTCAGCTTGGCGGCCGGGCCATGTCCGTGCCAGAAATAGGCTGAGCCTTCCCTGAAGTTAATGACGAAGGTAATGTTTGTGCCACTGGCCGCCATTTTCACCTGGGGGATTATCTGTCCGATTATACACGCCTCAGCAGGAGTTCCATCGGGACCAAGCGGAATATCGTTTGGGTTATTGAAAATCGAATAAGTATAATCTCCAGCATCATTCTCGGATTGCGATAGCACTAGATCGCTGTGAATGACGCCCATCTTTGTCAAATGGGTAAGCTGGTCATTGATGGTCTTGAGGGGCAGGCTGACGACCATGTCGTAGCTGTTGAATATTTCCGGATTTTTCATTTTTCTGTCGTTTGTCAAGAACAAAGTGGATTGGAACGCGGCAATGCATGGCACCTCTACCATCGATAGCGTAGATGCGAGGATTTGATCAACAGCCAATAATCAGGGAACAGAAAAAGGCTACGGCTGAACAGCAGATGAAAACGAAGCGGTAGAGGAAAGAACACGGTCGGCACGGGAGTTGCGTGCGCCCGGCCTAGCGAAACGCGGCATGGGTGTCATTCCAATGCACGGACGATCGCAAAAAGAGCCAGGTCTGCCTTTCTCCAATCATGAGTACCAAGGTTCCCCGGGTTAATCGATCATATTCTCCTGCCCTCCGGAATTTCCACCGCGATTTCGCTTTATGCAATCAGGATGCAATCCATGTCCGTTGGAAAACCCGATCGGTTGGATGATTCGGATATTGCAATGTCTGCATTCTAATCAGGACTTCCTTGGGTGCGATGGGAAATATATTAATCTCTGGTGTGCGTGATATCCATGTCAGAAAGTATTAGCAAAAAGACAGTATTTGACTTCGATGATATGACGGCAGTGCGCGCGTAAAAAATCGCTCCGGACAGTACTGACTGTCCGATGTGTTTCGTTAATACCTCGGCCATCCGCACCGATGCGCGCCTGGATTGCAAGGAAATTGATCCATCCGATTAGCGGATTGACGTTATTTAGGAATGCTGATAAGGCTGCCCTTGTTAATGACACTATGACTTTCCGTGAGGCAGAGGCTGGCCCGCCGTGAGGAATCAGCCGCCGGTTAGCATTTCTGCCAGAGCCGCACGGTGTGGACAGCGCCACACCCGGCGATTTTCGGCACGGAGGCCAGCATGGAAAACGATCGAGCGCTGTATGTCGGTTTGGATGTTCATAAGGACTCGATCACGGTCGCCTATGCGATCGGTGCAGGCGAGGTTGAACTGCTCGGCAAGACCGGTACGACGAAGACGGATATCGATCGCCTGTGTAAGCGCCTGCAGTCGAAGGCGCGGCTCATCCGCATCGTCTACGAGGCGGGCCCGTGCGGCTACGGGCTTTACCGGCAGCTCATCCAGAAGGGATTCGACTACATAGATTGGGCACCGTCAGCCGCCTTGCGTGAGCCAGTGCCCGCGGTGCGCGCTGCGGACTCCTTGGGGCATGCTGGTGGTCGATCATTGTCGCGACTGTGGCGAGCACACCGTGGCGATTGTCGGCTATCTCAAAGCTGACTCCTATCTGGAGTTGCCTCATTTTAGGAAAGAGGGGGAGACGACCGGGGTCTATCTCAGCGACCTGATCAGTGATGAGCTCGTGACGTCGGCTGTCCAGAGCCTATTTACTGATGGGCTCGACTGGGCGGACAACGACGATACGGGACAGGTCTTCTGTCTGATTGGCGTCGACGAGCCGGGCGATCCATTGCAGTTCGATGAGCTTGGGAAGGCGCTCGGCCGTTGGCTCGAGGCGGCAGGAATAGACCGACTGGCGGAGGCCTGCCAGAAGCCGGACTACCTGCGCAAGATTGATTGGTCCTCGGGCTTGCCGATTTCGCAGCTGCTAGCCCATTGATCTGTAACAGGCGATCGCGCTACCTCAACGCGGGGACCTTGATATGCCGAGAACGCAATTCATGCCGGCGGTGACGACCTTGGTCCCGCTTTCTGTCGCGGCGCCCCCTGACGCCGTCATCTCGCATCTAGTCCATGCGATCTGGCCAGAATGGGCAGCCCATGTCGAGGCCGCGCTTTTTTGAGCATCGGTGCTCCCCCGGGTACAGACGAGCTATTCCTGATCGTGGTTGAGGGGGTGGTTGTCGGCATCACGGGCCACTACGCGTACGATAGAACATCCGTCGGATTGTGTTGGCGTGGTGTTTTGCCCGAGATGCGCGGTCGAGGGATTGCCGCGGACGCATTCCACTAGGTGCGTGCGCTCGCTGCGGCCAGCTATCCTGCAGCAACAGGAATCATTGAGCTGATCCCCAGTGACCGTATGGACGCCTTGAGGCCATTTTTTCGGAGATTAGGCTTCCAGGCCACCGGCGAGATTGCGCAGTTCGATTGGTTGCCGAGGGGGGGATTGGCACGTCTATCGAGCGCCGCTGATCGAAAAGCCAATCGCCGTAGTGCCGATAGCTGCTGAGCACGAGGATGGGTGGCGCGAGCTTTGGGACCGCGACTGTGAGGGTGCGGTTTCCCCGGCGGTGACGGAGGCAACCTGGAGGCGGTTGCTCGATCCGTTCTCACCTTAGCGCGAAGGCGGAGCCCTGCCGGGTCAGGCGTCGAGTCCCGCCTCGTCCAGGTCCGCGAACAGGATCGTGCCGGTCTCCGATTCGGTGACGAACAATTTGCGCCCCTGGAATGCCAGATTGGTCGTGGTAGCGCCCGCCGGGCTGGCCAGGATGGCCTCCGGCTCGCCGCGCTTGCCGAGCACCCACACGCAACCCAGGCTGGCGTGGGCAACGAACAGGCGGTCGCGGCCATCGATGGCCATGCCGTCGGGGCCACTGGTGCCATAGAAGGTGAAGAACTGCCCCACCTTGGACACGCTGCCATCCGCCTGCAATGGCACGCGCCAGACGCAGTTGCCACGGGTGGCGGCCACGAACAGCACTTTTTCGTCGCAGGACAGCGCCAGCCCGTTGGGACTCGGCACATTGCCAAGCAGCAGATCGAGCCGCCCGCCAGCGCGCAGCCGGTAGACGCGGCCGGTGGGATCGTGCAGGCCGGTCTGGCCCTGGTCGGTAAAATACAGGTCGCCGTTGCGGGCGATCACCAGGTCGTTCACGCCCTTGAACTGCTCGGCATTGCGGCGGCCCAGCAGGGTGCTCACTTCCCCCGTATCCACCTGCACGCGCAATAGCCCGTTGCGGTAGTCGGCCACCACCAGCTCGCGCTCGCCGAGGAACTTCATACCGTTGGGCTCGCCGTTGTACTCAGCGACTAGCGACCACGCCCCGGCCGGTGAAATGCGAAAGATACGGCCGAATGGGATGTCGGTCACATAGAGGTTGCCGACGGCGTCGAACACTGGCCCTTCCAGGAAGCTGTCGATACAGGCCCCGCCCTTGTTGGCGTCGGCCCATTCGGAATGTACGCCGGTCTTGCGGAAATGCACCGGCATGGCCGAGAAAACCTGCATGGGAACCTCCCGGGGCACCGTTCTGAGGTACATGGTCGTTCCTTTTTCTCTCCGAGACGCGCTGGAGGTGCTGGAGGTAGCGGTGGCTGCCCCGGCCCATGCCAGCATTTGGCCTACTCCGCTTTCACATCGGCGGATTTTGCCACCTGGCTCCACAGCGCGGTGTCGTCCTTAATGCGCCGGGCGAAATCCGCCGGGGCAATCCCGCCCGGTTGCGCGCCCATGCTGGTCAATCGTTCCTTTACCTCGGGACTGTTCACGCTCTTCTGCACTTCCACCTGTAATCTTGTCACCAGCGCCGGTGGCGTGCCCCTGGGCGCGGCCAGCCCGAACCAGTTGACGACCTTGTAGTCCTTCAGTCCGGCTTCGGCAAAGGTCGGCACATCCGGTAGCGCAGGCACGCGCGCGCCCCCGGTGACCGCCAGCGCGCGGGCCTTGCCGCCCTTGATCTGCGGCACCGCGGTCGGCGTAGCCGTGATCAGGATATCCACGTTATTGCCGATCAGGCCCATCAGCGCATCGCCGGCGCCCTTGTACGGGATATGGGTGAGCGTGACTCCAGCGTCTTTCTTGAACACCTCGGCGGACAGGTGCGTCGAGCTGCCAGCGCCGCCGGAGCCGAAATTGAGCTTGCCCGGATTCTGGCGGGCAAATGTGATCAGCTCCTGCAGGGTTTTGAAGCGGGAACCCGTTGGCACGATCAGGATCACCGGCGTCTGTGCAATTGTGGTGACAGGTACCAGATCGCTGTTGTAGTCCCAGGGCAGCGTCTTGAACAGCGACGGCAGCATGGTGTAGGTGGTGTCGTTGGCCAGCAGCGTATAGCCATCGGGCGCGGAACGCGCCACCTGCAGCGTGCCGATGGTGCCGCTGGCACCGGGCTTGTTCTCCACGAAAAAGGACTTGCCCATGCTCTCGGTAAGCTTCTGCGCCACTTGGCGGGCAACGAAATCAGTGGTACCGCCGGCCGTGTACGGTACCACGATGCGTACTGGCTTTTCGGGCCAATCCTCTGCAAGGGCCGGGAGGCTGGTGCTCGCCAGGGCGATGACTAGGCAAAGCTTCTGAAACATGACTATCTCCTTCTGTTATTTCGGCGCCCGTTTCTGTTTACAGCTTTTTTGAGGCAATGAGCCCGGAAAAATGGCGATCAACGGACGTTGGCTTGCATCCACTGCTGCAACCAACTAGCGATATCTAGATTGTTCTTCTCCAGCATCATCATGTGGCCGTTACCTTTGATGCCGAGATTTTCCAGGCGCCAGAACGTAATTGTCGCGCCGGCTTGCGTCAGGTATTTCGCGGTGCAATGATCATAGACCGCGTGATAGGACGCTTCGCCCACGGCGATCAGGATCGGGATGCCGGCCAAGTTGGGTAGTTGTCGTGCAGGCTCACGCTGGCGAAAGCACCTTGCCAAGGTTGGCGAGTCTGGCTGCTCTTCCTGCTCTAGTGCAAGGTTGCCTGCCAGTCCGACTGGTGGGTCGTAGTTCAGAGGGATATCGGTTGGTCCCCACGGGCGAGCCTTCTGCTCGTTGGATACCGCGTTCTGTGCTGGCGGACCGAGTGGTTCGACTGCGACAATGCCTCTGACCGCTTGCGGTCGCGCGTCGGCAATTAGCCAGCCAAAGGCTCCAGCCTGCGAATGGGTGAGCAAGATCGCGGGCCCGATGCGGTCAAGCAACGCTGCCCCTGCGGCCTGTACACGCCGCTGCGTCTCTGCATTGCTCGCCAGATATTCCACCTGGGTCGCGTAGAAGGCGTCAAAGACCGGATCGCCGCGCTTGCCGGATCCTGGCCATTGCGTATGTTGTTTGGCCTGCGGCCAGTTCCCTAGCGTAGCGCTGGCGGTGAAGAGTTTCTCGATCGCCGGCACCGGGAAGTTGGCTAGCGCTCCATCCAGGCCTGGATGCCAGGCGGAGCGTCCTCGCGCCGGCTGGTCTACCAAGTAGACGACATACCCCTGCGATAGGAAATAGTCGGCCCATCCAGGCCGGCTATCTGGCGTCTGCAGCCAATTGGTACCTGTCTGCGCCGCACCGTGGAACATCACCAGAGGGTACTTCTGAGTGATGCGCGCAGGCGTCAACTGTTCCACATACATCTGGCCCTGCATGACCTCCTTGCCAGCTTCCCCGGCATACCCGCCACCCATATAGAAATAGCTGCGAATTACCGGCTGGGTAGCCAATACTGAAGGCTGGGATCGACTCGCATTGGCCTGACCATGGCAGAGGCCGAACAACGTCGAAAGCAGTACAAACGCAGATACCGTCGCGCGTCGGAAGCGCGAGAATAGCGTCACCATGAGGTCTCCATCGTATTGTTAAGGGCGGCTACGGTCGAATCTAAGCTATAGCGGATCGCCCAACAATCAATGTAAACCCGGAACGACGTTCTATACTACGGAATCTCGGGGTGATATGTGAAGAAGCAGCACGTAGCCAAGGGTTGGCCGCAAATCGCAAGTATCTGAAGCTTAAGATCTTTGCGAATCCCGGCCGACCCTCAGCATGCCCTGAGAGTCGCCAGGACTTCGTTCGCATTGTGCCGGGCTCAGCTCTGGACGGCAGATTCTGGTCTTGGGGTACTAAGGCGAGGTGAATCGGTCTATGCTGGTAGGCAGCGGAGTGGAGCAGCTGGAAGCTCGTCGGAGAAGTGCACCGAAGGTCGCGGGTTCAAGTCCTGCCTCCGCAACAAGTTCACATGAAAGCCCGCTCGACTGGCGCCGCGCGGGCTTTCGCGTTTCAGCAAATGCTCAACTCTTCGAGTTGGGATGCGTTGCAGTCAGACCGCGCGACGCGATTCCGGCCGGCTTGCTTTGCTGCGTAGCAGGCACTATCCGCAGCTTGAATCCAGTAGTCCCAGTGCTTGTCGCTGGCGTCGACCCATGCGACGCCGATGCTCACCGTGACGCGGACTTGTGTGCCGGCCGCATCGACGACCATGGCTTCGACGTGTTTTCGTAACCGCTCAGCAATTTCCACGGCCTTGTCTGCGCTGACCCTGGGAAAATAGAGCACAAATTCCTCGCCACCGAATCGCGCGAAGGCATCACTCGTTCGCAGACCACCCCGAATGGTTCTGGCGAAGGCGGCCAACACCTGATCCCCCACGGGATGGCCGAAACGGTCGTTGATCAACTTGAAGTGATCGAGGTCCAGGAAGGCGACGGCACTACCAGGGAGCACCTTGGCCGGCAGGCGGGAGCGGAACCAACGCCGATTGCCGACACCGGTCAGGCTGTCGGTCTGCGCCGCAAGCAGGAGTGCTGCCTCGGTGCGTTCACTGACCAGGGCCATCACGAGGAATGCGATCAGGAAATTGGCGAAGATCTGCAGGAAGAGGGCCGTGGCCGGGTCAAAAAATGTGGCGATGCCGCCAGCAAGGAAGATGAGGCGAGTCGCTTCGATTGCCGCACTGGTTGCCAGGCAGGCAATCAGGGGCAGCCGCGAAGGGAGCGGGTCACTGAGGCGATCCCTCCAGAGTTCAATGGCCGCGGCGGTGAGGAAGCACACGGCAGTGAGGTGATAGGCGCTGCTTCGTAGGGTATCGACGAGTGGAAACCGAGTGATGATCCCGACAAGGAACCATACCGTGGGGACCAAGAGCATCAGCCAGCGATGGATCCTGCGCCGGCCGCTCACGCTGCGGATGCCGCCCCAGACCAGTACGTAGCCCGTGACGCCGAGCAGCAGACCGAGGTGCGCCCATAGCCATGGAGGCAGTGCGGCACGTTCACCCAGGGAGGACAGGGTGGCGCCAACAGCCAATGCGCTGAACCCCGTGGCCAGCATCGCCAACCCGCGTGGCTTGATGGACTTCCGGCGAGTGTTCAGGATGCCAATGGCGCCCGCCAATGTCGAGGTATTGTGAAGCAGGAGGGTCGTGGCGAGATCTATAGTGATGCGCATAGGTCAGACGACCAGAGCGTACGCCGCCGAAAGCCGCAATTGGAAAGAGGTGATTTATTAAGCAATAGAATGCGCCGTGCAGATCAGCGAGCACAATGAGTTTCTACCCCGCACCGGAGGGGCATGGTATAAGAAATTGCGCAGAGTTGATATTTAGTGCGCGATAAAGATACTAAATTAATCGGTCGAGGCCGGCGAAGCTAAGCTGATCTGTCGCATTTTGGATATGACTTGAAGTCGCGAGCACGCACCAAGCTGGAGCAGAATGGCAGAAATATGTTTTCTGACGGTGTTTTCCGTTAATCCAAGACGTTGCGCAATTTCCTTGTTGGACATGCCATCGAGCAAATGGAGCAGCACGGTACCTTGGCGGTTCGTGAGGCCGAGGGCCTTAGTCTCGAATGAGCAGCTCAGTGCCGCGCCGACAGGTTGATTAGGTCCGCCGCTCGTTGGGCAGACAGATGGGCTGCTATTGTCTTCAGGCTTCGCCCTCGATATAAGCTCTATGCGCCTGCGAGCGCCTAGGCGCTTCAGGATGGCGGCGACATGTTGCTTGACGGTATTTACCGCCAAGCCCAAGCGGCGCGCGATGAGCTTATTGGGCAGTCCCTCCAGAACGAGGAAGAGCACGACCTGTTGACGTTCGGTCAGGCCTTGTCGAGCGGGTGTGATTGGAGCGTTTGGGATGCCTTCGGCGTGCAGCACGTCGATCGTCGTCTGGATCTGCGAAACCGAAAGCTTCGGTAGTGTCGCGAGAATGTCCCTAAGCTGCCCGTTCACAGCCCCCTCCCGTTTCTTATCCCGGCAAGCGCCTTCCCCACCGGTTCCCCAAAGCGCGACTTTTGAATGAAGTGAGCAAATAACCTCTTGATGGGCTTCTGCTCTTTTTATTGGTCCAATCACGATACCATATGAATGTCTTTATTCTATGACTTCTGGCAGAATTTGATCGCTTCAGGAAGTGAGGGGGAAATGATGAGAATAAAGCGCATCGTCCAAGCATGCGCACCGTCTTTGCGACTCGCCCCAGCAGTGTGGGTGATTGGCGAGCCAATATGACTGAGAGACCAGCGATCCACGCCGAGACGGTGATCGCAAGCGATGCCGACGAACTTTCGGCGCGCTTGCGACCGATCCGGGGCAACGTTGCGATCGAATCGGGGAGGGGAGATCATCTTGACGTGCGGCTGGCGTCGAGTCTCGCCGGCGGAGCGGTGACGCATCAAATTCAGACGACAACGGGTGCTCGATTCCGGTTCGACAGTCCGTTTGACGGCTACGCGCTGGTGCTGCTCCACGAGGGCGGGCTGCGGGCCAGGATTGGTCAACAGGAGCGCACTTGGTTGGCAGGCGCTTGCGCAGTTCTGGAAGCGACGCAGGTCAGACAATGGCAATGGCAGGCCGGCAGCTACGACGTACTGCTGGTCGGCGCGAACGATATCACGCAGCGACTATCGGCGCTGCTGGACGCACCGGTGACGCGTCCGGTGACCTTCCAGTCCGAGGTCTCCCCGGAATCGGATGGAGTGAGACTGGGCCGCGCCGTGATGCAGATGATGCAGTCGTGTTTCGGAGAGGACGGATCCAGGGCGACGGCGATGGCCACGGCGGCCAGCATCCGTGACGTTGCCGTGGGGGCCTTTCTGGAGGGCTTGCCACACGATTACTCCGACAGGCTGCTAGGCAAGACGCCTGGACCGTCGCCACGGCACGTAAAATCCGCGATCGAGTTCATCCATGCCTATGCGCGGGACAGCATTTTGGTCGAGGATATCGCCAAAGCCGCCGGCGTCAGCGTGCGCGCCCTGCAGGTGGGATTCGCCACCTTCAAGAACACCACGCCGATGGCGTACTTGAAGCGGGTTAGGCTGGAGGGCGTGCGCAATGAACTCCTGCACGGCGATCAAGCGTCGGTTGCTGAAGTCGCGATGCGCTGGGGGTTCAAGTACCTCGGCAAGTTCGCCAAGGTGTATCGCGATGCGTTCGGCGAGCTGCCATCGCAGACCCGTCGGATTGCGAGGCGGTAGGGAGATTCCAGTATCGCCGTCGCGGGATATTCGTGCTCGGAAAGGGCAAAAAAGCAGACGATCCGCAGCCCCCGCGGCGCGGATCGTCTGGGCGTCAATAGCGGGAACCTTGGAACGCAGCGCGGATATTAGATGCGCCATATCTGGCTGACTACCCTGCCATCGATCGGGCAATCGAAATGGCTGCGCATATTGAGTGTGTCGTGCGTTATTTTGATATTTAGGCGAAAAAGAAGGCGACCTGCCACATGGAGACATGGAGGTGGCGGGTCGCCTTTCCGTCAACCGCGGGAGATCAGCGCCGCCGGGGCCCCAATTCGAGGCTAGCAACTGTGCTGCGGGCCACCAGCCGGCCAGTCGTGCAACCGGTTGCGTGCAAATTCGTCGCTTATCGCTTCTTGACTATCGCCCGAGTGCAAGCCGGATACATGAATGCAGACCGTTTCGACATCACAAACAAGAAGCTTGCAAAAGGCCCTGGGTCCGTGAAGTGAAAAGCTGGGCTCAAGCGGTTTCGCGCCCGTGCAGGACGGCTCGGGTGGTTTGCAGGATCACGTCCAGTATGGACTGATGCGAGCGGGTCGAGGGGCGATGCGAGCTGACCGCGAGCACCAGGCGCATACGCAAACCGGGCGGGGAGATAGGCCGAGCGACCAGTCGGTCTGCATGCGTCGAGTTCAACAAGGCGTTGATCGGCAGCACTGCGCTGCCGGCGCCATCGGCCACCAGGTCGAGCAGCGAGGACACGCTGTCGATTTCCAGGGCGATGGTGGGGACGAGGCCGACGTCGGTCAGCCGCGTCTCTACTTTCATGCGCATCGCATTGGGCCGACTGGGAATCACCAGCGGCGTTTGCGCCAATTCTTCGAGGACGACCGGTGCGGTCGCATTGCTGCTACCACGCAACTCGATCAGAAAAAGGTCTTCCTCGCAGACCTGCGTGATTTCCACGCCTGAAGCCATGGCATTGCCGGGGAGTTCATAGAGCAGCGCTGCATCCAGCCTACCGTTGAGCAGGGACTCCTGCATCGCGGTGGAGAGGCCTTCGCAGACCGAGAGCACGGTGCCCGGCAACGCCGCCCGGAATTGACGGATCAGCGGCACGATCAAAATGCGCGAGAGGCTTGGCGGCATGCCGAGGGCGATGTTGCTTCCCGTGGCGCCGCGCAGGCGCGCTAATTCCTCCTTGGTAATGGCAAATTGGTGCAGTAGTCCACGGCCATGCTCTAGTAGCAGCTTGCCGGCCTCGGTGGTGGTGACCCCGCGCCCGTTGCGAATCAACAGGTTCTGCCGCAGTTCGACCTCCAGCAGCCTGACTTGCCGACTAAGGGCAGGCTGAGCCACATTCAGCACGACCGAGGCACGGGTGAAGCTGCTCAATTCGGCAACGTGCACGAAGTATTCGAGTTGTTTGATGTCCATGTCATTGGGTACAACGCAGCAGATCACGCTTTGCGTTATAGCAGAATGATATATCTGCTAGTGGGATTGTGCGCTGTTTCGATCTTGGCCGAGTCTCCATAATCGGTCGCATGCAAATCTCAATCCCCACCTTCCTGATGCGCGGAGGCACCTCGCGCGGTCCGTTCTTCCTCGAGACTGACCTGCCCGCAGATGCCGCCAGCCGCGATCGCGTGCTGCTTGCCGTGATGGGTTCGCCCGACCGCCGCCAGATCGACGGGCTTGGCGGCGCCAACCCGCTTACCAGCAAGGCCGGCATCGTGGCACGCTCCACACAGCCCGGCGTCGACCTCGAATTTCTGTTCGCGCAGGTTTCCGTGGACAAGGCACTGGTCGATACCACCCCCAACTGCGGCAACATGCTGGCCGCGGTGGTGCCGTTCGCGCTGGAAACTGGGCTGGTGCAGGCGCATGGCAAGGCCTCCACCTATCGCGTACTGACCCGCAATACCGGCATGCAGTGCGACATCACCGTGCAGACACCGAACAGGACTATTTGCTATGACGGTGACGCACGCATCGACGGCGTGCCTGGCGCGTCGGCCCCAGTTCTGATCAATTTCCTCGACACCGCCGGTTCGGTCTGCGCGGGCCTCCTTCCCACGGGCCGTGTGCTAGACACGATGGACGGCCTCGAGGTGACGTGCATCGACAACGGAATGCCGATGGTGCTGGTGCGAGCCGCCGACCTAGGCCGCACCGGCGCCGAGACGGTGGACCAGCTCAATGCCGACACGGCGCTGAAGGAGCGCGTGGAAGCACTCCGGCTTCAATGCGGTGAACTGATGGGGATGGGCGACGTCAGCGCCAAGCCCTATCCCAAGATGTGCCTGGTGGCGGCGCCGCGCCAGGGCGGCAGCATCGCCACGCGCTGCTTCATCCCCCACGTATGCCACGACGCCATCGGCGTGCTGGCCGCCGTGACAGTCGGGACGGCATGCGTGCTGCCGGGTACCGTTGCCGAGGGCTTGGCGTCGGTGCCTGACAGCGTGCCGAAGGCGCTCTCAGTCGAGCATCCGAGCGGAGAGTTCAGCGTCTCGCTGGAGATGGATCCGGCCAATCCGCACAATGTACTGCGCGCCGCGCTGCTGCGCACCGCCCGTGCCTTGATGAAGGGCGAGGCATTGATTCCTCAGTCAGTATGGAAGGGAGACAAAGCGTGATCATCGATTGCCACGGCCACTACACGACTGCCCCCGCGGCACTGGAAATCTGGCGCAAGCGCCAGATAGACAGTCTGGACAACCCGGCTATCGGGCCCAAGGCTGGCGACTTGCGCATCAGCGACGATGAGCTGCGCGAGAGCATCGAGCACAACCAACTGCGGCTGATGCGGGCGCGGGGCCTCGATCTGACGATTTTTTCACCGCGCGCCAGCTTCATGGCTCACCACGTCGGCAATTTCGAGACCAGCTCGACCTGGGCCTCGATCTGCAACGAACTGTGTCATCGCGTGGCGGGGCTGTTCCCCCAACAGTTCATCGGCGCGGCCATGCTGCCGCAATCGCCGGGCGTCGCACCCGAAACCTGCATTCCCGAGCTGGTTCGTTGCGTGGAAGATTACGGCTTTGTCGCCATCAACCTGAATCCGGATCCGTCGGGCGGCCACTGGACCGCACCGCCGCTCTCCGATCGCTCTTGGTACCCCATCTACGAGAAGATGGTGGACTACGACATTCCGGCGATGATCCACGTAAGCACCAGTTGCAATGCTTGCTTCCACACCACCGGGGCGCACTACCTGAATGCGGATACTACGGCGTTCATGCAGTGCCTGACATCCGATCTGTTCAAGGACTTCCCGACGCTTCGCTTTGTGATCCCGCATGGGGGCGGCGCCGTGCCTTACCACTGGGGCAGGTTCCGTGGCCTGGCGCAGGAGTTAAAGAAGCCGCTGCTGCAGGATCACCTGCTGAACAACATCTTCTTCGACACCTGCGTCTACCACCAACCCGGCATCGACCTGCTCACCAGGGTGATCCCCGTGTTCAACACGCTGTTCGCGTCGGAGATGATTGGCGCCGTACGCGGCGTCGATCCTGAGACCGGTTTCCACTTCGACGATACCCGTCGCTACATCGACGCCGCGTCCACGCTGACGGAGCAGGACCGCCATCAGATCTACGAAGGCAACGCGCGCCGCGTCTATCCGCGGCTCGACGCAGCCCTGAAGGCCCAGGGCCGCTGACAGAACAGCCCCAGGTGATCACAACCCATTCTCAATCCCCAGTCATGAATCAACTCGGCATCGTCAAGCGTCATATCGAGCGCGCCTCCGCCGCGGCGGCAAAAGAACTGTCCAAGTTCGGAGTCGCCACAATTCATGAGGCCATGGGCCGTATCGGGCTGATGAAGCCAGAGATGCGTCCGGCCTTTCCCGGCGCACGCCTGTGTGGCACTGCGGTCACCGTTCTGCTGCAGCCCGGCGACAACTGGATGCTGCATGTGGCGGCGGAGCAATTGACGCCGGGCGACGTGGTGGTCGCGGCCTGCACGGCCGAAAGCAGCGATGGTTTCTTTGGCGATCTGCTTGCAACCTCGTTCCGGGCGCGTGGCGGCGCAGGCCTGGTGATCGACGGCGGTGTACGCGATGTCAAAGAACTGAGAGAAATGGGCTTTCCAGTGTTCTCCCGAGCCATTCATGCGCGCGGCACAGTCAAGGCCACGCTGGGCTCGGTCAACGTGCCAGTGGTCTGCAGCGGGGCCTTGGTCAATCCGGGGGATGTCGTGATCGCCGACGAGGATGGTGTGGTGGTGGTGCCTGCCGCCATCGCCCAGCAAGTAGCGAATGCCGCCAGTGAGCGCGAGGACAAGGAAGCGGCGAAACGCGTGCGCCTCGCAGCCGGCGAACTTGGCCTGGACATCTACAACATGCGGCCCAGCCTAGCCAAGGCTGGCCTGCGCTATATCGACTGACATCATGACCTCATCGAACGATGCTCGCCAGTGGCATATCGGCTTGGTCGGCTATGGAGAGGTTGGCCGCACGCTAGCCGAAGACCTCCGTGCGGCCGGTGTGATTGTTTCCGCCTTCGACCGGCTGTTGCAAGCCCCAAGCGGGGAAGCGTTGCAGCGCCACGCTGCCGCCATCGGCGTAAGGCTGGCAAGCAGCCATTCCGATCTGGTCGCCGGCGCGGACTTGGTCGTCAGTGCCGTCACCGCCGATCAGACCCTGGCGGTGGCGCAGGCCTGCCGGGCGGGGCTGCGTGCCGGGGCCTTCTTCCTGGACTTCAACTCCGCTTCGCCCGGCACCAAGATCGAGGCTGCCGGGTTGGTGGACGGCGCGGGTGGCCGCTATGTGGAAGGCGCTGTGATGACCTCCATCGGCCCCTACCGGATACGCGTGCCCTTGCTGCTGGGCGGACCGTCGGCAGCGCGCTTGCACCCACACCTGGAGACGCTGGGCTTTCAGGCAAAGGTAGGCTCGGCCGCGCTTGGGGTCGTCTCGGCTACCAAGATGTGCCGCAGCATCCTGATCAAGGGTCTGGAGGCCATGGTGATCGAATGCTTCTCTGCGGCCCGCGCTTACGGCGTGGAGGACGCGATGCTGGCTTCGTTGGCTGAAACCTTCCCGGGAATCGATTGGGAGCAACAAGGTAGCTATTTCTTTCACCGGGTGATTCAGCATGGCCGCCGCCGCGCGGAGGAGATGCACGAGGTCGCGCGCACTGTCAGCGAAGTCGGCCTGGAGCCAATGTCGGCCAGTAGCACCGCCGAACGACAGGCATGGGTTGCCGATCTCGCGGCCCGAGGTCTGTTCGGTGATGGCGACGCGCCGCTTGGCGACTGGCGCATCGAAGCCGACCGTATCCTCAATGCCACCGTCTGATCCGGGCGTGTCTTTTCAGTAAGCCCAGACCCATTTCAAGGAAGCGACTCATGCCGATGGACCCGAACTGGCTGCCATTCCACCCAGCTCCCTCGCTCCCCCAATTCAGGCTGCCAGCGGGCGCGGTTGATGCGCACTGCCACGTGTTTGGCCCGGAGCATCTTTTCCCGTTCGCGCCGGAGCGCAAGTACACACCCTGCGACGCTTCCTGCGAGCAACTCTTTGCGTTGCGCGATCACCTTGGCTTCGAACGCAATGTCGTGGTCCAGGCCACGTGCCACGGGCATGACAACAGTGCCCTGCTCGATGCGCTGGCCCGCTCCGAGGGCAAAGCCCGAGGCGTGGTTTCGGTGCCGCGTGAAGTCAGCGACGCCGAGTTGCACGCCATGCACGAGGCAGGGGTGCGGGGCGTTCGCTTCAATTTTGTCAGGCGCTTGGTCGAATTCACACCTCGCGAGGTCCTGTTCGACATCGCCAACCGCATTGCACCGCTCGGCTGGCACGTAGTGGTGTACTTCGAAGCGCAAGATCTGCCCGAACTTTGGAACTTCTTCACCACGTTGCCGTCCCCGGTGGTGGTAGACCACATGGGACGACCAGACATCAGCAAGCGCGTCGACGGTCCCGAGTTCGGGCTATTCCTGCGGCTGATGCAAGAACATGACAATGTCTGGTCGAAGGTTAGCTGTCCGGAACGCCTGAGCTTGTCGGGGCCGCCAGACTACGAGGATGTAGTCCCCTTTGCGCGCACGCTGGTGGAGCGCTTCCCGGATCGTGTACTGTGGGGCACCGACTGGCCACACCCGAATCTAAAAGGCCATATGCCCGACGACGGCAAGCTCGTTGACTACGTGCCGAAGATCGCTCCGACCGCCGATCTCCAGCGCAAGCTGTTGGCGGACAATCCGACCCGGCTGTACTGGGGCGAAGGCAGCGGACGCTAAGCGCCACCGACGCGATACCGGGAACCGGTCGGGGTCGCACACCGCTCCCCTCCCATGCGGCTCGGCAGCACACCCAGCGATGGCGCCAAAGAGCGCAAGCACGTATGCAGCGCGCCTTGAGAGAGCGGCTGTCTACGCGTACGTACCATGACCAGAATGGAGACGACATGTCTAAGAAACCAACCACCACACAGCCACTTTCACCAACCCCGGTCCAACTCGGCAGGACGACGGTGCCCGGCCTGCGCCAGCGCTTGCGTTGGCTGGCCCCCATTCTCGCCGCGTGCGGCATGCTGGCGAGCACGGCGGCACTGGCGCAAGCGCCATTCCCCAGCAAGCCGCTGCGCATCGTCGTGGGCTTCGGTGCTGGCGGCGTAGCCGACATCGCAGCGCGCATTGTGGCCCAGGGCCTGGGCCAGGAGTTGGGCAAGCCAGTGGTGGTCGAGAACCTGCCCGGTGCCGGCGGCATCAACGCGGCAGTTGCAGTGGCCAAGGCAGAGCCAGACGGACACACACTACTGCTGGTCAGCAACCAGAACGCGGTCAGTTCTTCGCTGTTCAAGACGCTTCCTTACCGCCCGCTCGAAGACTTTGCCATGATTTCGCCGATTGGCAGCTTCGACCTGGTCATGGTGGTGGACAAGGCGAGCAAGCTCAAGACCGTAGGCGAGGCTATCGCCCAGGCGCGCAAGGATCCGGCAGGCTTCAATATCGGCACGGTGGGGATCGGCAGCACACAGAACCTCGCTGCGCAACTCTTCATCGCAATGGCCGGGCTTGACGCCCAGGTGGTGCCGTTCCGATCTAGCGGCGATGTGGTCAGCGCGCTGCGCGGCGGCAATGTGCAGGCCGGATTCGAGACCATGCCGGCAGTGCTGCCGCAGATCCAGTCCGGCGCCCTGCGTCCGCTCGCCGTCACGGGAAGCAAGCGGTTCGCCAGCCTGCCCGGCACACCCACCATGAGCGAGACTGGTCTCACGAACTACCAAGCCACGTCCTGGAACGGCTTGGCCGCGCCCGCGAAGACTCCGGTCGCGGTTGTGACGCGCCTCAACCAGGCGCTTGCCAAGGTGGTGCAGTCCCCCGCATCGGCAAAGAAACTGGCGGACCTGGGACTGGAACCGCGCTCCAGCACCCCGCAGGCGTTCCAGGCACTCGTCGCCGGCGAAATTCGCAAGTGGCATGAGGTCATTGAGCGCGCGCACATCGAAAAGCAATAAGCACGCTATCGCTGGGCCGATCGAGGCAGCCACTGCCAGCAACCCGCCCGGCGCCTGATCCAACGTGGATTTCTCTCACGTCGACGCGACGGTTGGCAGGAGACGTCATGTCCAGCGCGCTCACACGCAGCCACAAGTAGACACCACAACAAAGAGGAGACGCCCTGCATGTCGCGATATTCGGTACGTTGGCAGCCGTACAAGACTGAGACGCGCGAGCGAAGTCTGGAAGAAATCGCTCCATAGTTCGGTTTGCGTCCAACCCAATAATCAAAGGAGAAAAGAACGAAGCTCGACATCTTTACAAGCACGTTTGAATGCAGCCGGGGGGCTCAGCCCGTAGCGGCCTGATCGCTATGGCATCAAAAAGAAGGTCCTGTCAAGGGACGGGTGAGGAGGAGAGACGATGAAAAGCAATGTCACGTTGAAGCGAACTGCGGGTGCTGCCTTGCTGGCGGCAATCGGTGCAGGGATGAATGCTGAGGTTCGCGCACAAAGCTCGGTAGAGTTATACGGGCTGGTCGGTACTTACGTCGCGTCGTCAAAGCGCGCGGATACGCCAACGGCGACGTGGTTGGAGGGAAGCGGGGGGCTTACCACGTCCTATTGGGGTATGCGTGGGACGGAAGACCTCGGTGGGAATCTAAAGGCAGTATTCACGCTGGAGAGCTTCTTTCAACCCGACACCGGTGGGCAAGGACGCAATGCCACGGACCCGTTCTTTGCCCGCAACGCCTATCTTGGGCTTCAGGGGGGATTTGGGCAAATCACGTTCGGGCGGCAAACCAACCCGACCTACGCGGTGATGCAGCGGCTAAATCCGTTTGGTGCCTCTGTTGTCTTTTCGCCGTTGGTGACGCAGTCGTTCGTTGCGACCTTCGGTGGCGCAATCGTAGGCGATACGGTCTGGAACAACGCCGTCCGGTATGAAACCCCCGACTTTGGCGGATTCAGCGGTACAGCCATTTACGGTTTTGGCGAGGTTCCTGGTCACAATGGCACTGCGAATATCGGGCTTCACGGCTTTTACTCAGGTGGGAACCTGACTGCTGGTGTTTCGTTGCAACGTGTACGCAGCGGTATCACCGCCCCCATCATTTCGCAGGATGCCTACCTTGCGGGCATTGGCTACGATTTCAAATGGGCCAAGCTCTTCGCAACGATAGAGGGAACGAGCACCAATGGGAATGACGCTTTGACGCGGACTTACCAAGTTGGCTTCTCTGTGCCGGTCACGACGTCGGGTTCGGTGCTAGTGGATTGGGCAAGAACAACACGCAACCAGCCGCGGACCCCGTACTCCATCAGGAACACGGCATCGCTTGGCTACGACTACTTCCTGTCGAAGCGCACCGATGTCTACGCCATCTATATGTTCGACAAGCTATCGACCGCATCCACCGGAAGTACCTTCGCGCTTGGTCTGCGTCACAAATTCTGAGTGCGCCGGAAGACCGGTAAGGAGCGCGGAACCCCGCAAGGTGGGGTCCCATCCCGTTGCTGCGCAATACTGTCCTGACGCCGTTTGATTAGGAGATGCGGCGCAGGGGCTATCAATCACGCGGTACGCGGATGATTGGGTGGTCACCAGTTCATCCCGGGCCGAAGAGAACGCCACAATCGCGGCGGAGACGAAAATCCTGACAGCGCTGAGCGTACAACTACCCCCGCAGAAGCAGAGGCTAATGCCGCCTCGCAGCGATCATCATTGCACTGGTTGCCACCAACCGCACGCGATGAGCCGCGGGCTCGGTGCCTCGCTCCGTGCCACGTCTCTAATCGTGCATGTTCAATTTGGATTTGAGTTTCTCGGATATCTTCAGCGACAAGTCGCAGGTGGCAGTCTCGGCTGTGCAGCCTACCCCCATCCTCGAATGGTGTGCGCTGCCAATGCCATCGAGCGATGTGCCAGCCGAACTTGGCCTGTCGGCTATCGCATCTCTGGAAGTTGCTCTAAGGGGCGGAACTTCCCTTTTTCGAGTTTGTGGCTTTTCCGCCGCACGAAGTCGCCGGTCGGGTTGATGTGCTCCCAGCCGAGCGGCGACAGGTACGAAAACAGCGACGGATCAATGCGTGTGTCGCCATCCACTTGTGTCTGCACCGCACGTTCAAAACAACTCGCCTCGCCTCCGCCAGCGCCAGCGGTCCGCACGCACCTCGCGCCGGGGCAGGGGTCCCTGCATCACTTGGCGACCGAACTGCTCAAGCAGAACGAGGGCATTTTCATGGCGCACGTGCCGTATCGGGTGGCTCCGGGAGTCTATCAGGGGCTGCTGACGGGGGACATCCAGGGCATGTTCGAAACCCTATCCGGGCCGCTCCCATTCATTGAAAGCGGCCGCAGCGGGCCCTGGCCGTCACCGGCTCCCACCGTGTGAAAGCGCTGCCGCAGGTGCCGACGCTGTGCGAACAGGGTCTGCACGACATGGATGTCAGCTCGTGGTGGGGAATCGTTGGGCCAGCAGGCATGGCAGCCCCCGTTGTCGCGAAGCTCAACGCGGACATCACGGCCGTGCTGAACGAGCCGGAAGTGCGCGCCATGCTGGCGCGCGCGGGCACGGAGCCGAGCCCGGGCACGCCCGAGGCTTTTGGGCGTCACATCGCCAGCGAGTACCAACGTTGGCGGCAAGTCGTGGTGCAACGAAATCTAAGGTTCGACTGAACGGGCCGTTCTGTGGAATGCGGATACAGCCATCGGCTTTGCGCTCGTCCTGCCAGAGCCGTATCGCCAGCCGCTATTCAGCCGGCTCTTCAGCCCTCGGGCGTGAACCCAGACGCTCGCACGATCGGAGCCCAGAAGTCGTACTCACGCCGGATGGCAGCTTGCAACTGCGCCGGTGTCGACGAATCGATGCCCAGGTAGGAGCGCTCCAAGACGTCGCGCAGGTCCCCCTCCCTCAGTGCCGCGTGCAGAGCCTCCACCGCCGTTTGCACCGTCGTGGTCGACGTGCGAGCGGGCATGAGCGCGCCGAACCATTCGCGCCGCGCAAGCGCTGGCAGCCCCAGTTCGCGGAAGGTCGGCACCTGGGGGAAGAACGGCGAGCGCTCGGGCCAGGTGGTCGCCAGCACGCGCAGCTTGCCGGCCTGCAGCAGAGGGCGGGCGGAGGCCTCGGTCGACAGCGCCGCCGCCACTTCTCCCGCAGCCGTGGCCTGCATCGCCGCGGAGCCGCCGCGGTACGGGATGTACCCCAGCGTCACACCGGCCTCGCGCGCCATCAGCGTGGCCATGAAGTGGGGCAGCGAGCCGGCGCCCGGATTGCCGCACTGCGCAGCCGCGGGATCGGCACGGCACCACTGCTTGAATGCCTCGAAGCTGTTGACCTCCGGCGGTACCTTGGGCCCGACAGCCAGCGCAAAGCCCGTGCTGGCCACCGTGGATACCGGCGCCAGGTCGGTGAACACGTCGTAGCTCAGCTGGCGATAGACGTGCGGATACAGCGTGAAGGCGGAGGCCGGCGCGACGAGCATGGCCGAGCCGTCCGCGCGCGCTCTCTTGAGTTCCTCGATGGCCAGCCGTCCTGCCGCGCCGGGCTTGTTCTCCACGATCACGTGGTCGGCATAGCGCCCGGTGAGTTTCTCCGCCAGCTTGCGGCAGACGACGTCAATCGATCCGCCCGCCGGGTAGCCGTGGATGATCCGCAAGGCATCGATTCGAGGCTGTGCCCGCAGGGACAAAGGGGCAGCGATGCCGGCGGAGAGCAGGGCAGAGGTCAGCCGGCGCCGTTGGGTGTTGATCGTTTCCATCATCTTCTCCTTCTGGATTGCGAACGATTCATCCTTGCGTGAGCACGACGGTCCAGGCCAGCGCCAGGGTATCGGCACCGTCGCGCAAGACGTCGGGAGTGAGCAATTCGGGGCGTGCCACCGCGCGGTACCAGCGATCGTGGCCGTTCAGCGGATGACCAGGCAGGAAGATCTGCGTAATCAAGCGGTCCACCTGGCCTGTCACCTGCACATGCACATGGGGCGCACGCTGCACAAGGCCATCGGCATAGGCGCCGGGCACCAGGCTGCGGAAAGCGAAGCGGCCTTGCGTATCGCTGCACACGCTGCCGTGGCCCGCGAACCCCTTGACCACTCGCTCGTGATCGGGCGCACTGGGGTGCCGGTAGCGGCCGTGGTAGTCGGCATGCCAGATTTCGACGAGTGCGTCGGCCACAGGTACACCGAGAAGATTGAGCACCCTGCCTTGCAATTGGAGGTAACGCGCACCATCGGGCAACCGAGCATCACCACTCCACAGATCAGCATCCGAACCGTTCGAGGGGGTAAGGGGGTAGTACGGCCCGAGCAATAGACCGGGTGTGCGCCGCACAACGGCCGGCTCGCGGTCCACTGTAGTCTCGTCGCTAACCATCGCCATCATGTTTTTGCCCTTTGCACCTGTGTCGGGTGCCAGATTAGGGTTGCAGGCCGTTCCGGGAAAGCATTCTTTTGGCATCATATGATCTCGTTCCAAGATCAATGGAGGCGAGGCATGGACATCGAACGGGCAATGCGGCGGGTGCGCCTGCACGATCTGCAGACCCTGGTGGCCGTCGTTCAAGCGGGCGGCATGCGCAAGGCTTCACAGGCCATGCACCTGTCCCAGTCGGCGGTGTCGAGGGTCATCGGCGAGTTGGAAGACACGCTGGGCCTGCGCCTGCTGGAGCGAGGCCCCAAGGGCATTGAGCCTACGCCATTCGGGGAGGCGCTGGTGCGCCGATCCAAGGCGGTGTTCGACGAGATGCAAGGCGCTCTGCGTGAGCTGGATCACCTGGCCGACCCCAGCGGTGGTGAAGTGCGGCTGGGGTGCATGGAAACGCTGCATGCCGGTCTGGTCAGCGCCACGATGGAGGCGGTGTTGCGCAAGCACCCTCGCATGCGCTTTGTGCTGGAGTCCGGACAGTCGCCGGACCTCATCAACCACTTCCTGATGGAGCGGATGGTGAGCTTTGTCGTGGCACGACCTTACAAGCTGCCGCTTCCTCCTGGCATCGACGGCGAGCCGCTGTTTCATGACCATATGCGGGTCGTGGTTGGCCATGCAGGTCCCTTCGCCAAGCGTCGGCGCATCGAACTGGACGAGTTGGTCGATGCACACTGGATCCTGTCGCGCAATGAGGTTATGCCCGAGACGCCGCTGCCCGAGGCGTTGGCGGCGCGGGGCCTGGCGATGCCGCAGCGGGTCATCCACTCCGGCTCCCTGATGGCCCGATACAGCCTGCTGGACACGGGTCGCTTTGTGACCATGGTCCCGCACTCGCTCCTGCCCTTTGGGCGGCATCGCGAGATGTTCAAGGTCCTGCCCATTGCGCTGCCGCCGTGGCGTACGCCCACCATGATCTTGACATTGCGCGGCCGGACCCTGGGCCCGGCGGCACAGCTCTTTCTTTCCGTGCTGCGAGAGTTGGCCCAACCGCTTTGCTTGCCGCCGCGCTCGCAGTGAAGTCGATCCCGTGTGCGGCGCAGCATCGCCGGCCGCGCTCCGTCATGACTGACTGGCGGCGATGAGCCTGTCGCGCAACGACTTCGGGGTAGGCGCGTTCTACCCGCGGCTGTGCGCGCGCATTGACACGCCGCGCGCCAATCCCGCCGTCGCCCATAAGCTCGCCTGGATGGTGTACCTCATGCTGGCCCGCAGCGAAGTCTTCGTCGACCAGGGCCAGCAGCACTACGAAGAACAGCAGCGCCAGCGCGCCGTCGCCGCTCTCCAACGCCGCGCGACTACCCTCGGTTCCCAGATCACCCAAGCCGTTCGGCCAGCTTGAAAAAAACCTGCTGCCCCAACTGTTTCTCAGGAGCGCGATACCGAAATGCGGCAAGCAAGGCATAAAACGCGACCGGCGCTCAGCCAAGCTGACGGGATAGCGCAAGCCTATTCAGGCAGCCCGGCGATGCGTAGCGCGTCGCCAAGCATTTGTGCAAGCGGGGGCGCACAGTCGACGCCGGCAAACTGGCGGCTGAATCGGAAAGTCGGCTGCAATTCCAGAACGCGCGCGGCGGCAGCTTTCGCTTCATCGATTCGATCCAGAGCAACGAGCGGTCCAATCAGGATCACGTAATTAGGGTTGGACTGCACCGCCTGATAAGCGGCCTTGGCCGCCTGGTTTGAGAGGCCATATCATGACTGCAACGGCGATCATCCGGATGCCGGGCGAAGGCAAGCAAGTGCAGCTCGCCGGCCAGCCCATGGCGTTTCTCGTCACCGGCGACCACACCCGCCATATGTCGATGTTCGAATGGACGATCCCGGCCGGCTTTTCGACGGGGCTGCACGTGCATCGCGTGCAGGAAGAGACCTTCCATGTGCTGGAGGGCGAGTGCGACTGGCAGATTGGCGACCGGCGCGTACGCGCGACGCCGGGCACCTATGTGTTCCTGCCACCGGGCGTGGCGCACAACATCGCCAATCTCTCGGACAAGCCAGCGCACGTCTTGATGACAGTGTCGCTGCCCGGTCACGAGCATTACTTCGAGGAGCTTGCGGATACCGTAGCCAGGGGTGGCGCGGCGAATCCGGAGAAAGTCGCCGATCTGCGCGCCCGGTACGACACGGATCAGATCTCAGCACTCGAAGGCTAGATCGTGCTAACAAGCCCTTAAGGAGTGGGTCGGCCCGCCTGATCTGTGCGCGAAAAGCTCCAGGCGCAGGTGCGGCGGGAACTGGAGGCGGTGACGAAGAAAGGCAATGCACCGTAGCTCGCATGTGAGCCAGCTTGGCCGAACAAGCGCAAAACGGTTTGACGGATTCGCTGAGGCGATGGGAACCGAACCCTCGTCATAAGCTTGGGGGCCTTCCGCTCTACCGCTGAGCTACCCCCGCCCGTTGACCGACATGAAAAAGAAGACGACCCGCCTCATGGAGGCATGGAGGTGGCGGGTCGCCTGTCCGTCAACCGCGGGAGATCAGCGCCGCAGCGAGAGTATTGGGCGTCCAACCCCGGATGAATACCCATTCCCACCATGGGTCAATTGGAATATCTGCGCTATTAGTGTAATAAATGCGTAAATATGATATTACGGCGCCGATCCAGAAGGCGCATCGGGCTGTTCGAGAATCGAGAGAAGACACAGTGATGTGGCTATCGAGCCGGTTTTCCTTTCTGGACGGTCAGCCCTTGCGTCCCTATCGGCCCAGATCTGAGAAGAGGCTGCCTGTTGGAAAAACTGGAGTGGAACCCAGCTATTGTTCTATCTGGTAGAATTGAGTTTCCAATACCTACAGACCTCAGATCGCCAGAGCAGAAATTGTTTCGGACGGTACTCTGTTGTTTCCGAAGAAGGTTAAGCCTGTAGATCGGCTGGCTTCGGGACTCTACCCTTCAGTTGCCCGACACTTCAATGGCTTTGGCAGTTCTGCTGCTCATCATATGTCGGAAGAAACCGGTGTTGCCGCCGTAGACCGCGCCCTCAGCATTCTGGGAACGTTCACGCCGCAGGACCACAGCCTTACTCTCACACAAATCGCCGAGCGCGCGAGCCTGCACAAGAGCACCGTGCTGCGCCTAGCGGAGTCTTTGCAGCGCGCCGGCTATCTCGTGCGCATTACCGATGGCAGCTACCAGATTGGCTCCAAACCACTCCAGCTCGGCGCCATTTTTCAACGACAGTTTCGAACCTCGGAATACGTTGTCCCGGTCCTGCGCGAGCTTGTGGCCCTATTGGGCGAGAGTGCTTCGTACTACGTGCCGGCGCAAAATGGTCGCATCTGCCTGCATCGCGTGGATGCCCCGCGTATGATTCGGGACGTCGTGCGCGAGGGCGATTGGCGGCCACTGGAAAACGGAGCGGCCGGTAGCGTGATCATGGCGTTCCGCGGCGATCCAGGGGAACGCCTCGACCGAGTACGCCGCGAATTCTGGGCATCCTCGTTCGGCAATGAAGTCGATCCAGAATTGGCGGCAGTCTCTGTCCCTGTTTTCGGTCCAGACGGGGGGCTCGCTGGCGCGCTGAGCATCTCGGGCCCGCGCTATCGGCTGGAGGAATCGGGCACCAAGAGCTATGTGCCCGCTCTTCAAGACGCCGCGCGACGTCTTTCGGCCAACTTTGGCGCCGACACAAGCATCTACCCGGCGGCCTAGGATCCCCGATCGCGGCACCCTCGCCGTACATGAATTACCCGCTCCCGGCTGTGTATTCACATGCCGGCGTATGTGCCAGATGCGCTACAGGCGAGCATCGCAAGCGCTTGGGCGCGAGATCCAACCGCCTCGCGCCAAGAGGCCATTAGCGACCACTTTGCAATCGCTTCATCGCTGAAGCGCTGTAGCGTTGGCCGGCCGCAGCCCCCAGCGGAAACACGGCGTCGATCCGAGCCCACACTTCAGCGGGCACCGACAGCGCCAGCGCGGCCTGCGCATCGTCGATATGCTCTGGCGCGGTGGCCCCGGCGATCGGGCTGGCCTTCAGGTGGCGACGGCACCAGGCAAGAGCAAGCTGCGCCGCGGACACACCCATCTCGGCAGCCATGGCGCGCAGCGCATCGACCAGTTCCAGGTTGCGGCGGAAATTCTCACCCTGAAAACGGGGCATGTCGCGCCGCTGGTCCTCGGGCGGAAAATCCTCCGGCTTGCGCACCGCACCACTGAGGAAACCGCGCCCCAGCGACGCATAGCCAAAAAACCACGCGCCCTGCGCCTGCAGGAACTCCAGCATCTCCTCCTCTGGCTCGCGACTCCAGAGCGAGTATTCGGACTGCACCGCCGCGACCGGATGGATGGCTGCGGCGCGCCGGTATATGGCGGGACCCACTTCGCACAAGCCCAAGGCGCGCACCTTGCCTTTTTCCACCAGCCTCGCCATTGCGCACCAAGTGTCCTCGATGGGCACGTGTGAGTCCACTCGATGCAGATAGTAGATATCGATGTGGTCGGTGCCTAGGCGCCGCAGGCTCGCGTCGCAGGCGGGCTCGACCCTTTCCGGGCGCGCATCCAGGCCTCGCTGGTCGGCCCGCTCGCCAAAGGTGTAGCCGAACTTTGTGGCCAGCACCACGTTTTTTCGGAGCGGACCAAGGCAGCGACCCACCAAGATTTCATTGGCGCCATCGGCATACAGGTCGGCGGTGTCGATGTAGCGTCCACCCGCGTCAAGGTAGCGGGCGATGGTCGCGGCCGCCTGATTTTCGTTCACGGGGCCGTAGTAGCCGGTCAGGGCCATCGTGCCCAGCACATAGGGGGGCATCTGCGCGTCGGGCAGTGTCGGTCTTGCATTCATGGGGCAGGTACTCAATCGATGGTCAGTTTGTTGGCGCGCACCACGCCGCCGAAGTTGGCGATCTCAGTGCGGATCTGTTCGGCGAAACGTGTTGGATTGCTGTCAATCACGGGCTCGAGGCCGGCAGCATTGAGTCTCTCCTGGTACGCGGCAGACGAGACAGCCCGGACGATCTCGGTATGCAGGCGGTCGACCACTGGCTTTGGCGTGCCGGCCGGAACCAGCAGGCCATACCATGAATCGAGCCGGAAGCCCTTCAAGCCTGATTCCTCGAACGTAGGCACGTTCGGCAGCAGGCGGCTGCGCTGTGGCGCAGCCACGGCAATCGCACGCAGCTGGCCAGCGCGAAGTTGAGGCAGCACCGAACCCAGCGTGGCAAACATCATGTCCACCTGCCCCCCAATCAGATCGGTCACTGCGGGCGCAGCACCCCGGTAAGGAATGTGCACGATCGCCGTGTGGGTGAGTATCTTGAACATCTCTGCCGAGAGGTGTGGGGTGCCTCCGCTACCGGCGCTCGCGTAGCTGTACTTACCAGGATGGGACTTCATCAACGCCACAAATTCGGCGTAGTTCTTCGCCGGGAACTTCGGATTTACAACGAGCACTGTCGGCGCCACGGCCACGGCGGTGACGGGAGCGAAGGCCTTCTCAGTGTCGAACTTCAAAGTCTTATAGAGCACCGCATTGATCGAATGATTGGTCGCGGCCATCAGGATCGTGTAGCCGTCAGGCTTGGCACGCGCCACCTGCTCGGCCGCAATGGTAGCGTTGGCGCCAGGCTTGTTGTCCACCAGCACGGGCTGCCCTATCGATCGGCTGAGCGAATCGGCGATCAGCCGCGCTACCACATCGGTCGGACCGCCCGCCGGAAAGCCGACCACCATGCGGACCGGCTGACTTGGAAAGAGATCGCTTTGCGCGTGCGATGCGCTGGCAAGGCAGAGGGACGCTGCAAAGGCAGTCGCCCACCGCCAGAGTCGATACGTGAAACAGGGCATGAAACGGGTCTCCTGATTGATTTGCGAATTCAGTACTGGCGATGCGCGCCACCAAATAATAGAATGTAGTTCTGTCAGACGCAATCAAATTTAGCGGCACTCAATGCGAAATTTGCTTGCCGACGACGCCAGTGCCTTGCCTTCAACATTTCCTCTCACGGAGATTTGCCATGACCACGACCCCGATGCCACGCTTCATGCACTACATCAACGGCCACGATGTGTCCCCCACCTCTGATCGGTTCTTTGAAACGCAGAACCCTTATACGGGACAAACCTGGGCGGAAGTCGCACGCGGCAACGCCAGCGACGTAGACCGCGCTGTCCAGGCAGCGCACGCGGCGTTCGAGGCGGGGGAATGGTCACGCCTAAGTGCCACCCAGCGCGGTGAACTCCTGTTTCGCCTGTCAGAACTGCTGCAGCGTGACGCCGCTCGACTTGCCGAGGTCGAAATGCGCGACAACGGCAAGCTGGCCGCTGAGGTCACCTCGCAGGTGCGCTACGTGGCGGACTACTTTCGCTACTACGCCGGATTGGCCGACAAGGTGGAAAGTCGCGTGATCCCGACGGACAAGAAGGGCGTGACATGCTTTACCCGATACGAAGCCAAAGGCGTCGTGGCCATCATCACGCCGTGGAACTCGCCGCTCACGCTGACGAGTTGGAAGCTCGCGCCCGCACTGGCGGCTGGCTGTACGGCTGTCATCAAGCCCTCCGAGTTCACCTCACCATCGGCCATACTGTTCGCGCAACTGTTCAAGGAGGCAGGGTTTCCAGACGGCGTGGTCAACGTCGTCACGGGCTTCGGTGCCGAAGTCGGCGAACCGCTGGTGGCCCATCCGCTGGTTGCGCACGTAGGGTTCACGGGTGGCGAAATGGCCGGGCAGAAGATCTACGAAGCCGCCGCACGTGGCCTCAAGACGGTCACGCTCGAACTCGGCGGCAAATCCCCGAACATCGTGTTTGACGATGCGGATCTGGACCAGGCCGTTAAGGGGGTGGTCTCGGGCATCTTCGCCGCTGCCGGGCAGACTTGTATCGCGGGCTCTCGCCTTCTGGTGCAGGAATCGATCCATGACGCGCTCGTCGCTCGTCTGGTGGACTTTGTGAAGAACGCCAAGCTCGGCGACCCGACGCGGCCGGACACGCAGATCGGCCCGATCGCAACCCGACCTCAGTTTGAAAAGATTCTTAGCTACCTCGATATTGCCCGCGCCGAGGGCGCACACTGCGCTCTCGGGGGCAAGCGCCGCGACGATCTGGGCGTGGGCTGGTTCGTCGAGCCGACTATCTTCACCGGCGTGAACAACCGCATGCGCATCGCTCAAGAAGAAGTGTTCGGTCCGGTTCTGGCCGTGATTCCGTTCAAGGATGAGCAGGATGCCATTCGCATAGGCAACGACGTGCAGTACGGCCTAGCCGCTGGCGTGTGGACGAAGTCGCTGCACCGCGCGATGTTCATGTCGGAGAAACTGCGCGCGGGCACGGTGTGGATCAACAACTACCGCGCCACTAGCTTCACCACGCCGTTCGGCGGCTACAAGCGTTCCGGCATAGGACGTGAATCTGGCGTGGAGGCTATCAAGGAGTATCTCGAAACAAAGAGCATCTGGATCTCAACTGATCTGGATGTTCCCAACCCTTTCGTTCGGCGCTAACTTCTGGTCAACACGGACCGCGTTGCGGCGCATTCCAGGCAGCGTTGACTCCATCCGAATTGACTCCATCCGAATCGTATTCGATATCGACCTGCCGCGCCTCACACTACGTCGCCGTGGGTCGGTCCGCGAAGTGAGTGCAATCGAGAAAGCCGTCAAAGTGCAATGCGGTGCGTTCCCGCATACAAACGATTCCCCGTGGCGCCGACCCATTTGTCTCTCGAGACAATTACCCAAAATGACTGTCAGCCAGCAATGCGAGTGCTGTCTAGATGTGCTGTGTTTCACCCACGGCGTGCGCAGCATGGGCGTGCGAGTACATGGTTGCCAACTCCGGGAGCAACTCACGCGGCGAGGCCTGCTTCACGTGGAGATGCTTGAGATTGCGGGTTGCATCCGCGAGTTAGAGAGGTTGGGGGGACTGCCATTGCGTTCATGGTGATTCTCCTATCTGGTTTGGCGCGTGCGGACCGAGGTTTTAGCATCGAAACGCGTCGGAGCGCCTCTTGGCGTCAGGGCCTCTGAGGATCCAGATCAGTCCAGGGTTGCAAGTGCCGGATGCAGGCCGAAGCCCGCGCAACCCCGAAAGAGTTCGGCGCCGCCGCGCAGATACTCCAACATCCAGTCGGTTACCAACCACCGACGCCCGAGCCTCTCCGCAGCCAGCCCAGTCCGGACCGTGCCGCCAAACGGATCCACGACCAGGTCGTCCGGCTCGGTGAGGAAGCGGACGAAGAAATCCGGGATACCCGTCGGTTGCATCGCCCCATGGAGAGAGAGGCCGAGTTCCTTCGCGCGCTGCCGATATGGCCGGGTATCCGGGCAGGCGTGGCCACGCTAGATGACATTGCGCGGAAGTCGGCCCGCGGTGTCGCGACCGAAGGAGCCAGGCCCCAGACGGTACGCGCCATCGCTACAGATTGCTGCCCGCGCCTCGCCGCCGGCGGCGATCGGCTTCCTATGCCGTTCGGTCTGCGCAAGCAGCCCGCGGCGGTTGGCCGACGAAGGTTTGAATAGCGGCACGCGAGAATGAACCGGCCGCACGCTTAACGTTGCGGGATGTCGTCTATTGAGTAAGCTAGACTGATGCCAGCATCTTCAGGGATAGGCGGCAGTTCGTCATTCCAACTCTCCCAGGCCGTGCGCAGCGTGTTCAGCCTGCTCGGATCGCGACGGGCTTGGTTGGCGCGCTCGCGTTCATCGGCTTCGATGTTGAACAGGTAATCAACGCCATCTACACGCAGGTATTTCCAGTCACCCAGGCGCATGGCCCGCTGACCCCGGTGATTCATACGCCAGTACAGGGGCCGCAGAAATGTGTTTCGAGCGTCATGCAGAACCGGGAGCAGCGATATCCCATCCAGCGGATAGGCCGGATCCGCCGCGACGCTGGCTGCGTCGAGCATCGTGGCGGACCAGTCCATGGACATGCAGTGCTGGCGGCTTTCCTGTCCAGGTGCGATCACAGCTGGCCAATGGGCAATCCACGGCACCCGGATACCGCCTTCGGTCAAATCCATCTTGCCTCCCACCAAAGGCCAGTTATCTGAAAAGCGTTCACCGCCGTTGTCGCTGGTGAACACGATCAGGGTGTTGTCCAGCTGGCCGCTATTGCGCAATGCCTGCACCATCCAGCCGATGCCTTCATCCATGTGGTGGATCATGCGGCGGTAGGTATGGATGTTGCCGCCGTGCACGTGGAACAGTTTGCCATCGAGGTCCTGTGCGACGTCGGCGTCGTCCCGAGTTTCCCAGGGCCAATGCGGAGCGGTGTAGTGCAGGCTCAGAAAAAAAGGCGCATCCTGGCGGGCCATCCGGTTCACATAGTCCACCGCTCGCTGCGACAGCAAATCGGTCAGGTAGCCCTCTTCGGACTTTTCCTCCTCTCCGACGTAGAGGTCATGCGTGCCGTTGTTGCTGCAGTGCGTGAAGTAGTCCACGCCACCTGACATCGGACCGAAGAACTCCTCATAGCCCGATTTGAGCGGGCCGAAGACGGGCGGGTAGCCAAGATGCCATTTCCCAATCAGTGCGGTTCGATAGCCGTTGGCGCGCAGCAGAGACGGCAGAGTAGGGTGATACACCGGGAGGCCCAGCGTGGTGCTGTCCTTGCTTTTGCTGCTGATGGGCTCCTCCGCTGCGCCGCGCAGCCGATACTGGTAGCGCCCCGTGATCATGGCGAAGCGCGTGGGCGAACATACTGGGGAGTTGGCATAGCCTTGGGTGAACTTCAGGCCATTGGCCGCAAGGCGGTCGAGCACCGGCGACACCGGGCCGAACGCCGCATCGCGACCGCCGTAGCAGCCCATGTCAGCATAGCCGAGATCGTCTGCCACGATGTAGATGATGTTGGGGCGGGACTGGCTCATTTAGGGGTCACTCCACCTTCATGCCGGTTGCGCGTGCCAATCGGGCGTAGCGTTCCGAGGTTTGTTGCAATCGCTTGGCGGCATCGGCACCTGTATGGACTTCAGGATGGAGGTCCAAGTTAGCCATGCGGGCTTGAATATCGGGGCGATTCAGTCCTTCGACCATGGCTTTCTGCAGAGTCTGAACGACAGGCTCGGGCGTGGCTGCCGGAACCATGACCAGATACAGCACCTCTTGTTCCAGATCCTTCAGGCCCGCCTCGGCTACAGTAGGAGTATCAGGCAGCAACTGGGAACGTTGGGCGCTGGTCACAGCCATCGGAGTGACCTTCCCGCTTTTCACATGGGGGAGCATGCCAGGTGTGGCCAGCATACCGCCGTCGACCTCTCCGGCCACCACCGCCATCACCGCCGGGGTATTGCCCTTGTAGGGGATATGCGCCACCTTGGCCTGGGTCGCGTCGCTGAAGAGTTCTGCGGCCAGATGTCCCGGACTGCCGCTGCCGCCCGAACTGAGGGCTAGGCCTTTGCTTTTGCCCCGCGCCACCAGTTCGGTCATGGTTTTGATGCCGATGCCTGAATTCACGCCGACCAGCAGCCCGGAAGACGCCATGATCAGCACGGGTTTGAGATCACTTGCCTTGAAGGCCATGGTCTTATAGATGTGCGGATTGATCGTGAACGTCGTATCGATGCCCACTAGCACCGTATAGCCGTCTGCCGCGCTTTTAGCGACCGCATCTGCGCCGAGGTTTCCTCTGGCCCCCGCCTTGTTCTCAACAATCACGGTCTGCTTCAGACTGGACTGCAAAGCGTCAGCCAACGAGCGGGCCAAAATGTCAGAAGGCCCACCCGGTGGAAAATTGTTGACGAATTTGATGGTTTTGCTGGGATAGTTGGCCTGTGCCAACGTCGGGCCGGCTAAAACGGCGAGCAGAATGCCGAGGACCGCATTGCAAGCGACGCGGCGAGGGATGAAAGGCATGCACTGTCTCCAGTTTTTTCGAAACTGTAGGGCGTCTCCCTCTAATTGTTCAAAACAATCAGCAATGTTTTGAACTCGGTGGCATAGAAATCCATCCGCTAGGTCTGCTTCGACTTGGCCTGCGGCCTAGGTTTGGTTTGTGCACCGCGGCCGTGGCGCACCGTCGCCGCATCGGGCGCTGTGACGGGGGCCACTTCCTTGCCGGGTGACGAGGTGGCCGTCAGACCGAGCAGTTCTCCATAGCGGAGCCCGACGTGGGCGTGCTCGCGCATCAGCATTTCCACCCGGGCGGACTCGCCTCGAACCAAAGCGTCGAGGACGAGCCGATGATGAAATTGTGCAATGCGCAGCTTTTCGTACTCCTTGTCCAGAGCCTGCTTGTCGATCACGATGGAGCCCGCTGAGGCGAAGGGAAGGTGGTTGTTACGCATGATGGCATCGGCGATCACATCGCTTCCGGTGGAGCCCACGATGGTGCTGTGGAAGATGTCGTTGAGTTGACTCCAGTGGCCGATATCGTCGATTTCCAGATATCCTTTTCCCAGGACGCGCTCACCGTCATCGACGCAGGCCTGCAGCGTGGCGCGCACCGCGTCGTCCAGGCCGCGTTCTGCCAAGCGGCGCGCAGCCAACCCCTCCAGTACGCCCCGCACTTCGAGGGCGCAGAGTACGTCTGCCTCGGAAAACGCTCGGACGACAACGCCGCGCTTGCCCGCCTTTCCGAGCAGCCCTTCCTGTTCGAGGGTGCGAAAGGCCAAGCGAATCGGTGTGCGTGACACGCCCAGAGCCTCCGCCACCGCGATCTCGGCCAAGCGCGTCCCAGGTGGGTATCGGCCGTCCATGATCAGCTTGCGCAGGCTGGCCAGAACACCGAGAGAGTCGGCGCCTTCTGTTTTGATTGGATCCATTGGAGATATTTTCTTGGATTCTTTTGACGAAAATTCATAGAATTGGATCCCATAATCCAACCCCATGAGAAACCGGGGACTGATGTTCCCTCAAAACGCTTGGTATGTGGCGTGTACGCCCGATGAAATTGGCGGAAAGCCGCTGGACCGGACCATTTGCGGCGAGTCCATGGTGTTTTACCGCGGTCCGCAGCAGCAGGTCGTCGCACTGGAGGATTACTGCCCGCACCGCGGTGCCCCGCTGTCGCGGGGCATGGTCTGTGAAGGCAATCTGATTTGCGGCTACCACGGCCTGGAGATGGGATGCGATGGCAAGACCATCGCCATGCCCGGCCAGCGGGTGAGGGGGTTCCCTGCGGTGCGCGCCTTTCCGGTGATTGAGTGGCCTCGCGCCATCAATTCATCTGGCAGGTGGTCCAGTGAATGGCGAAGCTTCCGCTGGGGCCATATGCTCAAGTTGGCCTCACCCAAAAGCGGGCGCCCGAATGGGGGCCTTTGTGTGGCCTAGGTCATTGAAAACATGTCGACCGGAGGACTCGGTTCGCATGCCGCGGTGTGAAGATCAAATCAGAAAACCTCATCCAAGAGGTATGGCCCAGGAGACAAGCTTCATGGAGATCGACCCCGAGAACCTGCTGAACTTTCGCTTATGGCGACTCGTTTCGCTCGCGGGTGCGCCCGTCACGCGGTTGTGCGAGGGCCGCTATGGCATTACCCGGCGCGAGTGGCATTTGCTGCTTCTTCTGTTCCGCGACAGTTCGTTGTCGCCATCGGAACTGGCGGAACGCGCCTCGCTCGATCGAGCGCGTGTCTCCAAGGCCGTCGGCGGACTGATTGAGAAGGCTCTGGTGCAACGGAATCCCGGACGCGACGATCGGTGCCGAATCATCCTGGCGCTGACGGAAAAAGGGGTGACCTTGGTGAGAGACCTGTTTCCCCAGGTCGAAGCCATTAACGCGCGGGTCCTTTCCTCCATCCCTCCCGCGGCTCAAGATGCGTTCTTCTCGGCACTGGATGCCATGACACGGCAAGCGAATGAAATTGCCCGGGAGGCCGGAGTAGACGTTCGGATCGACCGCTACCGAGGCGGGCGGAAGCGGCTTTGGGAGGGGAACGACTTTCCTGATTGATGTCGGGCGGCAACTGCCAAAATGGAACAGGGCATCCGCCAAAATCAGCTGCGAATGGCGACGTGTGCGTCGCCCGACTGCTCGGCGGCTAACGAGGTTCACCGCCTTCAGAAATGAAGGCTCGTGAGGACAAAGCGATAGTTCTCGCCGACGCAATCGATCGCCCTTCGTTGGGCTGCCGTTCGAGGTGGTCGTTTGACAGATCCGTACCGCCCGCACCCATCAGCTGTCTCCGACTGGAGGTGGGTGCGGCGCCGGGGCTAGGCCTCCACCACCCGGGCGCCCGGCTCCGCACGAAGGCGCCGCGCTCCCATCAGGGCGTTATGCAGGCGTGCGGATGCGGGCATTGAGAGCAGTGGCGCCAAGATCGCCTCGCCGACCTTAGCGGAAGAGGTAGTCATCGGGCTTCACGGCCTGCGTCATGTTTCGGTACCGCGTTTGCGTGCCAGGGAAGTTCGTGACCACCTTACCCGCCGCATTCATGTAGTAGCTGCTGCAGTGGGCGGCGGTTTGGGTGGTGGACGCGATGTCCCGCTGCAGGTCGTCGCAGAAGCGGCGCATCGCTTCGTGGCGGACTTCCATCGTGGCGGCGCCACGCGAAGCCAGGCTACGCAGCGCAGCCATGATGTACTGCGCCTGGCACTCCAGCATGAAGAGCACGCTGCCGGGCACGTTGGTGTTCGGGCCGAACTGGATGAACATGTTCGGAAACCCGTGTACGGTGATGCCTAGGTAAGCCTCTGCGCCGTCCTGCCAGACGTCGTGCAGCAGCACGCCGTTGCATCCCCGCACAGTGATGCCGGGCAGGTAGTTCGACGGGTTGAAGCCGGTGGCGTAGACGATGAGATCGGCTTCGCGAAGCTTGCCATCGCGCGTGAGCACGCCGGTCTCGGTCAGCGTTTCGATTGGCTCCGTCACGACTTCCACGTTCGGCTGCTGCAGCGCCCGATACCACTCGTTCGAAAACAGCGATCGTTTGCAACCCAGCGTGAAGTTGGGTGTGAGCTTGGCGCGCAGCGCAGAGTCGGGGACCTGTTGCGCCAGGTACTGCATGAAGGCATCCTGCGCAGCCTGGGTGGCGGTGAAGTCCTTGCGGCGGCCCGCAACCACCTCGAATTCGGCAAAAATCCGTTCGCGCTCGGAGAGGGGCTGGCCGGCGGCGATCACCGACTTCGGAACCACGAAGGGCGGCGTGCGCTGGTACAGTGAGACTTGGGACGCCGCCCGCGCGATCTCCGGCACGATCTGTATTGCACTGGCGCCCGTGCCGATGATAGCCACGCGCAGGGCAGTGGGGTCCAGCTCATCGCGCCAATTGGCTGAGTGGAAGGCTTCGCCTTGGAAGCGTTCGCACCCTGCGATGCGTGGCATCGTCGGATCGTTGAAGATCCCGACAGAGGGTACGAAGCACTCGCCTTCCCAGGCCATGCCCTGTTCGGTGGATACGGTCCAGCGCTGGCGGGCGTCGTCGAAGACCGCTTCGGTCACTCGCTGACCGAGGCGCAGATGCGGACCGAGACCGTACTTGGCCACGACGTGGTGGATGTAGTCCAGGAGTTCGCGCTGCTTCGGGTAGCCTGTGGTCCAGGGGTATTCGGCCTCGAAGGAATAGGAATACAGTACCGCCGGAATGTCGCAGGCGGAGCCGGGGTAGTGGTTGTCACGCCAGACGCCGCCAATGTCTTCGGCGCGCTCCAGAATCACGAAGTCGTCGATGCCTGCCTGTTTGAGCAGTACCCCCAGTCCGATGCCCGCGAAACCCGCGCCGACGATAACGGCGCGATGCGTGCTGCTCGCGCCAGCGCGTACCGCTTCGGATGATTTTGCTGATGTGCTCATTCCAGATACCCCCCGTCGATAAGAAAGGTCTGCCCGGTTGTCATGCAGCTTTCGTCGGAGGCCAGGAACAGTACCGTCTGGCCGATCTCCGTCGGCGTGACGAAGCGCCCGAGCTTGATGCGCGCAATCAGGTCCGCATGGCGCTGCTCGGGGTCAGGGTGGCGATCGATCAAGCGGCGCAGCATCTCGCTGTCGACCATACCGGGATGCACCGTGTTGACGCGGATGCGCCGCGCCGCCAGGTCACCTGCTGCCGAGCGCATCAGCCCCACCACGGCATGCTTGCTGGCGGTGTAGGCGATGTTGCGCGGCGCGCCTGCCAGCCCCATGATCGAGGACGTGATGATGACGCTCCCCCCGTCGCGCAACTGCGGTGCGATGTACTTGATGCCAAGGAACACGCCCCTGACGTTCACATCCATCACCTTGTCGTATACGTCTTCGGGGTATTCATTCGTCGGCTGCACCATGCCTTCCACGCCCGCATTGGCGAAGAAGATATCTACGCCGCCGAAGCGCCCAATGGCCTCGTGAGCTGTGCGCTGGGTGTCCTCTGGAGAGGTGACGTCTGCCGCGACCAGCAGTGTGGTCGCAGGGTCGAATTCCGTACAGGCGCTTTCCAGCATTTCTCGCTTGGCATCAACGAGCACCAGCCGAGCTTCCTGCTGGGCGAACAGCCGGGCTGTCGCTAAGCCAATGTTGCCTGCCGCCCCAGTGATGATGGCGACTTTGTTCTTCAATCTCATGATTGTCCTCGCTTAGATTGCTGCGTTTAGTGTTTATGGGTTGGCTTTGAAGCCGGATTCCTTGATGACAGCGGACCAACGTTTCTGATCGCGCGCCATAATGTCGGCCAAGCCTTGCGGGCCGACGTTCATCACCTCCAGGCCGTAGTCAGTCAGACGCTTCTTCATGTCGGGTTCGTTGACTGCGGCTAGGGCAGCGCGCGAGAGCGACTCGA
>NZ_JARJLM010000256.1 GCF_029335485.1 Cupriavidus basilensis
CGCCCTTTGCCGGGGCGGTTTTTCTTTTTCCTTGTAATGGAAATTAACGAGCCGCCCGGCGGGCCGCGTCAGGCACGTCACATCCGCGCGGCAAGCGCGGCGGATTCACGCTAGTAGTGCCGCTGCCGCGCCGGGAAATGGAACTGTAACGATATTTCACAGCGCCGGCGTTACCTTGCTAGCGGGATTGTGGCCGGCTCTCTCTGTGCGCAGCGGGCAGTTCGCGCAGGATTTCCTCGTTGTGTTCGCCCAGCGATGGCGCGGCGGCGAGCGGTGCCGATGCGCCCGCCCACCGCACAGCGGGCGACACCCCCAGATAGCGCTCTCCCGAGTGGCCCTGGTATTCCTCGATGACGCCCGCCGGCGACTGCCGGAGATCGTCCACCAGCGCCTTGAGATCCGCAATCGGGGCGACCGGGATATCGGCGCGTGCCAGGGCTTCCAGCCAGTCAGCGGAGTCGCGCTGCAGCATCTGTTCCTCGATGAATGCGTAGACAATGTCCACGCATTCCGTTCGGGCCGCTACCGAGCCGAAGCGGCGGTCCCGCTCCCAGATGTCGGGCCGGCCGACCAGGGCCAGGAATGCCGCCCAGTGGCCGTCCGTATAGATCATCGTGCTGAGCCAGCCGTCCCGGGTCCGGTAAGGTCTGCGATAGCGGGAGACGAGCCGGGGGTTTCCAGGCTCGCCGACGGGCGGAACCAGTGTGTTGCCGGCGAGATGGTCCAGCAACACGAAGCCCGCCATGGTCTCGTACATCGGCAGCTCGATGTACTGTCCGCTGCCGCTCCGGGCGCGCTGCAGCAATGCGGCCAGCACGGTCTGTGCGGCGAACAGGCCCATGGTCTTGTCCGCGATATTCAGCGGCACGTACCTCGGATCGCCGCCGGCCGCCGCCGTACTCAGGTGCGGCAGCCCGACCATGGCCTGGATCAGGTCGTCGTACGCCGGCCGGCCCGCATGCCTGCCCGCTTCGGAGAACCCGGACAGGAACAGGTAGATAAGACGCGGATTGTGCTGGTGCAGCGCATCCCGGTCGAGCCCCAGCTTCTTCAGCGCTTTCAGCCGGACATTGGTGATGAAGACATCGGCGCTTGCCACCGCCCGGTACATGGCGTCCCGGCCGGCCGCCGATTTCAGGTCCAGGCACAGGCTGCGCTTGCCGCGGTTGAGGTTGAGGAACACCGGGCCCATGCCGGCTTTGCCGCAAGGTCCCATTTTTCTCATGATGTCGCCCTCCGGGGGCTCGACCTTGATCACATCGGCGCCGTACTCAGCCAGCATCTGGGTGGCATAGGGGCCCATGATCACGCTGGTCAGATCCAGTATCCGGATCCCGGCAAGGGGTGATGGCATGCCGGCTCCTTTTCTACTGTGGCTGGATGTGAGCGGTTTGCACGACAATGCGCCACTTGGCGATCTCGCTGGCGACATAGGCCTGGAACTCGGCCAGGCCCATGGTTCCCGCCGTCGTGCCCTGTTGCTGCAGGGTGGCCCGGAAGGCAGGTTCGGTCATCGATGCCACGGCCAGCTGGTTCAAGCGCCCCAGGACCTCCGGCGGCGTACCGCCGGGGGCGTAGAAACCGATCCAGATCTCCGTGTCGTAGCCAGGCACGCCTTGCTCGGCAAGGGTCGGCACGTTGGGAAGCGCGGCGCTCCTGGATGCTGTGGTGACCCCGATCGCGCGCAGCTTGCCGCTCTCGACGAACTTCGTTGCCGTCAGCGCATCGACAAACGAGGCATTGATCTGTCCGCCGAGCAGGTCGTTGACGGCGAGTGCCGTGCCCTTGTAAGGGACATGCACGAACGGGGCGCCGGTCCTCGCGGCAAGGAGTTCGCCGGAGAGATGGGTGATGCCGCCTGGCCCGGACGAGCCGTAGGTCACGCCACCGGACTGCCGTGCGAAGGCCAGCAGTTCCTTGAGGTTATTCGCCGGTACGGAGGGATTGACCGCCAGCACGGTTGGCGTGCTGGCCAGCTTGGCGATGGGCGCGAAGTCTTTCTCGGTGTTATAGGGCAGGCTTTTCGCCACCGCCGGGTTGACCACGTGGGCCGTCGTGGTGACCAGCAGCGTATAGCCGTCCGCCCTGGCTTTGGCGACGATCTCGGCGCCGATGATGCCGCCGGCGCCAGGCTTGTTGTCGACCACCACCGGCTGCTTCAACGCGCCTTGCAGGGTCTTCGACAACTGCCGCGCGAGCACGTCGGTGAGTCCGCCCGCCGCGAACGGCACCACCAGGCGGATCGGCTGGGACGGGTAGGGGGCGGCCTGGCTTGCACCGGCCACCGCCGCGAAGGCGATGCCGGTTGCCAATCTGCGGAACTGCCGTGTCTTCATGATCTTATTGTCTCCTCCAGTTCTTCGGCCGGCTCAGGCCCGCTTCCTCGCACTGAGGAAGTGCTCCATGTATTCCCTGGGCTCGCTGGTGCCGTACGCGGAAACCAGGCCATCGATGCCGATGGCGATGGCTTCCTGTGTCGGCATCCGTTCCCAGCGGCGGATCAGGTCCTTCTGGATGCGCATCGCGACCGGAGCGCCGGTGAGCATTTCCCGCTTCCACTCGTCCACGCGCGGCTCGAGGCCGCCCTCCGGCGCGACGTCGGTCACCAGCCCCCAGTCGCATGCCTGCCGCGCGCCGATCATGCGCCCGCTCAGCAGCAGGTCACGGGTCCGGCCCCAGCCGATCATGCCGGGCAGCATGGCCGCGTGTATCACGGAGGGCACGCCCAGCTTGACCTCGGGCATGCCGAGTTGCGCGTCATGGCTCGCGATCTTGATATCGCACATGGCGGCCACTTCCATGCCGGCGCCGAGGCAGTATCCGCACATCACCGACATGGTCGGGAAGGGCAGGTCTCGGATCTGCTCGCACAGGCCGAATACGCCGCGGATATAGGTGTCGATATCGCGCTTGCCGGCATCCTTGAGGAACTTGATATCCGCGCCGCCCAGGAACGCCGCGGGGCCGCCGCGCAGCACCAGCAGGCGGATACCGGTGTCGTACGCGAGCTCGCGCAGGGTTTGCGTGTAGATCGCGGCCGCCTCGCCGGTCAGCAGGTTGAGGCGGCCGTTGTCGAGCGTCACGGTCACCACGCCATCGGCGTCGGTTTCGGTGATGCAACGGGGCGTGGAATCTGGCGCGGTGCTCATCGGTGCGTCTCCTTGGCTTGGGTTTGCCACGATGTTAGGGGCGGTGCATCTATGGAACAATGGAATTATTCGCATAGTTCAAGTCCATACTGGAATGAATATCACCCTACGCCAGCTTCAGGTTTTCCTGGCACTGTTTGAGTCGCGCAGCTTCACCGCGACCGCGGCGCGGATGCACGTGACGCAATCCGCGGTCAGCAAGATGGTGGCGGAGCTGGAGTTGCAGCTCGGCTTTGCGCTATTCGACCGCACCAGCCGGCGGGTGGAGCCTAACGATGCTGCGCGCGAGTTCCGCGGCTTCGCCGAGGACATCATGGCCAGCATGCAGGCCGCGACGCGCAGCGTGGTGGAGTTGTCCGACCTGACGCGCGGGCAGATCAGCATCGCCGCCTCGCCGCTGATGATTTATGGGCTGCTTGCCGAGCCCATTGCGCGATACCGGGAGCGGTATCCGGGTATCCGGTTCGATCTGCATGAGCTGTCGACCGACGACACGGTGGAGAGCGTGCGGTCCGGCCAGGTGGACTTCGGGTTTGGTTCGCTGGATAGCGAGGTGCCTGGCGTGGAGGAGGAGCTTGTGTTCCGCGACCGCCTGGTTGCGGTCGCGCCGCAAGGGCACCCTATCGCGGGCAGGAAGTCCGTCAAGTGGGCGGATCTCGCCCAGTGGCAGCATGTGAGCCTGCGGCGGGTCTACAGTGTGCGGCGCACGCTCGATCACGTGCTGAAAAAGGAAGGCATCGCGCTGCCGAGCCAGATCGAGGCGGGGACGTTGACGGTGGCGCTTGGGCTGGCGCGTGCCGGCGCCGGCATTGTCGTGCTGCCAGGTTACGCGGCCGATATCGCCAGCGAGTGGGGCATGGCGGCGGTGGAGATCGACAGCCGGGCGCAGCAGATCCACCGCATCTCGCTGATCCGCCGGAAGTCGGCCAGGCTATCGGTTGCCGCGCGCAGTTTTCTTGCGGAGTTGCTGCCTGTGCTGCGGGCGCGCGAGCCGGCGATGCGCAAGACGAGACGATCCGCTAAGCCGTAGGTCCGGGCATGCGTGCGAAAGCGAGCGGATCCGCCGGGCGAGGTTGAAGGCGCCCCCGGTATTCCGGCAGCGGCGCATTCGAGGTATTTTCCTGGCGGGTCCGCGTAGCCGGCAATGCGCTGCTCCGATCCGATGCGCGCGGATTCGTTGACTATCGCGGGCTTTCAGGACCTCGACGTGCAGGGCGTTGCAGTTCAGGCGGCGCCGGCTTCGTGGATGTCCTGCGCAGTTTTGCCGCTACCTCGCCACTGATGATCTGCGTGGCATCGAGTGGAAAGTGGCGCTCGCCGTCAATGCCATGCCGCTCCATCCCTATTTCCCGGCGGCCGCCTGCAACCATCCGGTCGTCTCCCATGCCGTGCCCAGCACGTCTCCCTGCCCGTGGTCGCAGCCTTCCCACTTGAAGAACTGCAGTTCGTCGGAACTGGCCAGTCCGTTGGCCAGCACCTGCATGCCGAGCGTATGCGCCAGTGCGATCACGGCGCGTGCGATGGCCGCGCGTTTGGCATCGGTGGCCACGTTGCGCACATAGCCCTGTGGAATCTGCAGCCGGTCGGGCAGCAGGCACTGCAGGTTGGCCAGGGAGATGGGCGTGTCGCCCACGTCGGCCAGCGTTACCGACGCGCCTTGCTCCTGGACCCGGGCGCAGGCGAGGCGGGCCGATTCCGTGGCCGTGCCCAGTATGCTGACGGGCAGTTGCAGGTCGAGCACGTTGCCGGACTGGCCGGTCTCGCACAGGCATTGCCTGAGCAATTCCGGTAAGGCCAGCAGCGCGGATTCCTCCGCGCCGGCTACCTGCGGCAGCAGGATGGGCACGCTGACGCGAACCGGGCCGGACACGGCGGCCTGCGGGTCCACGTGCCAGGCTTGCGCCAGCGCGCAGGCGCGGCGCAGCAGCACCGCGTTGATCTCGCTCACCAGGCCGGGCCGGCGGAGACGGCCGGCGATTTCAGTATGCGGCAGCCAGCCGTCCGGGACCCGCCACTCCGGCAGCAGCGCGATCGCGGCAATGGCGGCGGAACCCAGGTCGAACTGGGATACCGCCAGCAGGCGGTACTGCCCGCCGCGCAGGCTCGCTTCGACGGCATCTTCCACAGCGGGGTCGCTGGCTGCCGCGGCGCTGGGGAGGTCGGGTGACGGGCGGGCGGCGAGCAGTCCCGCCCCGGGTTGCAGCGTACTGGCCTGCTGCAGCGCCTTGACATACTGGTACGTGCGCAGGCCGCCGATGACCACGGACGTGAGTTTCTGCGCCGTCAGTTCCGTCTTGAGAAAGTAGCCGTTGATCTCGTAACCTGTGATGACCTCGCGCTCGGGCGCCAGACCGGGATGCCCGGTGCGCAGCACGATCTGCAGGTCGGCGTTGCGCAGTTGCTCGCGGATGTAGCGCACCGTCGCCAGGCCTGCGTCATCGGTTTCCATCACCACGTCGAGCAGCACCAGAGCCGTGTCGGGATGCGCGCTCAGGTACGCATTGCATTGCGCGCCGGAGTAGACGCTATGGAGCTGGACCTTGCGGCCGGAGAACGTCAGGTCCATCAGCACCAGTTGCGTGATCTCGTGCACATCAGGATCGTCGTCGACCAGGAGGACCTTCCACGCGGGCATAGACAAGGATGTATTCATGACGGGCTCGATGACGGGCTCTGGCTCTTGACGGATGCGATCGGAATGGTGGCCTTTGCGGAGGGCGTGACACGCGGTATCCGAACGGTGAAGACGGCGCCTGCGCCATCTTTGCCGGTGCCATTGCTTACCGCGATGGTGCCACCCAGGCGCTGCGTGACCAGGTTGTAGACCAGGTGCAGGCCCAGCCCGCTGCCGCCCTTGCCGCGGCGCGAGGTGAAAAAGGGTTCGAAGATTTTCTCGTGCAGGGTGTCCGGAATGCCGCAGCCGTTGTCGGCGTGGGAGATCACCACTTCGTCGCCGGCCGCGAGCCGCGCGGCGATGCGGATGGTGCCGGCCTCGTCGCCGCGGAACGCGTGGAGCAGCGAGTTCATGATCAGGTTGGTCAGGATCTGCGCGATCGTGCCAGGATAGCCGTTCATGGCGATGCCGGACGGGCAGTCGATCTGCAATTGCACGCGCGTATCGCGCAGCCGCGGGTCGAGGCTGATCACGGTTTCGCGGACATAGTCGCCGAGATCGAAGCTGCGCCGCTTCTCGCTGGTCTGGTCCACCGCCATCTGCTTGAAGCTCTGCACCAGTTCCGCCGCGCGGTTTGCGTTGGACAGCAACAGCCGGGCGGATTGCGCGGCGTCCGACAGGTAGCGCTGCAGTTCCGCCTGCGTCAGTCCTCCGCCAGCGACCAGCGCCTGCGTGGCGCCGGTGCGGTCCTGCAGGTAGGACGCGGCGCTGACGGCGATGCCTACCGGCGTATTGATCTCGTGCGCGACCCCCGCCACCAGTGCGCCCAGCGACGCCATCTTCTCCGCTTCCACCAGGTCCTTGCGCGCCGATTCCAGATGGCGCAGCGATTCCATCAGTTCGATTTGCGCCAGCTCGCGGCTTTCGTGCGACAGCACGATCCACCACGCGCCGAATGCCAGCAGGGGCAGGGTGGCCGAGTACACGCGCAGCAGCAGGTCGCCGAGTCCGCCGGCGGACGGCGGAGCGCCCTCGCCGAGCAGCCGGCAGGCGAGCAGGAACACCGCGCCCATGGCAGCCGATGCGATCACGAACAGGCCCAGGAAGCGCGCCAGGCGCCGCAGGAAATGCGGTGGCAGGATGCGCAGGAAGATGTTTGCCTGCGGCCATGCCCGCGTCTGCGCGGCGCTGCCGGGTTCCTTGCAGGTATCGCTGCAATGGTTGTCCAGGCCGCAGCACAGCGAGCAGATCGGCCCCGCGTAGAAGGGGCAGTGCGCCATGTCGGGGGCTTCGTAGTCGCGCTCGCAGATGCAGCAGCGGATCGGCTCGTCGGCACTGGCGTCGCGATATTGCGTTTCTTCCCGCGCGATATAGTAGCGGCCGCCAGTCGCATAGGCGATCAGGATGGCGCTGGCGAACGACGCGCCCAGCGCGATGAAGGCCGAATAGGCCTGCGCCAGGGGCCCCAGCAGGCCCGAGTAGGCGCCGATGCCGGCCGTCGAGGCGATCAGCATGGCGCCGCAGCCCACCGGGTTGAAGGCATACAGGCAGGCGCGGCGGAATTCGATATGGCGCGGGCTGATGCCGAGGGGCTTGAGCACGACGAGGTCGGCCGCCAGGGCGCCGAGCCAGGCGCTCACCAGGTTGGAGTAGACGCTGAGCACGGCCTCCAGCGTGCTGAAGATGCCGAGCAGGGTCAGCAGCAACGCGATCAGGACGTTGAACACCAGCCAGACCACGCGGCCCGGATGGTAGTGCGCCAGCCGCACGAACACATTCGACCAAGCCAGCGATCCCGCGTAGGCGTTGGTGACGTTGATCTTGATCTGCGAGACCAGCACGAACAGCAGCGCCACCGCCAGCACGACCTCGGGCCGGTCGAAGACCTGCCCATACGCCCACACGTACAAGTGCATGGGTTCCATGGCCTGGCCGGCGGCCATGCCGGCCTGCACCGCGAGCACCGCCAGCAGGCTGCCCGCCAGCACCTTGAGGCCGCCGATCAGGATCCAGCCCGGTCCCGCCAGCAGCAGCGCGCTCCACCAGCTCCACCGGTTCTTGGCGGTGCGCTCGGGCAGGAAGCGCAGGTAGTCCACCTGCTCGCCGATCTGTCCCATCAGCGAGAACAGCACGCCGGCGGCGGCGCCGAAGGCCAGCACGCTGAACGCCGGCGATGCGCCGTCGCGTCCGGTGAACGTGGCCCATTGCGCCAGCACGCCGGGATCGCGCCGCAGGATGTAGACGAAGGGCAGCACCAGGAGCAGCAGCCATAGCGGCTGCGTCCACATCTGCAGTTTGTTGATCAGGGTAACCCCGAAGAACACCAGCGGCACGATCACCAGCGAGCAGACCAGGTAGCCGACCGTCAGGTTCAGGCCGGTGGCAATGGCCAGCGCCTGGGCCAGGATGGCGGACTCCAATGCGAAGAAGATAAAGGTGAAGGACGCGTAGATCAGCGACGTGATGGTGGACCCGGCATAGCCGAAGCCGGCGCCGCGCGTGAGCAGGTCGATGTCCACGTTGGCAACGCTGGCGTGATAGGCCACCGGCAGGCCGATCAGGAAGATCAGCAAGCAGACCAGCACGATGGCCGGGAACGCGTTCTGGAAGCCGAAGCTGAGCGTGACGCTGGCGCCTATCGCCTCCAGCGCCAGGAAAGACACGCCGCCGATGGCCGTATTGGCCAGCGTGAACGGCGACCACCGCCGGTAGGAGCGTGCCGCGTAGCGTAGCGCGTAATCCTCCAGGGTTTCGTTCGCGACCCAGGATTGATATTCACGTTTGATGCGCATGGCGTGGGGGCTTCGGGTGCTATGCGGGTCCGGGGCGCCGATCCGGGGTGGATCGAGGCGGCGGGTTGGCGGCGAGCGCTTCGATTATTGACTGATTCCGGCCCCTGCGCAATGACATGCCTGCGGCGCGCGGCAGGCGCGGGATCCGGCGTCCGCGCGCGGACGCAATGCTGCGCGGCAGCAGGAACGCGCATCTTGACTTTTGAGGTTCCAGCGCAAACACTGGCCGGCAAATCTCGTATTCAAGAGGCCGTGGCAGCCGGCATTTCCCTGGAAGCCGCTGAATCCACTATGCCCGATGCCATGGAGGACGCGCGGTTGACCGCGAAGCATGCCGATAGCGCCGAGCCCCAAGCCGGCGAGCTGGTCTACCGTATCCACGCCGCGCGCGACGACGACGGGTGGCGTGGCGTCATCGCGCAGGTGCGCGCCCGGTTTGCCGCGGGCACGGCCGTGCTGGCGCGGCGGCATCTGGCCGGCGGGCAAGGCGCGGTACTGTACGGCGCGCCCGAGGATGCGGCGTTCTTCCGCACCTTTGCCGAGTATTCGCCACGCAATCCCTGGTTCCTTTCCAGTCATGCCTATCAGCCCCTGCAGGTGATCGGCGGCGACGACATGCTCAGCAACGGCGACCTGGTCAGGACGGACTTCTACCATGCGCTGCTGCGGCCCCATCGATACCTGCACCGCCTGTGCGGCGTGGTGGCCCGCGAGGCCGACGTGGTCTACTTCCTCGAGTTGTACCGGCACGAAGAGCAGCGGCGCTTTGGTACGAAGGAAAAGGTGGAATTCCGCGGGCTGCTGGCGCATATGGCGCTGTCGCTGGAGAACCGCTGGCAACGGCACAGTGCCGCCGACCTGAGCCAGGCGCTGATGCGCATCATCGACGGCCATCCGCACGCCACCTTCCTGGTGGAGCAGGACGGGCGCATCGTCTACTGCAACCGCAGCGCGCTCGCGCTCTGCGGCCAGGGCAGCGGGTTGTACCGGGACGGCGACTATCTCGCCGCCGTGATGCCAACCGACCACCGCGCCCTGCGCGAGATGCTGGTGGCACTGGCCCGCAGGGCCGGGGACACGGGCGACGCGCACGCCGCCCATCCCACGCAGGTGCTGTCGGTCTCGGCGCCTGGCTACGCATTGCCTACCACGCTGACCCTGCAGCCCGCCGGCGCGTCCTTGCGCAGCGGCCTGGGCGAGGAACGCGCGGTGGTGGTGGTGAGTGCGCGCCGGCAGGGGGTGGAGCACGCGCACCACGACTGCCTGTTCGCGCGCCAGTTCAAGCTGAGCGAGGCCCAGGCGCGGGTCAACGCGCTGGTCTTCGCCGGCCACTCGATCGCCAGCCTGGCCGAGGCGCTGCACGTATCCGAGAATACGGTGCGCAGCCACCTCAAGCAGATTTTCCAGAAAACCAATACGCATGGCCAGATGGAGTTGGTGCGCCTGCACGCCCAGCACTGCCCGCCAGGCTGAGCGCCCACAAGCCCTGGCCGTTTGCCCGGAGGCCTCAGGAGGCCGGCATTTCCGCGGCGTTCCCTGCTTCCCCAATGCCGTTTGCCACCTTGCCTTCGTGCCCCCAGGCGCCATCGGCTCATGCGCCCGGGTGAGGTCGCATCACCCAGCCGGATGAGACGGAAATCCTCGCCGTGAAGGATTCGCGTCTGTCCGTCCCCACATATAGTTGATCCATCGCCCCTTGGCACCGTGCGGCGCCAGGGCGTCGGGACCCGGCCGGCATCGGCATCCGCGCTGGCATCCGAAGCGCGTCTGCCCGGAGCCGGGACCACGAGCACCTGCCAAAAACAAGACCACCTCACGGAGGAGACAAGCCATGCTAGGCCTGACCTTGCTGTACGTCGGCGCAGTGCTGTGCCTGAACGGCCTTTGGCTGCTCGGAAAAATAGGCGACCGCGAGATCTGGGTCGTGAATATCTTCGCCGGCGGAGTGACCATGCTGGTATCGCTGCGGCTCATCTTCGGCGGCGCGGCGGATAGCGCGTCGATCAAGGCCGGCGCGCTGACGCTGCTGTTCACCTTCACCTACCTGTGGGTGGCGCTCAACCGCTTCAATGGCGCCGACGGGCGCGGCCTGGGCTGGTTCAGCCTGTTCGTTTCGGTCACGGTGATTCCCGTCGCCATCGACGCGCTGCGCCACGCCGGTTCCGTCTGGGATATCTGGTTCGCATGGTGCTGGGTCGGCTGGGGCGTGCTGTGGTTCCTGTATTTCCTGTTGCTCGCGATGCAGCGCCCGATCCTCAAGCTCACCGGTGTCGCCACGGTCCTGGCGGGCATCGCGACGGGCTGGCTGCCCGGCTATCTGCTGCTGAGCGAATCGTTCAAATAGACAGACCCGGCAACGTGGCGGGCAGCCGCGCGCAACGTTGACGGTTCAGGCGGCAGCCATGACGGCTGCACGGTTTCACGGCCGCAATCCGGCGCTTGACCGGATCCACACCAAGGAGACAGGCAGATGGCAGATACCCTTATCAAGGTCGATCTCGCGCAGTCGGCGTACGAGAACGAGAAGGTGCACAACCGCTGGCACCCGGATATCCCGATGGCCTGCTGGGTCAATCCCGGCGACGAATTCATCCTCGAGACCTACGACTGGACCGGCGGCTTCATCAAGAACAACGAGTCCGCGGACGATGTGCGGGACATCGACCTGTCCATCGTTCACTTCCTGTCCGGCCCGGTGGGCGTTCATGGCGTCGAGCCGGGCGATCTGCTGGTGGTCGACCTGCTCGACGTGGGCGCCAGGCAGGAAAGCCAGTGGGGCTTCAACGGCTTCTTCTCGAAGCAGAACGGCGGCGGTTTCCTGACGGACCATTTCCCGCAGGCGCAGAAATCCATCTGGGACTTCCACGGGGTCTACACCACGTCGCGCCACGTGCCCGGCGTGCAGTTCGCGGGGCTGATCCACCCCGGGCTGATCGGCTGCCTGCCCGACCCCAAGCTGCTGCAGACCTGGAACGAACGCGAAGTGGGCCTGATCAAGACCGACCCCGACCGCGTGCCGCCGCTGGCCAACCCGCCCTTCGCGGCGACCGCGCACGTGGGCCAGCTCCATGGCGATGCCGCCAGGCGGGCGGCGGCAGAGGGCGCGCGCACCGTGCCGCCGCGCGAGCACGGCGGCAATTGCGACATCAAGGATCTGTCGCGCGGCTCGCGGGTGTACTTCCCGGTGTATGTGGATGGCGCCGGACTGTCGGTCGGCGATCTTCACTTCAGCCAGGGCGATGGCGAAATCACCTTCTGCGGCGCCATCGAGATGGCGGGCTGGGTGCATATGCGAGTGAACGTGATCAAGGGCGGGATGGCGAAGTACGGCATCAGGAATCCCATCTTCAAGCCCAGCCCGATCACGCCGACCTACAACGACTACCTGATCTTCGAGGGCATCTCGGTCGATGAAGACGGCAAGCAGCACTACCTGGACGTCAATGTCGCCTACCGGCAGGCCTGCCTGAACGCGATCGAATACCTGACCAAGTTCGGCTACTCGCGCGCGCAGGCCTACGCCATCCTGGGCACGGCGCCGGTGCAGGGGCATATCAGCGGTGTCGTGGACATTCCCAACTCCTGCGCCACGCTATGGATACCGACGCAGATCTTCGACTTCGATATCCGGCCGCAGGCCAACGGTCCCACCGCTCACATCAAGGGAGGTGCCGACGTCCTGCTCTCGCCCGACGTATCCTGAAGTGCCCCGGCTTCTGCTGAAGCGATGTGAAGCAAAGGCGGCCGGCGCGGGTTCCTGTCTTTCCACGCGCCGGCGGCCTCCAAACGAGCGGAGATCCGAATGCCCATTTATGAATACGCGTGCGTGGACTGCGGCAGTTTTACCGCGGTGCGGCGCATCGACGAGCGCGATGCGCCGCAATCCTGCCCGGGCTGCGGCCGGGAAGCCCGGCGGCAGGTCACGGCAACCATGCTGGCGCTGATGCCGCACGCCCGCCGGGCGGCGCATGCCGGCAACGAGCGCAGTGCCCATGCGCCGGCCAGCTCCCAGGGGCATCGTCACGGGCCAGGGTGCGGTTGCTCGGCGGGGAAGGCCGCCCTGGCGGGGCAGCCTGGTGCGGCCAAGTCCTTTCCCGGCACGCGGCCCTGGATGATCAGCCACTAGCGACCCGTGTCCCGGGGCCGTGATGCGGGAATTCAGATCGTGCCGCCACGCCCCTGATGATCTACGGCCGGCGGGCCGGCCGTGTGGACTTCGGTTTCGGCCCGCCCGACATCGAGGTGCCGGGCGGGCAAGGACGGATTCGCCAGGCGGTGGTCAGGGCCACGCCCCTCCCCGCGCCGCCACGGCGCGCGCAAATGTGGAAAACCCGCAACGCACGATTTACGCATCCGCGCTGACTGTGTAATATCCGTCGCCTGCACGTTTGTGCAAGTCTGTTCACCCCTTCTTTCCTGGAGAGTAAAGTGCCTTGCATGTCCGCCATCGCCCCCTGATGCCGACGACACCTGCACACGCAGAGTGCCGATGGCGCGTTCGCGCAATCGTCTGCTGTGCCTGCTACCAGCGCTTTACACAATGCCAGACCTGAGTTGCCCTGAGTTGCCCCGAGGCAACTGACAATCCGCCGCGCGCCATCCCATTGTCGGCTCCAAATTTTCCTGGAGTTCGAAATGACGATGAACATGCCCGAAGCCATTCGGGACGATAAACCTGCCCACCAGACGTTCCGGGATGCCGCCCGCGGGCCGGGTGGCGAACCCGCGCCCGCACCGGTATCGGCACCCGTTTCCGGCCGCGTGAAGTATCCGCGTACCCCACACCTGCCATGGTCGCCCGGACTGGGCGACGATGACCGGAGGATTGAATCCCTGGAGGCATTCCACGGACGGCGCGTGATTGTCACGTCCAAGATGGACGGAGAGAACAGCTCGCTCTACCGCACCGGCATGCATGCCAGAAGCCTGGATAGCCGCCATCACCCAAGCCGGGACTGGCTCAAAGGTTTCTGGGGCGCGATCCGGGCGGATATTCCCGAGCGCTGGCGGGTGTGCGGCGAGAACCTGTTCGCCACGCACACGATTCCCTACCGCGACCTGGCTTCGTTTTTCCTGGGTTTTTCGATCTGGAACGGAGAGAACCTTTGCCTCGGCTGGGACGAGACCCTGGAGTGGTTCGCCTTGCTCGGTATCGAGCCGGTCCCGCTGCTTTACGACGGCGTGTTCGACGCCGCTGCGATTCGGTCGCTCTGGCGGGAGAGCCAGCGCGAGCAGGCCGAGGGCTATGTGGTCCGGCTGGCGGGCGAGATCCCCTATGCCGAGTTCAGGCGCTGCGTGGCGAAGTTCGTGCGCAGCGGGCACGTCCAGACGGGCGAGCACTGGATGCACAACCATGCGTTCGCGCAGAACCACATGCGCCAGCGACAAGGAGATTCAAGATGGAGATGACCGATCTTTTGAGCGCAGCCAACCTGCAGTCGCTGCGGGCCTCGCCGGTCCTGCGCGCGCCCGCCTATGCACGCCTGGCGGCGCTGGTGCCGTGCGCAGGCGCCGATCCGGACTGGAGCGCCGTGACCGAAGCGATCCCGTGCCTGGCGCCATTGCGCCGTACCCCGCAGGACCCGCGCTACCACGCAGAGGGCGATGTGTGGACACACACGAAAATGGTGGTCCGTTCACTGGCAGGTCTCGAAGACTATGCGGCCGCCAGTGCGGAGCGCCGTTTTGTCCTGTTCTATGCAGCGCTGTTGCACGATATCGCAAAGCCGGCCACCACGCGCGTCGATAGCGAAACGGGGGCGATCGGCCAGCCCGGCCACTCTGCTCGCGGCGCCGTCGATGCGCGCATTCTGCTGTGGCGCAGCGGCGTACCGTTCAATATCCGCGAAGCGGTCTGCCGCCTGATCCAGGTGCATCAGCTGCCGTTCTATGCCATCCGGGGAAGCCGGTCCGGCGAATCCGCCGAGAGGGTGGTGCGGCGCCTGTCGCTCGAGCTCAGCCTGCGTGAGCTGGCGGCATTGGCCGAGGCGGACATGCGTGGGCGCATCTGCGCCGATCGCGACGAGGTGCTGGTCGATATCGCGCTTTTCCGCGAACTGGCGAGAGAGGAGGCGTGCTATGACAGGCCGCGCGAATTTGCGGATCGCTGGACCCGCATGCGCTACGTACGCGGGGAGGACGTTCACCCGGACTATGCGTACCACCGCGAGGCCGGCTCCGTCGTCACGGTCTTGAGCGGCTTGCCGGCAACGGGCAAGAGTACCTGGATCGGACAGCACTGCCGGGGGCTGCCGGTGGTGGGCTTCGACGATGCGCGCGAGGCCCTGGGGCTCAAGCACGGGAAGAACGAAGGCGCGGTAATGCACTTCGCCGTCGATCAGGCCAAGGCGCTGCTGCGCGATGGCCGCCCCTTTGTCTGGAATGCCACGCACCTGAGCCGGCAGATGCGGGCGAAGACGCTCGACCTCCTGTTCGCCTATGGCGCCGAAGTCAACGTTGTGTATCTTGAGGCGGCGGAACCTGCCATCATGGCGCGCAATCGCAAGCGGGATACCTCGCTGACGAACGCCGCGCTCGAGAGAATGCTCCATCGCTGGGAAGTGGTGTCGCCGGCGGAGGCGCATTCGGTGACTTACCATATCGATGGGGATGCGTTCCGAACGACGGCTGACCCCACCGCCTCGGCGGGAGGCAGCGGCCCTACGACGCGTGCTTCGCCAGAAGTTCCGCGAACAGCCGGGCCTCCAGCGGGTGGCCGAGGAAGTAGCCCTGAACCTGATCGCAATCGAGCACGCTCAGTATCCTGAGTTGGCGGGCCGTTTCCACGCCTTCGGCCACGACCTCGATGCCGAGCGAATGCGCCAGCCTGATGATGACGGCGACGATCCGATGCGCGCGGGTGTCTTCCCCGTCCAGGGGCGAGACAAAGCTGCGGTCGATCTTCAGTTGGCTCACCTTGAGTTCGAGCAGGTGCGACAGGTTCGAATGCCGCGTACCGAAATCATCGATGGCAACGCCGAGTCCAATGGCGTGCAGATGGGCGAGCATCCCTGTCAAATGCGGGGATGCGCCGATCGCCGAGGATTCCGTGAACTCGAAGATCAGCCGGTCTGGCGCGATGCCGTAGCGGGAGAGATTGTCATGGAGGCAGGCGACGAGGTCGGCCACGCGCAGATCCCGCAGTGAGATATTGACCGCGATGCGAGGCGCTCCCAGGCCCTGGCGTCGCCACGCATGGATCTGCCGGCTGGCTGCGCCGATCGCCCATTCGCTGAGCCGCATGATCGCGCCGCTCTCTTCGGCGAGCGGGATGAATTCGTCAGGCGGGATCGCGCCGAGCGTGCCGTGCCGCCATCGCAACAGCGCTTCCGCGCCGGCGAGCCGGTTGCCCCGTGCGGTGAACTTCGGCTGGTAGGCCAGCCAGAGTTCGCCGCGCAGCCCCGCGTGCGGCAGATCCTGCCGGAGCTGGCGCTGTCGATCGGTCAACTGGCTCGCGGCATCGTCGCGCGGCATGGCACCGGATCCGGCGGGGTTGCCGGTGGCGGGCCGGCGGGGATCGCCTTTGTCCAAAACGCCAGGCGCCAGCACTACGCCAGCCAGCGTTGGGCAAATTCGGGCCCGGACAGCGGTAGCGACAACAGGGTGCCCTGCACCTGGGCGCACCCCAGGGCGCACAGCGCATCCAGTTGCTCCCGTGTCTCCACGCCTTTGGCGACCACCTCCATGTCGAGCGTGCGCCCGATCTCGATGATGGCGGCGACGATGGCGCGCGCCCTGGACTCCGGCTTGTCCAGTCCCTGTACCAGCTGGCGGTCTATCTTGATCTGGTCGATGGCCAGGTTGCGCAGATGGGCCAGGCTGGAGCAGCCCGAGCCGAAGTCGTCCAGCGCAACCGCGACGCCCATGGCCCGGAGCTGTTCAAGCATGGGTCCGGTCTGCGCCGGGTCGCGCATCGCCGCGGCTTCGGTGCATTCGAGCATCAGCCGGCCGGCGCCGAGCCCGTAGCGGCGCTGGCTATCGCCGAGGCGGACCAGCAGCGCGTTCCCCCGCAGCACGCCGGGCGCGACTCCGATGGCGATCCGCGGCGGACGCAGGCCGGCGCTGTCCCATTGGCTGACTTGCCAGCAGACCTCATCGAGCAGCCGGTGCGCAGTCGCGTCCACGGCGCCGTTGCGCTCGGCCGGGCGCCCGGGCGCATTCGGCAGCGGCAAGCCAGGTATCGGACGCCGACAGCCCAGCAGGGCCTGAGCCCCGGTGAGGCGGCATCCGTTGGCGGTGAACGTGGGCGTGAAATGCACGCCAGGTTGTCGGCGGCGCGCTTCTCCGCCGTGCCGCCCCTTGTCGTTTCTGCAGCCCGGTTCTGCATGGCTTCGCAACTGCTGTCCCCCATCGGCCTATGCGGGAAGGACTCGACCCCGCAGGGCAGGGCGAGGTATCCGCGCGCTCGTCGGCCGGCGCTACGCGTGTGCGTGCAATGCCGGCCGCGGGCAGTCATCGCAAGTGTCATGCCAGCGGCTCGTGAGGGACACGTGGGGGGATTCGCGGATCGGGAGAGCGCTTCAGATCTTCCCAGGGGGAGGGAGAAATCATCCGGTAGATCAAGGGGTTGCGGTGGCAGGCCAGCGGTCCCCCCGGGGCGCGGCTCCGGCGCCGCGCGCAGGTGCCGAAGCAGCCAGGCCATGACGCCACGTAACGTTACGCCGGGATGGTTGCCGTTACGCGCGGAACATGGCGTCCTTGCGGTGCGGTTCAGAAGCTCGACCACTCGGCCGTCGCCGGCACGGCAGCGGTCGTCGCGATGGCCCTGGCAGATGGCGTGACCGGCCGTGACGAGGCTGCGGCAGTCTTGCGCACGGACGGGGCAGGGCGGGACGCAGGCGCGCTGGCGGTGCCTTGATGGCCCAGCCTGAAGACGGCCACCGTATCCTTCAGCCTGGCGGCCTGTTCCTCCAGCGACTGCGCTGCCGCTGCCGCTTCCTCCACCAGCGAGGCGTTCTGTTGCGTCACTTCATCCATCTGGCTCACCGCCAGCGCGACCTGCTCGATGCCGCTGGTTTGTTCGACCGAGGCGGCGGAGATTTCGCCCATGATGTCGGATACCCGCTGGATGTCCCGGATGATTTCGTCCATGGTGGACCCCGCCTTGCCGACCAGCGCGGTGCCGGTGGTCACGCGTGCCGACGATTTGTCGATCAGATCCTTGATCTCCTTGGCGGCGCTGGAAGAGCGCTGGGCCAGCGACCGCACTTCGCCGGCGACGACGGCAAAGCCGCGCCCCTGTTCACCGGCGCGTGCGGCCTCGACGGCGGCATTCAATGCCAGGATATTGGTCTGGAAGGCAATGCCCTCGATGAGGCTGATGATGTCGGAGATCCGCGTCGAGCTTTCATTGATCTCGCTCATGGTCGCCACGACATTGCGGATCACCTCGCCGCCCTGGTTGGCGGTGTTCGATGCGGTCGCCGACAGTACTGCTGCCTGGCGCGCGTTCTCGGCGTTCTGTTTCACCGTGCCGGTGAGTTCTTCCATGCTGGCTGCGGTCTGTTCCAGCGAGGCGGCCTGCTCCTCGGTGCGCGAGGAGAGGTCGACGTTGCCCGCGGCAATCTGCTTGGTTGCTGCCGCGATGGTATCGCTGCCCGTGCGAACCGCCAGGACGGTTTGCGCCAGGCCGTCCTGCATCTTCGCGATGCCCGACAGCAGTTGCCCCATCTCGTCGCGCGAATGGATTTCAACGGGCCGGCTCAGGTCGCCCGCGGTGATGTGGTCGAAGTGCTGCAGGGCCGCGTCGAGCGGGCGCGCGA
>NZ_JARJLM010000257.1 GCF_029335485.1 Cupriavidus basilensis
CGCCGATGTCCTCGGCCAGGGTACGGATATAGGTCCCCTTGCTGCAAGTCACGCGCATGCGGAAGGTGGGCGCCTGCGGCAAGCCGCAATCCAGTAGCGTGATGTCGTGAATGGTGACGCGCCGTGCCGCACGCTCCACCGTCTGACCCGCGCGCGCGTACTCGTACAGTGGGCGGCCATCCTTCTTGAGCGCCGAATGCATCGGCGGCACCTGCTCGATTTCACCGGAAAAGCGCGCCATCGTGGCGCGCAAGGTGTCGATATCGCAAGTCACCGCGCGCTCCGCGATGGTTTCGCCTTCTGCATCGCCCGTGGCGGTCTTGATGCCCAGGCGGACGGCCGCCTCATAGGTCTTGTCGGCCTCGAGCAGATCCTGCGAGAACTTGGTGGCTTCGCCGAAGCAAAGCGGCAGCAGTCCGGTGGCGAGCGGATCGAGCGTGCCGGTATGCCCGGCCTTGAGCGCACGCAGCAGACGCTTGGCGCGCACCAGCGCGTCGTTCGACGACAGGCCGAGCGGCTTGTCGAGCAGCAGCACACCATGCACCTCGCGGCGCGGCTGCCGGGGCGGGCGATTGAGTTTGGGATCGGTCATGACGGGAGTGATGTAACGCCGGCTCGGGTTCGGAAAGCCCCGGCCAGGCGCGACAACGGCAACGACAAAGTCTCTGGGGAACAAGAAAACGGCCCGTGAAAACGGGCCGCCTTTTTAATCTTCTTTCGCGCGGGTCGAGTTAGCTTCTTTGATCAGCTTGGACATCTCGATCGCCTGCTCCACCGAGGTATCGTGGAAAAAGCGCAGCGTCGGCACGGTATGGATATGCAGCCGCTTATAGAGCAGCGAATGCAGATAGCCGGACTTTTCGTTCAGGATGCCTTCCACTTCCGCGGCGTCGGCCGCCAGTACCGTGAAGTACACCTTGGCGTGCGCGTAGTCGGGGGTCAGCGTGACCGACTGCAGCGTGACGAGCCCCAGGCGGGGATCGCGCAGCTCACGCTGGATCATCTCGGCCAGGTCGCGCTGGATCTGGTCGGAAATCCGGAGATTACGAGAGGAGATATTGCCTTTCTTGGCCATTCAATACGC
>NZ_JARJLM010000258.1 GCF_029335485.1 Cupriavidus basilensis
CGCCGCAGGCCACCGCATCTTCAGTCTCTATATGGTGAGACGAGCCGCGCGGAGCTGCTGGGCAAGTGGAAGAGCATCTATGCGGATCGGACGAGCAACCGTCCGGCGTGGATTGCTGCCCCGGCCTTCCGGCCTGGCCCTGCGAGTGAGCGCCAAGCCGCCTGTCCTGATTGTCGTGGCTTGGTCGACGGCCTCAGGTCAAGGCCGCAGCCGCAGTGACTTGCGCCAAGCCGCGACGCGGGCAGGGAGATGCGGTTCGCCTGCTGCCAGCCGGGCGGGGAAAAGTGCCTCAGGCCGCTTTTTGCGTCAAGGCCAGCGCCTGGCGCCCTGCGGCCAGTTGCTGCACCACTTCCGCCACGCGGGCGCCCAGGTGCTCGGCGGTGCGCAGGTCGGCCAGCGGCGGCACCACGTCGGCGCTCTCGTCGGCGTTCGATTGTGCCGCCGCGCCCAGGAAGAAGCCGTGGCGGTTCAGCGAGTCTTCGGTCGACTTGGAGTTGTTGTGGCCCGGGGGCAGGCCCAGGTTCACCCAGTGCATGCCATGCTGCGCGGCGAAGATCGCGATCTGCTGCAGCGTGGCCAGCTTGTCGCCCGAGCGCGACGCCGAGTTGGTGAATCCCGCGGCGACCTTGTTGGCCCACTTGCCGCCCTTGGCGAAGACATTGCGCGAGGTGGCATCCATGAATCCTTTGAACTGCGCCGATGCGCTGCCCATGTAGGTGGGCGCGCCGAAGACGATGCCGTCCACGTTTTCCAGCGTGTCCCAGTGCTGGTCGATGTCGTCGACGCTGATCAGCAGGCTTTCCACGCCTTCGACGCCGGCGGCGCCGCGGGCGACGGCCTCGGCTTGCCTGGCGGTATGGCCGTAGCCGCTGTGGTAGACGATGGCGACTTGGGTAGCGTTGGGATTCATGATTCAGGGCCTCAAGAAAGTTGCGGATATTTGAATGTGGCCTGCATCGCGCTGCGTGGGTGATTGCTTGGCCGGTGAAGCAAGTCTAGGCGTCTGCAGATGCCGTTGGCGGCGATTATCGCAATGGCTTATTGAATTATTTTGAATGATTGGGGCGTGTGTAGCAACTGGCACTTCGGGCAGGTTCAGGCGGAGCAGGAAGCCGCTTCCTGCTCCGGCAAGACGATCGCCTCAGGCCGCGGCGTGGAGCCCGGTATCGGCCGCGCCATGCCGCTCTATGCTGCCTTACGCCACTTCATGCCGCATCACGTTGAAGCCTTCCTCTGCGGACGGCGCGACAAAATAGCGCGTGATTTCATCGAACTGCGCGTCGGTGGTTTCGAACGGATGCGTGCCGCCGGCATTGCGGGCGCGCAGGCGCGCCTTGCACACGGCATCCGGCGCATCGAGATAGTGGAGCCGATGCGCCGCGCCGGCCTTCTCGAACACCGCCCGGGCCCAGCTTCTGCTGGCTGGCGTGTTGGAGGGGAAGTCCAGCACGACGGACAAGCCCGCCCGCAGCAGCGCGTCGATATGGCCCGCCATTGCGCTGCGGAGCCTGCCGGTGCAGCGGACATAGTCGGCAAGCTCGCGGAGCTCTCCCGGATACAGGCGCGACAGCCAGTCGTCCTCGCAGATCAGGACGGCTCCTGGACGGGCCGCGAGCTGCTTTGCCAGCGTGGATTTTCCGGAGCCGATCTTTCCGCAAACCAGATGGAGCATGGCCGGCTCCATGATGGTGGGCGCGGCGGCATGGGGGGCGGATCGTTCGGATTCGTGTGGCTGCATTTCCTTCTCCTTGGCGGAAAGCTCCCCGGGAGGCGGAAACAAGAAACCCGCCTCGTGGGGCGGGTTGCTTTGTGTGTTCAGACCACGCGCGCTAACCCACCATCTCAGGGATGGTGCGAATAATCGACGGGTTTTGCGAGCGCGGCATGAGTCAGAGGTTAGTGGATTCCACGCCGGCCGGCAATCCCCTGCGATGCGTGCTGCCATGATTCCCGGGCGCGGCAAGGTGCGCGCGACCGTCGGGGACAACCCGGTGACCCGGCATGGTCGGCGCGACAAAGCCTTGTTCTAAGGTGCCGGCCATTGCAGAATACGGCCACGCAAGAAGTCATAGCGAAAAAAACCACTACCAGGAACGGGTACAGGGATGAGATTCACGGGTGTCTTGATGGCCGGCATTGCGGCTTCGTTATTGGCGTCGGGGTGTGCCACCGGGCCGTCCTTCCAGGAAGTAGCGCAAACAATGCCGCCCTTGCGCGCGGACGAAGGGCGGGTTTTCTTCTTTCGCTCGTCGTCGCCGATAGGCGCGGCCATCCAGCCCGAGCTGCGCATCGACGAGGAGGTTGTCGGACGCAGCCGGCCCGGTGGTTTCTTCTACGCGGACCGCAAGCCGGGCAGCTATGTCGCCGCCGGCACCACGGAGGTCGAGACCACGCGTCACTTCAAGCTGGCGGCCGGCGAAACCAGGTACCTGCGCAGTTCGATTACCTTTGGCGTCCTGGCGGGCCGCCTGCAGCTGAGCGAGGAGGATGAGGCCAACGCCCGGGGCGAAATGGCTTCGCTTTCCTACACAGGCGAGTGGCCAGTCCCGGCGATGGCGGCCGCTACCGGCCAGGCCCAACGCCAAACGGCCGCTATGGCCGCTGCGTCTGCGCCCGTGCAGGCACCGGCGGATGCCGTTGCCGCGCGCGGGACGCCGTCCACCGATGCCGCAGCGGTGCAGATGGACGACCTGCGCTACCTTCTGCAGCCACGCTGAAATCCCGCGCCCGCATTGCGCGCCCGGATTTCGGCTCCGCTGCCTGCCACCTCACCGATTTGCCGAAAGCCGGCTACCTGCTCCACGCGCGGGACAGCCCCCCTTCGAGCGTAAGACAACGTCATTGCAACCCATGCGCTATTCCGCCCAGTTTGTCATTCCTGTACTTCTTGCCTTGGCCAACACCAGCGCCCATGCGCTCGATACCCCGCAACTGCTAGCCAAGCTCACCCCCAGCATCTACGCCGTCAGGGCCTTGGGTGCAAACAATGCGCCGCTGTCGTCCGGCTCGGCCGTGGTGATCGGCCCCGGGCAATTGGTCACCGCCTGCCACGTGCTGGCCGGCGCGCGCGGGATTACCGTGCGGCGCGACAACGTAAGCTATGACGCAACGCTGGAAGCCCCCGACGTGCAGCGCGACCTGTGCCTTTTGCGCGTGTCGAACTTCAACGCGCCGCCCGTCGGCTTGTCGCCTGCCGCGGCGCCATCCTTTGGCCAGAAGGTGCTGGCGGCGGCCAGCCCGGACGCTTCCGGCGTGGTGGTGCTGGAAGGAAGCGTAGCCGGTCTGCGTGCCGGCGCGGATGGCAAGCTGGACCGCATCGAGATTACGGCTGATCTTCCGCCGGCAGCCAGCGGTGGCGGTCTCTTCGATGAAACGGGCCGGCTCGTCGGCATTCTTTCTGCCCGGCGCGCGCCTGGCGAGAAGCTGCTGAAAGCCCTGCCCGCCGGCTGGATCGCCGCGGTGAAGGAGCGGGGCGCGGCCGCGATGGCCGAGTACCGGTCTGCCGCGCCGGCTGCCAGGGCCTCGGCCGCTCCGGCAGGCTCGCCGGCTGCGCCGGGCACGGCGGATGCCGGCAATGTATCGCCCCGTGTGGGGGAGGTCTGGCGCTACGAGCTGACCGACAAACTGACCGGCAAGCGGCGCGACGTGGTCTACCGCGTCGACCGGGTCGAGGCGGACCGCGTGACGTTCAACCAGGGCGCGCGCATCGAGACGCGTGACGGCCGTATCGAGCGGATCAATACGCCCGGCGGCGGTGAGTTCGAATCGGTGTCGCCGCCGCGCGGCTGGGTGCCGGAAGATGTCAAGGTGGGCGCGCAGTGGAAGTACAGCTACAAGCAGGCCGGCAGCGGCTTGAACACGGAACTCACCGGCGAGGCCACCGGCGAGTCCACCATGACCTTGCCCGCCGGCAGCTTCCGCGTGCTGCGCCTGGCCTACAAGGGCTATGTGCTGCGGCCTTTCTATGGCTTTTCCAGCGGTGCCGGGAGTTCGGTTCCCTATCAGGCGGTGGCATGGTATGCCCCGGAACTGCGGCGCGTGGTGCGGTTCGACGCGAGCTTTGCTTCCAAATACGAGCGCCTGGATGAAAGCCTGGTGTTGGTCGAGCATCGCTTCGACTGAGCCGGCTGGCGCTATGGAACCGGCCCGCGTCTCCGGCGCCGGGGGCCGATGGCCGGGGTGCCGGCAGCGATTTTGGTAGGATGCAGGCCTTTCCATTGACGGTGAGCCAGCGCGTTGCCCCGGAATCTCATGAATCTGGCCCAGATCAAAGCCCTCGCCGCCGGCCGCGTGGCCCGCCTGCGGCGCCCCACGCGCCGCGGCGTCGTCAAGGCGGTTGCTGCGGTGCCGGTCCTGTTCCTGCTTTATGTACTGGTCCTGATTCCGTTCACCCCGGGCATCCGGGATATCCGCAAGGCCAAGCTGGACCAGCCCGCCCAGGTGTTGACGGCGGATGGCAAGGAACTGGCGGTGTTCAAATGGGCCAACCGCGACTGGGTCAAACTGGCCGATATCTCGCCCAATGTGACGACCGCGCTGATCGCCACCGAAGATCACCGCTTTTACCAGCACTTCGGCCTGGACTGGCGGCGCATGGGCTCGGCCGCGCTGCGTACGTTTTCCGGCGACCGCCAGGGTGGCTCAACCATCACGCAGCAGCTTGCCCGCAATCTCTACCCGGATGAAATCGGCCGCGCGCCCACGCTTACGCGCAAGCTGAAGGAAGCCATCACCGCGCTGAAGATCGAGGCCCTGTACACCAAGGACGAGATCCTGGAAACCTACCTCAATACCGTACCGTTCCTTTACAACGCGTACGGCATCGAGATGGCGGCGCGCACCTACTTCGACAAATCCGCCGACCGGCTGGACGTGCTGGAAAGCGCCACGCTGATCGGCATGCTCAAGGGCAACAGCTACTACAACCCGGTCATCAACCCGGAGCGCGCCTTGCAGCGGCGCAATACCGTGCTGGCGCAGATGGTCAAATACCAGAAGCTCGATCCGGCGAAGTACGAATCGCTGAAGAAACGGCCGCTGCGCGTCGACTTCGAACGGCAGACCGAGCCGCCCGGCCCGGCGCCGCACTTCGCGCAGCAGCTGCGCAAATGGCTGATTACCTGGGCCGACCGCAACGACTACAACATCTACACCGACGGGCTGGTGGTGCGCACCACCATCGATTCGCGCCTGCAGGTGCTGGCCAACCAGGCTGTGGCGCGGCAGGGCAACCGGCTGCAGGCCATCGCCAATGCGGCGTGGGCGCCGCGCTCGGGCTGGGCCGCCAACCGGGATCTGGTGCAGGCCTTCGTGCGCGAAACGCCGGAGTACCGGTCGGCGCGCGAGTCCGGGCTGACCCCGGAAGCGGCGATGAAGCAACTGCTGGCGGACAATGCCTTCATGCAGGCGCTGCGCCAGTCGAAGACCCGGATCCAGGCCGGCTTCATGGCGCTGGACCCGCGCAACGGCGAGATCAAAGCCTGGGTCGGCAGCCGCGATTTCAGCCAGGATGCCTTCGACCATGTCCAGCAGGCGCAGCGCCAGCCGGGGTCCACGTTCAAGCCCTTCGTCTATGGCGCGGCCTTCCAGCAGGGCGCCAGCCCCGACGACACCTTCATTGACCGTCCGGTGGAAATCCCCATGACCGGCGGCGAGGTCTGGCGGCCCGCCGACGACGGCCCCCCCAGCGGGCGCGCCATGAGCCTGCGCGACGGCCTGGTGTATTCCAAGAACACGATCACCGCGCAACTGATGCAGAGCGTGGGCCCGGCCAAGGTCGCCAAGCTGGCCCGCGCCATGGGCGTGCGGCAAAGCCGGCTCGATCTGGTGCCCTCGCTGGCGCTGGGCACCAGCCCGGTCACGCTGAAGGAAATGGTCTCGGCCTACGGCACCATCGCCAACCAGGGGGCCTACCTGGAGCCGATGATGGTCACGCGTATCGAAGACCGCAAGGGCGAAGTGCTGGAGACCTTCCGGCCCGCCTCGCCCGAGCAGGCGTTGCCGGTGGCCACCGTGCAGACGCTGCTCGACGTCATGCGCGGCGTGGTCGACCGGGGCACGGGCGTGAGCATCCGTACCCGCTTTGGCATCCGTGCGGACGTGGCCGGCAAGACGGGCACCACGCAGGACAACGCCGACGGCTGGTTCATCCTGATGCATCCGCAACTGGTGGCCGGCGCCTGGGTTGGCTTCAACGACAGCCGGGTGACGCTGCGCAGCGACTATTGGGGCCAGGGTGCGCACAGCGCGCTGCCCATGGTGGGCGACTTTTTCCAGCGCACCCTCCGCTCCCGCGTGATCGACCCGAGCATTCGCTTTGCGGAGCAGAAGGAGACCGGCATGCTGGACGCGATGGCCGCGACCATCCGCGGCTGGTTCCAGCGTTTGTTCGGGCCGGCGCCGAAGCCCGAAGCCCCGCCCGCGCCACGGCGCGCGGAGCGGCCCTTGCCGCCGCCGGAGCCAGCGCCTGATGCCGGCGTGGCGGCTTCGCCCGCGCCGCCGGATGTGCCGGCGGTGCAGGCCGGGGCCCAGGAGCATGGGCTTGCGGACGCCGCGTCCGGCGCCGCGCCGGCCGCTGCCTCGGCTTCTGCCAGTGCCCCCGGCATACCGGCGGGCGATGCCGGCGCAACGGCGCAGGACGCATCGAGGGCGCCTGCCAACGCCAGCAGCACCGCGCCTTGAGCATGCCATTCCGGTGCCCAAAAAGGTATTGACCTTGACGATGCGCCTGGGCACGGCGAGCCCTTTTTCACGGAGCATCCGCAGGAAATGCGTGTGCTGGCTGCCGGGCGGCAGCAGCAGCAGCCATTCGCACTCGAGCAATTCGTTCCAGCGGTTGGCGTTTTCCAGCGGGTGTCCCCGCCGGCAGGCAAGCATGGTCTCAAGGGTGAGCAGCGGCGCGAAACTGAGGTCGCTGTCCAGCATCTCGCTGACGGGCGCCGCCACGGCGAAGTCCACCGACCCTTCCCGAGCGCATTCCTGCGCTGGTACGGCGAGCGCTTTGCGTGCTGCGTATCCAGGCGTGCAGCCGTGCCGGTTGCACCGGGATGGTGCGGGGGCCGTGTCTCAACCGGCCTTGACGTCAAGCCGCCGGCGCCCGTGCATCCACGCCACGCGCACCGCCGCCTGCCCCCGCGCCGCCGGCCGGGCTGGCCCGGCTGCCGACACTTGTCAATCCGGCGTCGCGCGAGTAAGGTTGCAAATCACATCGCTTACCATTTGCGATGCAGTCTGCCGCGCCACATCCGACGCACATCTGCGGCGGATCGTCAAGTTGAACTCCCGGAATGCAAGGTGCGTGAACTGGCGCTAGTATGCCAGCCTTGCGCAGCATTCCTGCCGGCAGATTTATTTCCAGATGAACAAGAATCCAACGAATTCCCATGGCGAGCCGCCCGCTCCGCGCACCTGGGACGCCCGCCTGGCGCGCGCGCTTGTACGCCCGCTCAAGCACTCCTGGGTCACCCCAAACCATCTGACCACGCTGAGGCTGCTGATCGGCCTTGGCGGTGTCGCCTGCCTGATGCGGGGCGGTTTCGCCTGGACCAACTACGGCGCCTTGTTGATCGTCCTGTCCAACTTTGTCGACCACACCGATGGCGAACTGGCGAGAATCAGCGGGAAAACGAGCAAGATCGGCCATTTTTACGATCTGGCGAGCGATGCGCTGATCACGGTCCTGCTGTTCGTGGGCATGGGCGTGGCCATCGTGGGCAAGGTTCCCGGGAGCGCGCTGTCGCCTGTGCTGCAAGGCGCCCTGGCGGGCGTGGCGGTGGCGCTGATCTTCTTCCTGCGCATGCGGATCGAGGCGCGCGTCGGCAAGACGGGAACGAAGCAGGCATCGGTCGGGGGTTTCGAGACCGAGGATGTGCTCTACCTGCTGCCGCTCGTGACCCTGACCGGCGGTATCGCGCCGTTCCTGACGGCGGCGTCGATCGGCGCGCCGCTGTTCGCGGCCTGGGTCATCATCGACTACTGGCGGGTGATGCGCAGCGTGCAGCAGGCCGAGGCCGTGGCCGCGCCTTCCACGAAAATCAGGGGAACCCGATGAGCGAGCAAGGCACCAACGACGTCACGCTGGACGCCCCGTCCGCTCCTGCGGTTTCCGGCGCTTCTCCAGCCCGGTCCTCCCCCAAGCCCGCCCTCCGGGCCGGCGCCGCGCTGCCCGACGCCGATGCCGCCGTCGCTGCCGGCATCGGCAAGCTCGACAGCAGCCGGCTGCGCGCCGATTTCGGGCGCCAGGGCGCTTTCCTGCACCTGGAAGAATTCCTGGCGCCGGAAGTCACCGCGCAGCTGGTCGCCAGCGCCCGCGCGCTGATCCCCGAGATCAACCGCAACTACCTGCCCGGCCACAAGCAGGGCGGCAGCGTCAGCCGCCACACCATCGACGAGCGCGCGCCGTTCATCGCCGAGCTGTACCGGTCGAAGGCACTGATCGGCTGGCTCGAGCAACTGTGCGGCGACAAGCTGCTGCCATCGCCGGACAGCGATCCGCACGCCTACGCGCTGTATTACTACACGCGTCCGGGCGACCACATCGGCTGGCACTACGACACCTCCTATTACGACGGCCGCCGCTATACCCTGCTGCTGGGCGTGATCGAGGAATCTTCCTGCCGCCTCGACTACGAGCTGCACACGCGCGACGCCCAGGTGCCCGATGAGCCCGGCTCGGTGCAGACCACTCCCGGCGGGCTGGTGTTCTTCGACGGCGACAAGCTGCGCCATCGCATTACGCCGCTCGGCGCCAACGAGATGCGGGTGTCGCTGACCTTCGAGTACGTCACCGATCCGGGCATGCGTCCATGGCTGCGCTTCATCTCCAATATGAAGGACGCCATCGCCTATTTCGGTTTCCGCCAGGTATTCCGGAAGCTGGCGCCGCGCCGGAAACCCCGCGCATGAGCCGTGCCGCAACGTTGCTGCTGACCATCGGCGCGGCACTCTTTGTCGCGCTGCTCGCCTGGCAGGGATTCGGCTCCGTCGCGTCGGCGCTGATGTCCGCTGGCTGGGGACTGGTGGCGGTCGCCGCCTTTCACCTGGTGCCGCTGGTGCTGGATGCCGGCGCGATCTATGTGCTGTTCGATCGCCATGGCGCGAACGGCACCATGCGCGATGCGCTGCTGGCGCGCTGGGCGGGCGAGTCGGTGAACAGCCTGCTGCCGGCCGGGCAGATCGGCGGCCCAGTGCTGATGGTGCGCTATCTCGCGCAGCGCGGCACGCGCATGCGCGACGCCGCCGCCGCCATCACGGTCAGCACCACCATGCAGGCGCTCGCGCAGATGGTGTTCGCGCTGATCGGCCTTGCGCTTTTTGGCTTATATGGCACGCATGGCGCGCTGGCGGATTTCCGCACGCCGGCCCTCGTCGTCACCGCCGTGCTGGCGCTGTGCATCGCGGTGTTCTACGCGATGCAGAGGCGGGGTTTGTTCGGCCGGGTGCTGCGCCTGCTGTCGAAGGTGTTCGGCAAGCGCGACTGGTCCGGCCTGACGATGCGCGCCGACGCGGTGGACGCGGCCGTGCAGGGCATGTACCGCGCCCGCGGCAAGGTGGCGGCCACCTTCTCGCTGAGCCTGGCCGGCTGGCTGGTCGGCACCGGCGAAGTCTGGCTGGCCCTGCATTTTCTCGGCCATCCGGTCAGCTGGCTCGACGCCCTGCTGCTGGAGAGCGTAGGGCAGGCCATCCGCGGCGCGGCCTTTGCGATCCCGGGCTCGCTCGGCGCGCAGGAAGGCGGTTACCTGCTGCTGGCGCCCATCGTGGGCCTGCCCCCCGAGGCGGCGCTGGCGCTGTCGCTGGCCAAGCGGGCCCGCGAGATCGGGCTCGGTGCGCCCGGGCTGCTGTATTTGCATTTGAATGAACGAAATTTCCAGCGGCGGCGTGCGGCAAGTCCGCAGGCCACCGATTGATACTGTCTGATTTGCATGGGTGCGGAGAACGAATGCGAGCAATCATCCTGGCCGCGGGCCTTGGCCTGCGACTGCAGCAACAGCCCGGGGAACAATTCCCGAAGTGCCTGTTGCCTTTTGAAGGGGTCACCCTGCTGGAGCGGCATCTGCGCATGCTTGCTGCGGCGGGCGTCGATGAGATCGTCCTGGCGCTGGGCTTCCAGCCCGCGCTGGTGGAGGCGGAACTGCTCCGCCTGGGACGCCAGCCCTACCCGGAAATCGTGCTGAACCCGCGCTACGACCTGGGCAGCGTGCTGACGGTGCACACCGTGGCCGATGCGCTCACGCGCGGCGGCGACGTCCTGCTGATGGATGCGGACGTGCTCTACGACGAGCGCATTCTCGGTGCGCTGGTGGCGGGCGGCAGCACCAACCGCCTGCTGATCGACCGCGATTTCGAAGCCGGCGACGAGCCGGTCAAGCTGTGCCTGAAGAACGGCGTCCCGGTCGAGCTGCGCAAGCAGCTCGCGGTGGGCCTGGAGTACGACACCATCGGCGAGTCGGTCGGTTTCTTCCGTTTCCAGGAGCAGACCGCGCGCCGCCTGGCGCAGATCGTCCAGGGCTATGTGGACGGCGGCCGCGCCAACATGCCGCACGAGGAAGCGGTGCGCGACCTGCTGCTGGAAGGCGGCCACGTGTTCGATATCGCCGACGTGAGCGGCGCGCCATGGATCGAGATCGACTTCCCGAACGATGTCGCGCGTGCGCGCGACGAAGTCCTGCCCGAACTCCAGCCGATCGTGGGAGTGGCGCAATGAACGCGATGGACCCGGTTTTCTCGACTGCCTCGCGCAGCGCCCGCCTGCGCCAGATGCTGCTGAGCAATGCGCTCGAGTTCATCATGGAAGCCCACAACGGCCTGTCCGCCCGCATCGTGCGCGAAGCCGGCTTCAAGGCCATCTGGGGCTCCGGCCTCGCCATCTCGGCCCAGTACGGCGTGCGCGACAACAACGAGGCAAGCTGGACCCAGGTGGTCGACACGCTGGAGTTCATGGCCGACGCCAGCGACCTGCCCATCCTGCTGGACGGCGATACCGGCTACGGCAACTTCAACAATGTGCGCCGCCTGGTGCGCAAGCTCGAGCAGCGCGGCATTGCCGGCGTCTGCATCGAGGACAAGCAGTTTCCCAAGACCAACAGCTTTATCGACGGCGAGCGCCAGCCGCTCGCCGAGATCGACGAGTTCTGCGGCAAGATCAAGGCCGGCAAGGATTCGCAGACGGACGACAACTTCTCCATCGTCGCCCGCGTGGAAGCGCTGATCGCCGGCTGGGGCATGGACGAAGCCCTGCGCCGCGCCGAGGCCTACCGCCAGGCCGGCGCCGACGCCATCCTGATCCACAGCAAGCTGTCGCGTCCGGACGAGATCCTGGCGTTTGCGCGCGAGTGGGCGGGCCGCGCTCCGCTGGTGATCGTGCCGACCAAGTACTACAGCACGCCCACCGACGTCTTCCGCAAGGCCGGCATCAGCATGGTGATCTGGGCCAACCACCTGATCCGCGTGGCGGCATCGTCGATGCAGGCCGTGGCCAGGGAGATCCACGACAGCGAGACGCTGGTCAACGTCGAGGACCGCATCGCCTCCGTCAACGAAATCTTCCGCCTGCAGGATGCCGCCGAGTACTCGGCCGCCGAGAAGATGTACCTGTCCGGCTCGCAGGCCCCGGGTGCGGCGGTGGTGCTGGCGGCCGGCCGCGGCACGGGGCTCGAACCGCTCACCGAAGACCGGCCCAAGGTGATGCTGCCGGTGGCGGGCAAGCCGCTGCTGCGCTGGCTGGTGGATGCGTTCAAGAAGCAATCGATCAACGACATCACCGTGGTGGGCGGCTACCAGGCCCAGGCCATCGATACCGCCGGCGTCAAGCTGGTGGTCAACGAGCGCCATGCGCAGACCGGCGAGCTGGCGTCGCTGGCATGCGCGGCCGATGGCCTGCAGACGGATACCGTGATCGCCTATGGCGACCTGCTGTTCCGCAGCTATATCCTGCGCGACCTGCTGGAGAGCGACGCGCCGTTCAGCGTGGTGGTCGATTCCTCGCACACCGCGCCGTCGAACCGGAGCGTGCGCGATTTCGCCTATTGCTCGGCGCCCGACGACCGCGACCTGTTCGGCCAGAAGGTCCTGCTGCGCCATGTTGCCAGCAAGGGCGAGGAGCCGGACGCAGGCCGCGCGCAGGCACCGCACGGCCGCTGGATCGGGCTGCTGAGCGTGCGTGGCACCGGGCGCGAGCGTCTGCAGGCGCTGATCGGCGAACTGCGCGGGCGCGACGATTTCGATACGCTGGACATGCCGGCGCTGCTCAACGCGCTGGTCGAGGCCGGCGAAGAGATCGAGGTGAAATACGTGCACGGCCACTGGCGCGGCGTGAACGACCTGGAAGACTTCCGCCGCGCAGGTGATTTCGCCCACGCGCAAACGCCGTTCGCGCTCGGCACCACCGATGGAGAGGAGGCCCGATGATCGAAGCGGCACAGTTTGTCGAAGCCGCGCGCGCGCGCGGTTTCGACTGGTATGCCGGGGTGCCGTGCTCGTACCTGACGCCGTTCATCAATTACGTGCTGCAGGATCCGTCGCTGCATTACGTGTCGGCGGCGAACGAGGGCGATGCGGTGGCGCTGATCGCCGGCGTGACGCTGGGCGCGCAGGGCGGACGCCGCGGCGTCACCATGATGCAGAACTCCGGCCTGGGCAATGCGGTAAGCCCGCTGACCTCGCTCACCTGGACCTTCCGCCTGCCGCAGTTGCTGATCGTCACGTGGCGCGGCCAGCCTGGCGTTGCCGACGAACCGCAGCATGCGCTGATGGGGCCGGTCACGCCGACCATGCTCGACACCATGGAGATCCCGTGGGAGACCTTCCCCACCGATGCGGCCGAGGTTGGCCCGGCACTGGATCGCGCGGTGGCGCATATGGACGCCACCGGCCGCCCGTACGCGCTGGTGATGCAGAAAGGCAGCGTTGCGCCCTATGAACTGAAGCAGCAGGAACGGCCCGCGCCGCGCCCCGGATGCACGCCGCTGGTGTCTCTTGCGGCGGACCAGGGCGGCGCACAGGAGCGCCTGCCCACGCGCCGCGAGGCACTGCAGCGCGTGATCGCGCATACGCCGATGGACAAGGCCGTGGTGCTGGCATCGACCGGTTTCTGCGGGCGCGAGCTTTACGCGCTCGATGACCGCGCCAACCAGTTGTACATGGTTGGCTCGATGGGCTGCCTCACGCCCTTCGCGCTGGGCCTGGCGCTGGCGCGTCCGGACCTGGACGTGGTGGCCGTGGACGGCGACGGCGCGGCGCTGATGCGCATGGGCGTGTTCGCCACGCTGGGCGCCTATGGGCCGTCCAACCTCACCCATGTGCTGCTGGATAACGGCGCCCATGATTCCACGGGCGGACAGGCCACGGTATCGCACAATGTCTCGTTCGCCGGCGTGGCCGCGGCTTGCGGCTATGCGTCGGCCAGCGAAGGCGATCATCTCGCGCTCCTGGACCAGGCGCTTGCCGCTGCGGCGCGGCAGCCCGCCGCCGGCCCGCGCCTGGTGGCGCTGACGATCAGCGCGGGCACGCCGGACGGCCTGCCGCGCCCGACCATCACCCCCGTCGATGTGAAGACGCGCCTGGCGCGCCACATCGGCGCAGATCAAGGAGACCAGTAATGCTGCTACTCAATCCAGGCCCGGTCACGTTGTCGGAGCGCGTGCGCCAGAGCCTGCTGCAGCCCGACCTGTGCCACCGCGAAAGCGAGTTCTTCGACCTGCAGGACGAAGCCCGCGCGCGCTTGCTGGACATCTACCGGCTGGATCCCGCCGAGTGGGCCGCGGTGCTGATGACCGGCTCCGGCACGGCCGCGGTGGAAAGCATGATCGCCGCGCTGGTGCCCGGGCAGGGCAAGCTGCTGATCGTGCAGAACGGCGTGTATGGCGAACGCATTACGCAGATCGCCACGCAGTACCGCATCGACCATGCGGTGGTGGCGCACGACTGGATGCAGGCGCCGGATCTCGACAGGATCGCCGCCGCCCTGGACGCGGACCGCGCCATCACGCATGTGGCGGTGATCCATCATGAGACCACCACGGGCCGCCTGAACGACCTGCCGGCGCTCGACGCACTCTGCCGGGCGCGCAATGTGCGCCTGCTGGTCGATGGCGTGAGCAGCTTCGGCGCCGAGGCGATCGACTTCAGCGGCAGCATCGCGGCGGTCGCCGCCACGGCCAACAAGTGCCTGCACGGCGTGCCGGGCGCTGCCTTCGTCATTGTGCGGCGCAGCGCGCTGACGCAGGCCGCCAGCCGGACCTACTACCTCGATCTCGGACGCCTGGCGCGGCTGCAGGATCAGCGCAATACGCCGTTCACGCCGTCGGTGCATGCTTATTATGCGTTGGTGGAGGCGCTGCGCGAACTCGCGGACGAAGGCGGCTGGCGCGCGCGCCATGCGCGCTACGCCGCGCTTGCCGAACGCGCGCGCGCGGGGCTGGAAACCCTGGGCATGCCGGGCCTGTGGCCGGCGGAGCAGTCCTCGGTGGTATTGCGTGCCTACCGCTTGCCGGCCGGCCTGTCGTATCCGCAGCTGCACGACGGCCTCAAGGCGCGCGGCTTTGTCATCTATGCGGGGCAGGGCGGGCTGTCGGCGGCGCTGTTCCGTATCTCCACGATGGGCCATATCCAGCCGGAGGATATCGATCGCCTGCTGCAGGGCTTCAGGGAACTGACGCGGTAGCCGGCTGCGGCGAAGCACTGAAGGCATCGAACGCACCGAACGCACTAAAAAGCACTAGCATGAGTTGGTGGATACGGCCTGCCGGCAACCGGATATCGCCGCATCCCGCCAGCGCCAGTGGAGGAGCTTCGCGATGCACCGTCATATCCGCCTTGCCCTTGCCGGGGCCGCCGCCATGGCGGTATCCGTTGTCCTTGCCGGCGCCGCCTTGCCGGCCAG
>NZ_JARJLM010000259.1 GCF_029335485.1 Cupriavidus basilensis
CGCCGCCCTCCCCGGCGTTCGGTCCGCGCCTTACTTCGGCTGCGATACCACCCGCAGGTATGGCTTGAGGGTCTTGAAGCCCTGCGGATACTTCTTCCTGGCGTCTTCGTCGGATACCGAGGTGGGGATGATCACGTCTTCGCCCGGCTTCCAGTTCACCGGCGTGGCTACCGTGTGCTTCGCGTTCAGTTGCAGCGAATCCAGCAGGCGCAGCACCTCGTCGAAATTACGGCCGGCGCTCATCGGATAGACCAGCATCGCCTTGACCTTCTTGTCCGGCCCGATGAGGAACACGGAGCGCACCGTGGCATTGTCCACGGCAGTGCGCGGCCCGCCACTCGCGTTCGGATGGATCATGTCATAGAGCTTCGCGACCGTGAGGTCGACGTCACCGATCATCGGATAGTTGATGGCGTGGCCCTGCGTTTCCTCGATGTCCTTGACCCAGGCCTGGTGGTCGCTTACCGGGTCCACGCTGAGTCCGATGATCTTGGTGCTGCGCCGGTCGAATTCCGGCTTGAGCCCAGCCATATAGCCCAGTTCGGTGGTGCAGACCGGGGTGAAATCCTTGGGATGGGAAAACAGGATCGCCCATTGGTCCCCGATCCACTCGTGAAAACGAATCTTCCCCTCCGTGGTGTCGGCAGTGAAATCAGGCGCCTCGTCACCGATGCGAATCGACATATTCAACCTCCATAAGGTGAGCGGATGCGAGTCGCGGGAAGTCCGGCATGATCGTGGCTGCATCCCCAGCTACTCCCGGCTGGGAGCATCTAGGTCAGTATAGTGATCGGCGACAGGCTCGAGGCATTTATACAGGTGGCGCAAGCGCTACACCGCATGGGCTGCCGGCCGCTCGCAGCGAGCGTGCCGGTCCATGCATGCCATGCGCCCTCAGGCATACTGCCGGAACAGGTCGCGCACGGCGGGATAAACCACGCTTCGCCACAATGGCCCGGAAAACAGATCATAGTGGCCGCACTGGCGAACCGTGACGTGGCGCTTGCGGCGCGCGGCGATGCCGCGGCACAGGTCGTGCGCCGCCTGGGTCTGCCCGCGGCCGGAGATGTCGTCCAGTTCTCCCTCCACGGTGAGCAGCGCCGTGTCGCGGATGTCCTGTGGCCGCACAGCCTGCCCCTGCACGCTCCAGTTGCCGCGCGCCAGCCGAAACTGGTGGAACACGACGCGGATGGTGTCCAGGTAAAACTCGGCCGCCATGTCGAGCACCGCGTTGTACTCGTCGCAGGCGCGCCGATGTACCGGCGCGCGCTCGGCGTCGCCCTGCAGCAGATCGAGATAATAGTCCCACTGCGAACCCACGATGCGGGCCGGATGCGCCATCATCAGGCCGGCATGCTGCAGGAAGCTCGGGTACACCCTGCGGCCCGCGCCGGGATAGTGGTCCGGCACCGCGTAGATCAGGTTGGACTGAAACCACGCCAGCGGATGGCGGGCCGCCAGGCGGTCGACCGCGGTCGGGTTGCGGCGGGCGTCGATCGGACCGCCCATCAGGACCAGGCTTCTCGGCGTCGGCTCGCCGGCGCTGGCGAGCAGCGAAACCGCCGCCAATACCGGCACGGTGGCCTGGCAGACGGCGAGCACATGCAGGCGTTGGCCGCCGATATGGCGGATAAACGACTGTATCAGACCGACATAGTCGTCCAGGTGGAATGCCCCCTCGGCCAGGGGCACATAGCGCGCGTCGCTCCAATCCGTCACATAGACCTCATGCGCGGGCAGCAGGCTTTCCACCACTTCACGCAACAGCACGGCATGATGGCCCGCCAGCGGCGCGCACACCAGCACCGCCGGCCTCGGCCCGGGCGCGGTGGCCGGACCGTGCGCGAATCGCAGCAGACGACAGAATGGCCCCTCCAGCACCACCTGCTCGTCCACCGGCACGATGCGGCCCACGGGGTCAACGGCGGCGACGCCGAAGGCAGGCTTGCCATAGGTCTTGCCTAGCCGGTGAAGCCAGTCATAGCCCGCGGCAAGGCAGGACGCCCCGGGAACATGGGCAAAGGGACTGCCGGGATCGGCAAAGGCGTGCGTGGCCTGCGCCGCCCAGGCGGACCACGGCGCGAGCAGCGAGCGCTGGTACTCGATGAACTTGTACAGCATATGGGACATCCGGAAGATCGCGCTGGGCGGACTTTCAATATATGCCGGAGCGGCGCCGGGACAAAGCCCAGGCAACGCCGCGGCCCGCGTCCCGGCGACGGGCCAGCCGCCCGCATCACCGGCCGATCAGCCAGACGATCAACGATGCCACCGCGCTAACGAGCAGCGACGATGTGATCGGAAAGTACAGGTGAAGGTGCTGACGATGAATCACGATATCCCCGGGCAAGTGACCGAGTCCGAGCCTGGATAGCCATGGCCAGAGGAGTCCGCCCGCCACCAGGATCAGGCCAAGGACGATCAGCGTGCGCGACATGACAAGCCTCCGCGGATGGGTTGGTGCCCGAGACGATAGTCCGTTGCCGGGAACGCAGGGGGTATCCATCGGAATAGGCATCGGAATCGGAATCGGGGAAATGCATGGCGCGGGCTAATCCCAGCGATCGTCCCTCACCTGCACCTTGCCGCCCTCGACCCGGACCGGGAAAATCGCCACCGGTTCGCAGGCCGGCGGAGACAGCGCCTCGCCGGTGATGAGCGAGAAATGCGCGCCGTGACGCGGACAGACGACTTCCTCGCCTTCCACGTCGCCGCCGCAAAGCGGCTCCGCTTCGTGGGAACACATGTCCTCGACGGCACGATAGCTGCCGCCCACATTGAAAACCGCGACCTGCACCCCGTCGACATCGACGGTACGGCTGGTCCCGGGCGCAAACGCGTCAGCCGGCGCAACGTCGACCCAATCGCTCATCTCACAACAACCCGAGCGCCAGCCGCGCTGCCTCGCTCATCCGCTCTCGTGACCAGGGCGGATCCCACACCAGCTCGACCTCGGCTTCGTCAACGCCGCTGACTTCCATCACAGCGCCCTCCACCACGCCGGGGAAGGCCTGCGCCACCGGGCAACCTGGCGCAGTCAGCGTCATGCGGATGCCGACCTTGCCGGCGGCTTCGTCCACGGACAGGCTGTAGACCAGGCCCAGGTCGTAGATATTGACCGGTATTTCGGGGTCATAAACGGTACGCAGCGCCTCTATCACCCGCCCCTCCAGCGTGTCCAGGTCCGGCTCGGGCCTGTCTTCATGCGCCTCGGCCTTGCGCAGCCAATCGATCATGCTCATCGCTTCACTCCGTTGAAACCGGCTCGGCGCTGCCGTGCAAGGCGGCCTGCATGGTATGCCAGGCCAGCGTTGCGCACTTCACACGCGCCGGAAACTCGCGTACGCCGCCCAGCACCTCCAGTTTGCCCAGCGGCACGCCGGCCGGGGCCGATCCGGTCACCAAGGCATGAAAGCTGGAGAACAGCGCTTGCGCCTGCGCTTCGCTCTTCCCCTTCAGCGCCTCGGTCATCAGCGATGCCGAGGCGGTGGAGATGGCACAGCCGGCGCCGTCAAAGCTGGCATCCTCGATCACGCCATGGCTGACTTTCAGGTACAGCGTCAGCCGGTCGCCGCACAGCGGGTTGAACCCCTCGGCCCTGCGGTTCGCTCCCGCCAGCCGCCCGCGATTGCGCGGCGAGCGGCTGTGGTCGACGACGACTTCCCGGTAGAGATCGAGCAGATCGGACATCAGGCAAATACCTCCTGCGCCTTGCGCACCGCACCGAACAGCGCATCCACTTCTTCTCGCGTGTTGTATAGCGCGAAGGACGCGCGCAGCGTGGCGGGCACGCCGAACCGCGCCATCACGGGCATGGCGCAATGGTGGCCCGCGCGCACCGCCACGCCTTCCAGGTCGAGGATGGTGCCGGCATCATGGGGATGCACGCCATCCAGGACGAAGGAGAGGATGCTCGCCTTGTCCGCGGCCGTCCCGATGATGCGCAAGCCGGCAATCTGCGCAGCCTGCCTGGTGGCGTACGCCAGCAGCGCGTGTTCGTGGGCCGCGATGGCGGCCAGGCCGGCCGCGCTCACATAGCCGATCGCGGCGCCCAGGCCGATCACGCCGGCGATATTGGGCGTGCCGGCCTCGAATTTGAAGGGCAGCGCGTTGTAGGTGGTCTTGCGGAAGGTGACCTCGCGGATCATGTCGCCCCCGCCCTGGTAAGGCGGCATGGCATCGAGCAGCGCGGCCTTGCCGTAGAGCACGCCGACGCCGGTGGGGCCGTAGAGCTTGTGTCCCGAGAAGGCATAGAAATCGCAATCGAGCGCCTGCACATCCACCTGGAAGTGCGGCACGGCCTGGGCGCCGTCGACCAGCACCGGAATGCCCCTGGCATGCGCCAGCTCGACGAGTTGCCGCACCGGGTTGACCGTGCCGAGCGCGTTGGAGAGATGCGTCAGCGCGACCAGCCTGGTCCGGGGGCCAAGCAGGCGTTCGAATTCTTCCAGCAGCAGCTCGCCTGCGTCGTTGATCGGCGCCACCCGCAGGCTGGCGCCCGTGCGCTCGCATGCCAGCTGCCACGGGACGATGTTGGAGTGATGCTCCATGGCGGTGACCAGGATCTCGTCGCCGGGCCGCAGGCGCTGCCCGTAACTCGCCGCCACCAGGTTGATCGCCTCGGTGGTGCCGCGCACGAACACGATCTCCTCGCGGCGGGCGGCGTTGATCAGGCCTTGCACGGCGTCGCGCGCCGCCTCGTAGGCATCGGTCGCGCGCTGGCTCAGGGTATGGACGCCGCGGTGGATATTGGCATTGAGCGCCGCATAGTAATGCGCTTCGCAGTCGATCACGCTTTGTGGCTTCTGGCTGGTGGCGGCGTTGTCCAGGTAGACCAGCGGCTTGCCGTTGACCGTCTGCCGGAGGATCGGGAAATCCTGCCGCAGCCGCATGACGTCCAGGCCGGCGGCCGGGACCACGCGTCCCAAAGCGCTGCGTTCGTCGGCGGCCGTGTTCATGGCAGCGCCCTCACCGGCGCAGGCAGGTGCCCGCGCAAAAGTGTCTCCAGCCTCGCCTGCAAGGAAGCCAGGCCGAGCCGCTTGACCATCTCCCCGGCGAAGGCGAAGGTCAGCAGCGCCCGGGCCGAGGCATCGTCCACCCCGCGCGAACGCAGGTAGTAGATCTGCTCGGGATCGAGCTGGCCCACAGTGGCGCCGTGGCTGCATTTGACGTCGTCGGCATAGATCTCCAGCTGCGGCTTGGTATCGATCTCGGCATCCGCGGACAGCAGCAGATTGCGGTTGGACTGGTGCGCATCGGTGTGCTGGGCATCGGCATGCACCACCACCTTGCCGTTGAAGACAGCGCGCGAGGCGCCTCCCAGCACGCCCTTGTAGAACTCGCGGCTTTTTCCGTCCGGGCTGGCATGGTCGATGCGGGTGTGGTGGTCGATATGCTGCCGGCCGCCGGTCATGTACAGCCCGTCGAGCGAGCAGTCGGCGCGCGCGGCATTCAGCCCGACCTGGATATCGACCCGCGCCAGCCCGCCGCCCAGGGCGAAGGCACTGGAGGTGAAGCGGCTGCCGTGCCGCTGGTCCACGTTCACGCCGGCGACGTGGAACGCCTTGAGGCTCTCCTGCTGCAGCTTGTGGTGTTCGACCTGCGCATCGCGCGCGGCCGCGATGTCGGTGATGCTGTTGGTCAGGTAGCCAAGGCCGTCCATGCCCACGTGATGCTCCACGATGCAGACTTGGCTCCCCGCTTCCGCCGTCACGAAATTGCGCGTATGAATGGCCAGTTCCGGCTCCGTGGCGAGAAACAGCAGGTGGATCGGCCGCTCGGGAGCAGCGCCCGCCGCCAGGCGGATACAGGCGCCGTCGGCCATGAAGGCCGCGTTCAAGGCGGCGAAACCGGACGGGTAGCCGCCGGCGCTGCCGCAAAGCAGCGCTTCCACGCGCTCCGGCGCGCACTCCAGCACGGCGGCGAGGCTGACCAGTTCCACTCCGGCCGGCAGCGCGCCGATGCGCGACCATTGCGGCTGGTAGCGGCCGTCGACGAATACCATCAGATGCGCGTCGGGCAAGGCAAGCGACGCGATCCGCGCGGCCAGGGCGGTGTCCGGCTTGCCGGACTGCCCCGGCTGCACGGTAAAACGGCTGCGCTCGATGGCGGCCACGCTGGTGTATTTCCAGTCCTCGTGGCGCAGCGTCGGAAACCCGGTTTGCGCGAAGTGTTGCAGCGCCTGCTGGCGCGCGCGTGCAAGCCAGGGCAATCGCCGGCCGGGCAAGGCGGCCGCGACGCGGGCAAATTCGGCCATATAGTGTTCCACGCCGCTTGTACTCATGCCTGCGACTCCGTGGCGGCGAAGGCCTGTGTCTCTGCCCCCCCATAGCCATGGCGCTCCAGTTCGAGCGCCAGCTCGGGCCCGCCGGACCTGGCAATACGGCCCTGCGCTAGCACATGGACGCGGTCCGGCACGATGTAGTTGAGCAGCCGCTGGTAATGGGTAACCAGCACGATGGCGCGTTGCGGGCCGCGCATGGCGCCGATGCCGCTGGCGACGATCCTGAGCGCGTCGATGTCGAGGCCGGAGTCGGTCTCGTCGAGAATGGCGAGCCTGGGCTCCAGCACCGCCATCTGGAGGATCTCGTTGCGTTTCTTTTCGCCGCCGGAGAAGCCCTCGTTCACCGAGCGGTAAAGCAGGCCCGGGTCCATTTCCATGAGCCTGAGCTTGTCCTTGACCAGCGCGAGAAAATCCATGGCGTCCAGCTCCGGCTCGCCGCGGTGCTTGCGCACAGCGTTGAGTGCGGCCTTGAGCAGATAGATGTTCGAGACGCCGGGGATCTCCACCGGATACTGGAAGGCCAGGAAAATGCCAGCGCGCGCGCGCTCTTCGGGCGGCATGCCCAGCAGGTTCGCGCCGTCGTAGAGGACTTCGCCCGCACTCACGACATAGCGGTCCCGTCCGGCCAGCACATGGGCAAGGGTACTCTTGCCGGAGCCGTTGGGACCCATGATGGCATGCACCTCTCCTTCCTTCACGGCAAGGTCGATGCCGCGCAGGATAGGCTTGTCGTCGACGCTGACGTGCAGGTTGCGGATTTCAAGCATGGCCGTGTCTATGCTCCGATGCGGCTGCGGCGGGGCGCCTTGCCCGCTCCCCTCAGCCGATGCTGCCCTCCAGGCTGACGCCCAGCAGCTTCTGTGCTTCCACCGCGAATTCCATCGGCAGCTCCTTGAACACTTCCTTGCAAAAGCCGTTCACGATCATCGATACCGCATCCTCGGGGCCGATGCCGCGGCTTTGGCAATAGAACAGCTGGTCCTCGCCGATGCGCGAGGTGGAGGCCTCGTGCTCGACGCGGGCCGTGGGATTCTTCACTTCGATATAGGGAAAGGTATGAGCCGCGCATTTGTCGCCCAGCAGCAGCGAATCGCACTGCGAGTAGTTGCGTGCGCCGATCGCGCTCCTTGCCATCTTCACCAGCCCGCGGTAAGCGTTGCTGCCGTGGCCGGCCGAGATACCCTTGGAAAGTATCGTGCTCCTGGTGTTCCTGCCGAGGTGGGTCATCTTGGTGCCGGTATCGGCCTGCTGGTAGTGGTTGGTCAGCGCCACCGAATAGAACTCCCCGACCGAGTCGTCGCCCCGCAGGATCACGCTCGGATACTTCCAGGTAATAGCCGAGCCGGTCTCCACCTGGGTCCACGAGATCTTCGAGCGGGCGCCGCGGCAGTCGCCGCGCTTGGTCACGAAGTTATAGATGCCGCCCTTGCCTTCCTTGTCGCCCGGATACCAGTTCTGCACCGTCGCATAGCGGATCTGCGCGTCTTCCAGCGCGATCAGTTCCACCACCGCGGCATGCAGCTGGTTCTCATCGCGCATCGGCGCGGTGCAGCCTTCCAGATAGCTGACGTAAGCGCCCTCGTCAGCAATGATCAGGGTACGCTCGAACTGCCCTGTCTTCTGGGCATTGATGCGAAAGTACGTGGACAACTCCATCGGGCAGCGTACGCCGGGCGGGATGTAGCAGAAAGAGCCATCGCTGAACACCGCCGAGTTGAGCGTGGCGAAGTAGTTGTCGGTGTAGGGTACGACCGAGCCGAGGTATTGCTGCACCAGCCCGGGGTGCTCCCGCACCGCCTCCGAGAAAGAGCAGAAAACGATGCCAAGCTCACCCAGCTTGCGCTTGAAGGTGGTCGCCACCGACACACTGTCGAACACAGCGTCCACGGCAACGCCCGCAAGCAGCTCGCGTTCCTGCAGGGGCACGCCCAGTTTCTCGTAGGTGCGCAGCAACTCCGGATCGACCTCCTCCAGCGTCATGGGACCGGCCTTCCGGGAGCGCGGCGCGGAGTAATAGGCGATCGCCTGGTAGTCGATGGGCGGGTGCCTGACCGTCGCCCAGTGCGGTTCGGACATCGTCAGCCAGTGACGATAGGCTTTGAGGCGCCACTCCAGCATGAATTCCGGCTCGCCTTTTATGGCCGAGATCATGCGGATCACGTCCTCGCTCAGGCCGCACGGCACCGTGTCCGTTGCCACGGGCGTGTAGAAGCCATGCCGATAGCCTTGGCCGATCAGTGTGTCGAGCGTGTGCGCCGGGGTTGCCATGGTCTGCCTTTTGGTTGCCGTGTGTCACTCGAATGCCTGCTTGCGCCCGGCCGCCTTCCAGGCGTGCAGCATGCCGATGTCCACCGGGTGGCATGTCGGTTGCGTCATGTCCGCCAGCGTCACGCCATCCAGGGCATGAAAGATGGCCAGGCTGATGCGCTGCCAGTTGGCGCGGATGGCGCAGGAATCTTCCTGTGCGCATAGGCCGGCTGCGATGCTGCATTCGGTCAGGCCGGCAGGGCCTTCCATGGCATCGATGACCTGGGCGATCGAGATATCCCGCGGCGCCCGCGCCAGCAGGTAGCCGCCCTTCGCACCGCGCAGCGAATGCAACAGGTCCTGCCGGGCGAGCATCTTCAGGATCTTGCTCGCGGTCGGCACCGCCACACCGATCTCGGCGGCGATTTCGGCGGCACTATGGATCCGGCCCGGATCGCGCGCCATGTGCGTCATGATCACCGTGCCATAGTCGGTCAGTTTGCTTAGTCTGAGCATCGCCTCCACCCGTACCCGCGATTGCGCGATTGCGCGATTGCCAACTAGAACCAGTTTAGTCCTCTTTTCTCCGGAGCGCGGCGGCCCTTGCAAGGCGGCCGGCAGTGCCCGTCCGATGGATCGCGATAGTCACAGGAAGCACGCCCGCGACGTCATCGGCATCCGCGCCGATATCCGCATGGACAGTCCACGAGCATGCCGTTCTGGAAATCCGGGCGCCACGCCATATCGTTCGATTCCGCACTGTATTCACGGCCGGGTCTCCAATAATATAGAGGCGTAGGCCCTGCGCGTGCCGGGCCTGTCCTCGTGCTGCAGCGAAGCGGTGGTGATTCATGGCTTCAACTGGCCTGCCCCGGGAACCAGGGATGGCTTTCTCCGCTTTTCCGCGCTGCCGGAATCCGGCTGTCCGCCTGCTGCCCCAATGGCTGGAGAAAACAAGAGCGTTCGCCGCCTGCCTGCTCCTTGGCATCGCGTCGCTGAATGCGGGCGCGCAGGCGCCATTCCTGTATTCGCGCAGCGCGGTCGTGTACGACGTGGCGCATGGCCAGGCATTGCTGGAGAAGAATCCGGACGAACCCGCGCCGCTGGCCTCGCTGACCAAGCTGATGACCTCGATGGTGGTACTGGACCAGCATCCGGCACTGGACGAAGCGCTCACCGTCGACGCCGGCGACATCGACCGGCTCAAGCACTCGTCGTCCCGCATCCCGGTCGGCACGACCCTGGCGCGCATGGAGATGCTGCGCCTGGCTCTGATGTCGTCGGAGAACCGCTCGGCCTCGGCGCTGTCGCGCGGCATGGCAGGCGGCCACTCTGCCTTTGTCGTGACGATGAACGGGAAGGCCAGCGCGCTGGGCATGACGGGCACCCACTTTGAAGACGCCACCGGGCTGTCGCCGCAAAATATCTCCACCGCGCGCGATGTCGCACGCATGGCCGAAGCGGCGTCGCGCTATCCGCTGATCCACGAATTCACCACGCTTTCGGGATACGGGGTGGAGGTGAACGGACGGATGCTGCACTACCACAATAGCTCGCCGGTACTTGGCCGGCCCGGCTGGGACGTCCTGCTGTCGAAAACCGGCTTTATCAACGAAGCCGGCTACTGCATCGCGCTGGAGGTGAACGTGCAGAACAGTCCGGTGATCATTGTGCTGATGGGCGCCACGTCTCACCGCCGGCGCATGGCCGATCTGGTTTCGATCCGGAGTTGGCTGCAAGGCGAACCTGCGCCATCGGCCGCCCTGCTGCAGGCTGCGTACTACCCGGGAAGGCCGCTTCATCATCATCGGGCCAGGGCCGTGCCGCATCATGGCAGGTTCCGGCTCGCATCGTATCCGGCGAAGCCGGCAGCGAAGATCCACGGCCCTGGTGCCAGGCACAAGGCGGGCAGGCGAAATGAAGGGCGCGTTTTACGAAGCTGACGACGCCGCCGGTTTGCCCGGCCGCCGCCAGCGTTCTGGTGGAGCCAAGTATGCGCTTCGAAGCATTTTCCTTTGGGACCCTGTGTATTGATGGGGTGACTTACCGGTACGATGTCGTCATCGATCGCGGGCAGGTCCGCAAACGCAAGAAGAGGCCATCCAGGCAGTTCCGCGACGCCTATGGACATACACCGCTATCGGTCATGGAAGACATACCCTGGAATTGCAGCCGGCTGGTGATCGGCACCGGCACCGGGGCGCTGCCTGTCATGGAAGACGTGAGGCGAGAGGCCAGGCATCGCCACGTCGAACTGGTCATCCTGCCGACCGCCGAAGCCATCGCGAAGCTGGAAGCACACCCTCGCCATGCCAATGCGATCCTGCATCTCACCTGCTAGTGTCTAGCGTCCGGCATGGCCAGCCAGCCCGTCACCGTCATCACCGGCGCGAGCCGCGGTCTCGGCCGCGCTGCCGCGCGCCACCTGGCTGCGGTGGAAGGCCACCTGGTCGTCGCCACGGCACGCCAGGCGCAGGATCTCGAAGCGTTGCGGCTCGAACCCGATCTGGCCGGCTGCCCGATCGCCTGCCACCCGCTCGACGTCACGGACGATCATTCGGTAGCCGCCCTTGGCGAGTGGCTCGCCGAACGCTTCGGCCGCGTGGACGTGCTCATCAACAACGCCGGCGTCTCGCTAGACCGCTACAGCACCAGCCTGTTGACGCTGCCGCTCGATACCTTGCGCCGCACCCTGGAGACGAATCTCTTCGGCGCGCTGCGGGTCACGCAGGCGCTGGCGCCGCTGCTGCGCGCCAGCCACGCCGGCCGGGTGGTCAACCTGTCCTCGGGCATGGGGCAACTTGCGGAGATGGCCAGCGGTGTGCCGGCTTACCGTATCTCGAAAACGGCGCTGAATGCCGTCACCCGCATCCTGGCCGCCGAGCTGGCCGCCAGCGGCGTCAAGGTCAACGCGGTATGCCCTGGCTGGTGCCGCACCGGCCTCGGCGGCCCCGATGCGCCGCGTTCGCCCGAGCAGGGCATCGACACCGTGGTCTGGCTGGCGACGTTGCCGGAAGACGGACCCAGCGGCGGCTTCTTCCGCGATCGCCAGCCGATTCCCTGGTAGCGCATCAGCGCATCGCTATCCCTGTACCGTGCCCGGCGCGCCGGACCATGCCGCCTGCACCTCGGCGATCAATGCGGCCGACCGCCCCTGGTAGCGCGGCGAGAAGTGAAAAGGCACGACCGCCCGCGCGCCGAGGCGGCGCGCGATCAGGCCGGCCTGAGCCGCCGTCAGGTGGTTCTTGCGCACGCCGTGCGCCTTATCCTCGTCCAGGAAGACGCTCTCGATGAACAGCAGGTCCACGCCCTGCATCAGTTCGGCCAGGGTCTGCACGTTCGCGTCCGTATAGCGCAAGTCGGTCACGTAGCCGATGCGCTGGCCAGGTATGGCGTCGAGGACGAGATGGCTCAGCTCGCCGACTTGCCGGGTCAGGGCGTGCTCGCCACCCCGGTCGCGCCACCGCACCAGGATCGGCGAGTCGTCCGCGGCGCCGTTCAGTACCGCGTGCTTCAGCTCTCGCAGCCAGGCGCCAGTGGTCAGCCCCAGCGCCGCCAGCCGGTCCTTGTCGACGCCGAGGCGAGCCTTCTCCTCGATCAGATAGGCCACGCAAGGCGTCTCGTGATCGACGAAGCGGGCGCGTACGCGGAAGGTGGTCTCGTCGTGCGCCACATCGCTGGTACGGGCGATGGGCGGCGCAGGCTCGCGCGCAAAGCGGCGGCGGCTGGAAAAACGCGCGCACTGCGTCTGTCCTTGCAGCCGCAGTTCACGCGCCTCGATGACCAGCTCGACCGCATAGCGATGGACCACGTTCCAGGTGTAGGCGCGCAGCTTGTGCTCGACCTGCGCCAGGAACCCGGGCCCGCCGTACAGCACGATGCCGGCCTTGCGCCCGAGCAGCACCCGCAGCAAATGGTCGAAGCCCGAAAAATGGTCCATATGCGTGTGGCTGACGAACACATGGGACAGACGCATCAGCTGGCCCGGCATCAGCCCGGTGATGTCGCCAAGGTCGAACAGCAGCGCTCGCCGCTCGTCGCGAAAGTCCACGAACAGGCCCGGGTCGCCGAAGGCGTCATTGACGAGCCGTGGTTCGAACAGCGCGCGCATGCCTGCTCAGCGCTCCGTGAAGACCGTCAACACCCCGGTGTAGCCATAAAGGTGATCCCTTGCGATCTCGCCGCCGGCGAAGAATCCCGCCAGCGGCACATCGCCCAGCGCATTGCGCACCGTTTGCAGCTCTGCATGCGGCGCGCCGAAGTGCGGTCCGCCCCGGCCCGAGCAACTGATATAGAGCGCGCCCAAAGCCTGGCCAGCCACACCGCTCTCGAGTTCGGCGCGGATCTCGGTGGCGATGCGCACCAGGTCCACCCGCGCCGCCGCGGGATTGCGCCTGCAGAAGGCCACCCGCATGCCGGGCTCGGCCACGTCCGCCAGCGCCAGTACCCGGTGCTGCACGTCCACGCCGAGCAGATGCCGCACCACGGTATCCGTGCCGAAGCTGCCAGGCAGCCCGGGCGCATCGTCGGCGCTCGTGTTCAGGCCCACCAGCGTGGCGGACAGCATACGCGACAAGGTCTCGTCGGGCACATCGCGTTCGAGTCCGAGATCTCGCAAGACGCAGTCGAGCGCGGGCTCGCCGTCCAGTTCGAACAGCAGGTTATGCGTGGCATGGGTAACGGCGCGCGCCGGCCCGATCGGCTGGCATCCTTGCGTCACGCGGGAGATCAATCCGATCTCGGGGCCGAACAGCACACCCGACAGGCCACCGGAGAAAACGCCATCGGCGATGTGCAGCGTGCGGTCGCGCGCCGACGAGAGGCCACCAAACAGGTAGCCCGTGGCAGTACGCATGCTCAGCTCGCGCAGCAGGTCCTGGACATCCGGCGTGCTGCCTTCGGCATGCACCAGCGCGGTATGGGGCACGAAGCTGGAGGATGCCGGAGGCAACGGCTGGCGCCCGGAAAACAGCCGGAACGCGGTGCGCGGCAATGCCGCCAACATGAGCGCCACGGCAGGCTCGTCGATAAACTCGACGCCGTTGGCGCAGACGCCCACGCCTGCCGTACCTACCCAGGCCACGCCCGGCCAGCGCTTCTGCAGCGCAGCGAGCATGGCCTCCGCCGCCGGCGCGTAATAGTCGCTCAGGTAGCACCAGCCGAGCGTGAATGGCGCGGCCCCGCCTGGCTTTGCCTGGCGCGCCGCCGTCTGCGCGTCAAGCTGCCGCTGGCACTCGGCCAGGGCCACCTTCCAGTCGCCATGGGCTGCGTGAGCATGCACGAAGGAAGCGTCAGACATGGCCACTCGGTTGAGGTGAGGAACGAGGTGGAGGTGGTGAAGGTGGTGACTCGCTGTGTTCGTCCATATGGTTGACTATAGAAGGTGGGAGGCAGGTCGAGCAGGTCAACCGCGATGCCAGGCAGGCAAGCCGTGCCAGGGCTGCGCGTACCGCATCCGGCGCAGCAGGGCGATGCCGCTGCCCGCCAGGACGGTTCGCGTCCGTTCGATTCCCTCAGGGCCGGGCGAGCGCTTCATGCTTCACAGCGCTGGCAGATACCCGGCAGGACGGCTGCGGGCACGCGCCTGAACGCGCGCGCGCTCGCTGCGACGCCGGCCCGTGTGCTATCTTGGAAACGTCAAGCGTTCAACATCGGGGGACGCCAAATGTCAGTGATCGCACCGGACGAAAAGGCGGATTTCGTCGCCATCCTGCACCGCCACCAGCTTGCCGAGGCCGACTTCCTGCTGCAGGAAACCGACACGACGGATGTCGTGGACGAGGTCTATCCTCTCCAGGGCTATGTCACCGTCGTTCGCAGGTCGACGCTCAAGGAAAGGGAATACCGGATCGGACATGGCACCGCATGGACCACCGCCTTCGAGAAAGACCTGGCGCAGGGTACGTTCGGATGAACCGAATCCCCCTTGCCGCGTGATCAGGCGGCAGGCGTCGCACGTGCCGGACCAGGCTGAAAATTGACGCGCCATGGGATCGGGTGCATCCTTTCAACATACTCGTCCCCAGAAGCGGAGCAGGCGATGACCTCAAACGAATTCGCATCGTTCAAGGCGCACTTGGCTATGTTGCTGCGCGATCTGCCGGCCGGGACCACGGCGGATCTGACCGACGTGGCGGTGGCTTATTGGGACGGCACCCGCGTGGTCGGCACCTACCTGCGCGACGGCGGGCGGCTGGACGAGGAATTCGACTTCGACGAGAACGCCTGGGAGAACTGGCGCGACGAGTTCGTCTACTGGCTGGCCGCGCCCACCTTCACTGAACGCGATGAGCTGAGGACCTACCTGCTAGGCGCTGTCCCGGGCTCAGGCCCGCCCCTCGCGCGCAGCGCCGGGTACGCCGGTCGGCGCTAGGGAAGCGCGCCTTGCCGCCGCCAACAGCCACCGGCGGACTGCTGGCGCCACGCCGCTTGATTATCCGTATCGTTATTCGGCCTTGATTCCCCCTTTGCGGACCACGGCCCCCATCTCACCGCTTCCTCCTGGATAAACGACTGGAACTGCCCGGCCGATCCCCCGACCGGATCAATCCCATATTCGATCAGCCTCGCCTTCACCTCCGGCTGATGCAGCACCGCATCCATCTCGCCAGACAGCTTCCCCACCACGTCCTTCGGCGTCCTGGCCGGCGCCAGCAATCCGATCCAGCTGCTGGCCGTCACCGCCGGATAACCGGCCTGCGCCATGGTCGGCACCTCGGGCGCCGCCGGCCAGCGCGCCGGGCTCGTAATGGCCAATGCCTTGAGCTTGCCCGCCCTCACCTGCGGCATCATGGTCTGCACCGAGTCGAAGATGATCGCCACCTGCCCCGAGAAGAGATCCGGCAAGGCCGGCGAGACGCCCTTGTAGGGCACGTGGGTCATCTTCATGCCCACCGCCTGCGAGAACAGCTCGCCGGCAAGATGGGCCCCGGAGCCATTGCCGCTGGCGGGCGAGGCCGCGATCAGCATTGTTTCCACGGCTTCACGCATGCCGGTGGTCCGTCGGCATGAGATCGGGGAAATGATCCGGCAGCGTTTGGATAGGCTTGGATGGATTGGGATCGCCGGCACTTGGCAGCAACTGACGCAATCTTGTCATTTTGCATTTCGCGCCGGCATTGCATCATGGTTTCCATCGTAACCCGATCCCCGATCCGATAAAGGACTCCGATGGAACTGCAACTCATCCGAAATGCTACGCTACGCCTGCGCTATGGCGGACTGACCCTGCTGGTGGATCCGATGCTGGCCCGGACGGCCGCCCTGGGCCCGCTTCCCGAATACATCGGCGCGGTCCACATGCGCGAAGCCGGGCACGCACAAGGCTTCCCGCTAACGCCGTTGCCGGTCACGGTGGCCGCCGTCGTCGCGGACCTGGACGGCCTGCTGCTGACCCACGCTCACGAAGACCACTGGGATGCCGCTGCCCGCGCCAGTCTGCCGCGCGCGCTGCCGGTCTTTTGCCAGCCCGGCGACGCCGCGACGCTGGAAGCACAGGGCTTCCTGCACGTCGTGCCGGTCGCGCACGGCCTGCGCCACCGTGGCGTCGAGATCGAGCGCACCGGCGGCCGCCACGGCCATGGCGATATCGAATCCATCATGGGCGGCGTTTCGGGCTTCGTATTGAGGGCGGAAGGCGAGCCCACGCTGTATATCGCTGGCGACACCGTCCATTGCGACGAAGTCGACCAGGCGCTGGACCGGCACCAGCCCGATGTCATCGTGGTCAACGCCGGCGCGGCGCAGTTTGCGCAGGGACCCGCCGTAACGATGACCGAGCAGGACGTGCTCGAAGTGGCCAGGCGCGCACCGCGCAGCCGCATCGTGGCCGTACATTTCGAGGCGCTCCCCTGGGCGCGCCTCACGCGCCCGGGCATGCGCCAGGTATTGGCGCAACACGGCCTGGGCGAGCGCGTGGCGGTTCCGGACGACGGGCAATGGCTGCGCTATGCGGGGCAAGCCGTCGTACCAGCCGTTTCTCGCTAGCCGTTGCGCTGACGATAGCCGCCTGGCGGCAATCCCACCTGCCTGACGAAAGCCCGGCGCAGCGCATTGGCATTGAGAAACCCGCATTGGCTCGCCACATCCTGCAGGGGCATTCTTTCGTCGAGCAGCCCGCGCGCCAGTTCCACCCGCGCCCGCTCGACGAACAGCCCCGGCGTGTGTCCGGTTTCGCGCAGGAACACACGGGCAAAATTGCGCGGACTCATATGCACGCGCTCCGCCAGCCGCTCCACCGCCAGATCCTCGCGCAGGTTGTCGCAAATCCATAGCTGCAATTGCTGGATCGCCGGCATCTCGGCGAACTGCGCTGCCAGGCGGCTGCTGAGCTGCGGCTGGCCGCCGCTGCGCCTGGCGTACAGGATCATGTCGTGGGCCACACGCAGGGCGGCCGTGCGGCCGCAGTCGGCTTCGACCATCGCCAGCGCCGCATCCACGCTGGCCGACATGCCCGCCGAAGTCCACATCGGGCCGTCCTCGACAAACACCGCATCGGCGTCAAGCCGGACCGCGGGATAACGCGCGGCGAACTGATCCGCCATCTGCCAGTGCGTGGTTGCGCGGCGCCCATCGAGGCAGCCCGCCTCGGCCAGCACAAAACTGGCCGTGCAACTGGCAGCGACCCGCCGGCAATCCGGTACCAACCGGCGAAGCCAGTCCAGTACGGCCGCGTCCGAAACCAGGGGGGACATGCCGGGGAAACCTGCGACCCACAGGGTATCGACCGGTCCATCCCATGCCGACAGGCAGCTGCCGGGCTGCACGACAATGCCCGAACTGAGGCGGCATGGCCCTTCATCCACGCTGATCAGATCCACCCAATATGCCGGTGCGCGATTGGCATAGCGCGCGGCGGAACAAAATACCTCGGCAATGGACACCACGTCCGAAGCCTGGCTGCCTGGCCCAATGAGAACCAGGATCTGGCGGGCCGGCCCAGCCCCTCTCTCTTGCATCAGCGCACTCCAGGAATCAACACGATCGACACACGTCCGGCCCCAACGGCCGTACCGGCGGAATCTGCCCCACAGGCGGGGTAACCGCAGCGCACTTTACACGCATATGCGAATATGCGCGCCGCCATGCGCGGAGCCGCTTACGCCCCCTGGCGGTGCTTAGCTTGCTTGATTGGTGTGTGCGCCATAGTAGAACGTTGGCGCGCCAGCCCTATGGCTCAGGAAGGATCGGCAATCTTCGTTGCCGATGCAGATCTTGGAACGTTCCGTGGCGGCGCCAAGCAATACCTCCTTCGCCGCGCTATCGGCCCTATCCAGCGCAACCGCGCGCGCACGCTGATCGGTAAGATCGTCGTCGACCAGAAAATAGCGATTGGAAAGCAGATGCGCAAGCATGAAATCGCTAAGTGCCTCTTGTACCGATATCGACAAACCAAACACCCTCTTTGGCATGTTTGCCGGGTTGACGCCGCCCCAGTCATAGGTCCCGCCCTCCCGGTTCCGGCGCGGGTTGACGGTGAACTTGGAGGACATGGTGCCGACTGCCATCACGTGGATATGGTCTGTCGATTGCCCCAGGGATGCCTGTGCTTCGTGAACCGCGAGCATGCCGGGCGCATTGGCATAGAGGCCACCGTCAACATACTGGTTGTTGTTGAACGTATAGCGCGGAAAGTAGGCGGGGGCTGCGCTTGTCGCCATGGCCACGTCCACCAGCCGGCATTTGTGATCCCGCTTGAAATCCGGGTGATGCGGGGTCTTGAAGATCTGCGGCCTGCCGGTCGAGTAATTGATCACCGGGATAATGACCGGATGCTTGCATGAGCCGAGGAGCTGATCGCCGAATATCTTGTCGTCGCCGAGTAGCGCCTGCAACGGCACTGAAGAAAATGGCGCGCGGCATATCCCTGCCAGCGACCAGCGCCGCTTGAAAATCTCTCCACCACGGTTAGCGAGAAGTTCGACGATGCGCTGCGCTGGAATCTCCATCGCAATGGCCAGTGCCAGGATGCCACCAATCGAAGTGCCCGTAACAAGGTCAAACCGGGTGGCGATGGGCGCACCGATCTCGTCCTCGAAGTCAGCCAGCAATTTGGCCGTATACAGCCCACGATAGCCCCCGCCCGACAGCGCCAAGATCTGAAATCGTTGAGAGGCTGCTGCAGTTGTCATCTGGACCTCCTCGGATGGGATTCAATGACATGTCTCGCTCATGCTGCGGGACGGTGCAGTGAAAAGCATAGCAGTGATTCATCAAGACCACTAAATGTAAAACGTGAGTCACTTTTCAAGCAAAGTGGGAGAACGCGTCGGTGCGGGCCGCTGCGTCTCTGGGCTCCCCCCTCAACGCTTCCCCCACAATTTGGCGAACAAGAAAAAGCCCGCCGCGGCATGGCCGGGCGGGCTCTTTGCTTCTTTTGGTTCGGCGCCGGATGGATTTACTCGTCTCCACCATCGGTAGCGATGGAACGGCGTTTCCGTTTGACCACCACAGGTATCCTGGGCTCGGTCGCCATCCTGGGCTGGGGCGCTACCGCGGGCTCATTGGGCAGCCTGGACTCATTATCCCGGATCGGGCGAGACTCCCGATGCACTCCTGGGGCCGGCTGGCGTGCGCCGGTCGCCAGTTGAATGGTCGATATCGCTCGCTTGTAAATGGTCTGCACGCCGCCGGGTGCATTCAGCATCACGACAAACTGGTCGAACGACTCGATGGAACCGATCAGCTTGATGCCATTCACCAGGTAGACTTCGACGCGCTTTCGCTCCTTGCGTGCGGCGTTCAGGAAATCGCTTTGCGGGTAAGTGAGGTCAGCTTGCATCGGATGGGTAAAGGGAGTGGCGTACGAGGAGAAGGTGACAACGCGTTAAGGATAGTGAAGGGATAAGGGGCAGGAAAGGTTCCGCCCGGCTCGGTTCTTGAGCGTTTCCCCGTAAAAGCGCACCTTGCGCTACGTATTGTGCCGCAGATTCGACTGGCACCGGCATGTCCACGGGCTGGATAGAGGCGTAATTCAGATAGCCCTGTGCCGGCGG
>NZ_JARJLM010000025.1 GCF_029335485.1 Cupriavidus basilensis
ACACTCGTCATATCGTCGAAAACGGACCGTCTCGTCGATCCGGCCTGCTCGGCCCGCCTCGCGGCGGCCTGGAGCGTGCCGCACCGCCGCCACCCATGGGCCGGCCACGATCTGCCGCACGATGACCCGGCATGGCTGGCAGCCACCGTTGCCCACTGGCTGCAAACAGCCGGCATGGCCCGGCGCTGAGGCGCGCCGGCCGGCTACGCCCTTACGCCGGCGCGGCAATGGCAGGCCGCATGCGTGGGATGCAGCCGCAACAGCCTGCGCACCACGCCGTTGGTCCAGCCGAAGCCATCCTGCAATGGATACTCCCCGCCCCCGCCGCCCACCGCGCCTTCTTCGGCCGGATGCAGGGCGTACTTCTCCACCAGCTTGTATTCCCGCCGGTAAAGGCTGGCGACCGTCGCCAGCCAGCGATGGGCAATTTCGTGCGCAAGGGCCTGGTGCCCGTAGCGCGCGAACCCGCCGATCGCCAGCCACTGCAGCGGCGCCCAGCCATTGGGCTGGTCCCATTGCTCGCCGCTGACGCGTTCGGTGGTGGCGATGCCGCCGGGCTCCAACAGCCGCGCCGCGAAGGTGCCGGCCAGGCGCGCTGCCTGCGTAGCGCTGGCGGCCTCGACATAAAGCGGCATTGCCGCGGCGGCCGTGAGGTTGGTACGCAGCCGATGCTGCTGCCAGTCGAAATCGAACCACGCGCCCTCGTCCTCCTGCCACATCAGCCGCTCGATGGCTTGCCGCCGGGCATGCGCGCGCTGGCGGAAAGCCGGCGCGTCGGCGTCGCCGGCAACCCCGGCTAGTTCCGCGAGCTTGCTCTCCAGCTTGAACAGCAGGCAATTGAGATCGACCGGCAGGATCGCGGTGGTACGGATGCTCTCCAGACCGCCGCCGGGCTCCAGCCAGCGCGAACTGAAATCCCAGCCCGATTCGGCCGCCGCGCGCAGGTCGCGGTACACCTCGGGCGCGGACCGCGGGGATGCCGCGGCGGTGCGGGTGTCTTCGACAAAGGCTTCCTCGCGCGGCGTATCCCGCTCGTCCCAATACCGGTTCAGCAGGCTGCCGTCGGCGAGCCTGACCACCCGCCGGCACGCCTGCCCTGGCGCCAGGTGCCCGGCGCCGCGCATCCAGAACGCGTACTCCTTGCGCAAATGCGGCAGGTAGGCCAGCTCGGGCCGCACGCCGTGGTCCTCGAACAGCTCCACCATCAGCGCGAACACCGGTGGCTGTGAACGACTCAGGTAGTAAGTGCGGGTGCCGTTGGGAATCACGCCGTAGGTGTCGAGCAGGTAGGAGAAGTTGTCGGCCATGCAATGCAGCAGATCCGCCTGCCCGCTGGCCGTGAGGCCGAGCATGGTGAAATACGAATCCCAGTAGTAAAGCTCGCCGAAGCGCCCGCCGGGCACCACGTACGCATGCGGCAGTGGCAACAGCGAACCCTGCGGCGGGTGCTCCGCGGGATGCCGGGTCAGCACCGTCCACAAAGCGTCGATGTGATCGCGCAGCGGCTGCTTCGGATCGGACTTGTAGCAGCTATCCGGCACGGCCGGCAGCACGAAGTGCGCGTGGACGAAGGCGGCAAGGTCAAAGCCGGGCTCCGCCGAACGGGCGCGATAGGCCGCCAGTATGGCAGCCGGCTGCTGGCGCGGCATGGCGTCGACGAAGGTCTTGCTATCGCTGAAGATCCCGCCCGTCTGCACCGCGACGAAGAGCTCCTGGTAGCGGTCGGCCGGTGTGAGCGGATCGGCATGCGCGCAGCCCGGCAGGCGGTGGGGGGCAAGAGGCGGCGGCGCGGCAGGGTCTGCCACCTCGCGGACATGGGGCCGCTGTGCCGGCTGGGCCGTCGGTGCGGATGTGCCGGCCGGGCCGGATTGCCCGATGGCGCTGCGTGGTGCCACTGCCGCTCCCGGTTACGATGCGCGCCGGACGCGGCGCCCGCCTATGCAATGAGAGTGGCCGGCCGGCGGGCGAGTTCCGCCCGTCTGGACGGAGAAGCGACGCAGCCGGCACCGCGCCTGCGGCACCGCTCAGGCCAGTGACGCCGCCGCGGCCGGGCGCGGGCCAGGCGCCGCGTGGGTGCGGCGAAAATACGCGAGCGGCTGGGGGCGGCCAAGCAGGAATCCCTGCGCTTCATCGCAGCCCTCGGCGTGCAGCAGGTTGAGCTGTTCGTCGGTCTCCACCCCCTCGGCCAGCACCGGGATGGCGAGGCTTTGCCCAAGCGCCAGGATGGCGCGGATGATCGCCTTGGCCTGCTGGCTGCCGGCGATCTCAGCGATAAAGGTGCGGTCCAGCTTGATCTTGTCGAACGGAAAGGAGCGCAAGGTATCGAGCGAGGAGTAGCCCGTGCCGAAGTCGTCGATGGCGATGCTCACGCCCAGCGCCTTGATACGGCGCAGTATGTCCAGCGCCCGCTCCTTGTCGCCGATGATGGTCGACTCGGTGATCTCGAGTTCGAGCCGGCCGGCGGCCAGGCCGGTTTCCTCGAGCACGCGGGCCACCACCGTCACCAGGTCGCCGTGGGTGATCTGCACAGGCGACAGGTTGACCGATACCTTGTGCGGATAAGTCCACTGCGCGGCTTCCTGGCAAGCGGTGCGCAGAACCCACTCGCCGATCGGCAGGATGGCGCCGCACTCTTCGGCAAGCGGAATGAAATTGTCGGGGGCAATCAGCCCGCGCTCCGGATGCAGCCAGCGCAGCAGTGCTTCGCAGCCGATCGCCTCGCCAGTGGCGATGGTGGTCTGCACCTGGTAGTCCAGCACGAACTGGTTCGCGGCGATCGCGGTCCACAGCTCGCCGGCGAGCGCCCGGCGCGCGCGCTCCGCCTCGTCCATCCGGCTCTCGTAGAAGCAGATCGATTCCGACAGGCTGCCTTTGGCGCGATACATTGCCAGGTCGGTATTGCTGACCAGCTGGTCGCGGCGCTCGCCATCGCCGGGAAAGATCGCGATACCGATGCTGGCGCCCGTGGTCAGGTCGAAGCCGTCGAGGCGCACCGGTTCGCTCAGGCAAGTCACCAGGCGGGCGCTGAAGTCGCTCAGCTCGGCCTGGCGTTCGAAGCGCTTGACCGCGATAAATTCGTCGCCGCCGATGCGGGCGATGAACTCGCCGGGCTCCAGTTGGCCCGCGATGCGCGCGGACACCGATTTCAATACCGTGTCGCCGGCCGCATGGCCGTGCAGGTCGTTGATTTCCTTGAAGCGGTCCAGGTCGATGCCCAGCGTGGCAACCTGGCAACCCAGCTTTTGTGCGCGCAGCAGTTCCTCGTCCAGGTAGTCGTTGAAATAGTTGCGATTGGGTAGCCCGGTCAGGCCGTCGTGACACGCCATATGCTGGATCTTGGCTTCGATGCGGCGCTGCTCGGTGACGTCCTCGCAGGTGGTAACCCAGGATCCGTCGGCCATGGCACTGTGTGACAAGGCGATGGCGCGGCCGTCGGGCAGCACCTCCACGCTGCGCCAGTTCCGGTGGCGGCGCAGGATCTCGCGGTGGCGCTCGTACAGCGCCACCGCATATTGCCCGGCACGGCCGTCGGGCTGGCCAGGTTCAGGGTTGGCATCGCCGTACTCCCTGCCGGCCTGCGCGCCGGGCGCTGCGGCTTCGTTCTCCAGTACGCCTGCCATGGTGCGGCACAGGCCGAAGAAATCCGCACCGGGCGCAAGCGTCTTGCCCGCCCCGCCGAAGATCTCGTCCATGCGCCCGTTGGTCAGGATGATGGTGCCCGCCGGATCGAACAGACACAGTCCCTGCGACATATTCTCCAGCGCGAGATCCAGCTTGCGCGTCACCTCGGCGAGACGCTCGGCATCGGCCTGTTGCTGCGTCATGTCGCGCGTGACCTTGGCGTAGCCGATCAGCCCGCCATCCATGCCACCCATGCCGTACAAGGGCGTAATCAGTACGTGGGCCCAGAAGCGCGTGCCATCCTTGCGCACGCGCCAGCAACCCGCCGCTTCGAACCGCCCCAGCTCCCGCGCCTGCAGCAGCGCCTGTTCAGGCTGCCCGGCGGCACGATCCTCAGCGGTATAGAAGCACGAGAAATGCGCGCCCAGGATTTCATCCTGCGTGTAGCCCTTGATCCGCTGCGCGCCGGCATTCCAGCTGCTCACGCTGCCCGACGGATCCAGCGCGTAGATCGCGTAGTCGGCCACGCCCAGGACCAGCGTGCGAAAGAGTTCGGCCTCGGCGGGAGGGCCTTGATTGTGCGTCATGTAGGGGGGATGCGTAGAGGCCGATGCCGCCTTGCGCCTCCCCGGATTCCCCTAGGAATACAGGTTGCGCGCGCAGGCGGATCGACGGGACCGGCGCGGCATATGTGCCGGGACGTCGCCTCCTATAACGGCAAAGCGGGCCCGAAGTTTACCCATGCCCCGGCAAAGCACAACCCTGCGCGTCGCAAACCGCGCCGCCCATGCCACCCTCCCTGCTATCGGCGCCCCCGCCTTCCTGCACAATCGCGCGGGCAAGGCTGTCCTGCCACGCCTGAACGTCGCCCAGGTACGGGCCAACGTCCAGCACGGCGAAACGCCCGTCGCGGCGCTCCAGCGCGAAGGTGGGGAAGCCGTGGCCACCGAGACGCCCCAGCAACGCGCGGCTCGCGGCCATGTGGGCCTGCGTTCGCTCTCCGTCAATATCCAGGCATAGCGCGGCGAAGCGCTGCCGGTCGAGCCCGGCTTGCACCGCCACTTCGGCCAGCACCTCGGCATCGGCAATACGCCGCCCGTCCACGTAGTGCGCGTGCTGCAAGCGTGCCAGCAGATCGGCGCCGGATTCGCCCCCCGCCATCGACTGCGCGGCCAGGATCGCCGTGGTGGGCGGCCCGGAGTCAAGTACGGCCCCCTCGTCGCGCAGCAAGCCTTCGAAATAGCGTTCGCCGAACGGCTGCCCCGTCAGCGCGGCAATGCGGCGATCGTGCGGCATCACGTATTCGCGCCATTGCGGTGACATGCGGCGCCGGTTGGCGCCCGTCAGCATGCCGCCGGCGTGCAGCGCCAGTGCCAGCCCCGGCACGGCGCGCGCGGCGCGCACCAGCGGCGCGGCGCCGTAGCACCAGCCGCACAGCGGGTCGTAGATGTAATGCAGGGTCAGACCGGACATGATCGGTGCGTTCCTCTCTTTTGTAACCTTCGAATCTTTCATGGTGTTCCGCTGGCGGTGCCGCGCACGGCCGCTATTTTGCCGGCCAGGTCATCTCGCCCTTGATGACCTTGGCGCTCAGCTCGAGCGAATCCACGCCGCCCAGATGCGCATAGCGCTGCTGCATGGCCGCGGCGAGCGCCTTGCCATCCGGCGCACGCGCCGCCTCGCGCTCGAAGGTGCGCAGGTAATCGCGCGTGAAGCGCACGGAGGCCAGGGTCTGCGGCGCGTTATCCAGGTAGTGCCCCGGCACCACCCGCACCGGCTTCTTCGCCTCGATACGGTCCAGCATGGCGATCCAGTGCTGGCGCGAGGCCAGCGTCTGGGTGTCGGCAATCCAGACGTGGCTCTTGCCGAAGACCACCACCCCGCCCGCCACGGTCCTGAGCGCGGGAATCCATATCACGGTGCGCTCCGGCGCCGGGCCATCCAGGCCAAGCACCTCCAGCTTATTGCCTTCGAGCAGGATGGTATTGCCGGCCAGCGGCTCAGGCAACACCAGATCCCGCGGCGCATTGCCCTTCAGGATCGGCGACCAGTAAGCCTTCTTGCCAGCCATGGAAGCCTGGATCGCGGCCACCGTCTGCGGCGTGGCGACGATCTTTGCCGCCGGGAACGCGGCCTTCAGCACGTCCAGCCCGAAGTAGAAATCCGGATCGCTGTGACTGATGTAGATGGTGGTGAGGTTCTTGCCGCTGGCACGGATACGCTCGACCAGCGCCTCGGCGTCGTTGCGCTGGAACTGGGCGTCGATCAGCACGGCATCGCGCGCGCCGGTGACCAGTTCCGAGGAAACCGGGAAGACGCCGTTCGCGCCCGGGTTGTAGACCTCCAGCTTGAGCGCAGGCGCCGCCATGGCGGGCGCGCCGCCGCCGATGCCAAGACTTATGAAGGCGGCGGCCAGGCCGCGCAGGAAACCAGTCAGGATGGGGCTGTTGCGCATGCTAGATCTCAAGTTGTCGGGAAAACGCCAGCTTAAGTTGCGCAAGCCGGAACAAAAACCCGTTAGAATGAAAATATTTGTTGCACAAATCGATCAAATCGATCGATCAGATCGCGCGAGCGAACAGACCGGCACGGGCCGGCGCAAGCCTGCCACCACCACACCACCATGGACCGCATCACCGCCGCCGAAGTCTTCGTCGCCATCGCCGATCGCGGCAGCATGTCGGCCGCCGCCGAAGCACTGGACATGTCGCGCGCCATGGTCACGCGCTATCTCGCACAGATGGAGAACTGGGCCGAGCAGCGCTTGCTGCACCGGACCACGCGGCGGCTGAGCCTGACGCCGGCGGGCGAGGAAACGCTGGCCCGTTGCCGCGAGATGCTGGCAATCGCGGGCCAGATGACCCGGCCCGCCACCGAGCGCGCGGGCATGCCGCGCGGCATGCTGCGCATCAGCTGCGCCCAGTCGCTGGCCGAGGATGTACTGGCCGCCGCGGTGACGGCCTACCTGCGGCGCTATCCGGAGACAGCGGTCGACCTGCATATCGGCAGCCAGGCGGTCAACCTGGTGGAAGCGCGCATCGACCTCGCCATCCGCATCACCAACGAACTCGACCCCAGCCTGATCGCGCGCCCGCTGGCCAGTTGCGCCTCGGTGATCTGCGCCGCGCCATCCTACCTTGCCGCCCACGGGATGCCGCGCCGCGCGCAAGACCTCGCCACGCATAATTGCCTGACGTATTCCTACTTCGGCAAGAGCCTGTGGCAACTCGAGCGCGCCGGGGAAACGCTGGCGGTGCCGGTACACGGCAACCTCAGCGCCAACGAATCGACTGTGCTGCTGGCGGCGGCCGTGGCCGGCGCCGGCATCGCCATGCAGCCGCTGTATTCGGCCGCGCCGCTGCTGCGCAGCGGCCAGCTGGTGGCACTGCTGCCGGCCTGGCAGCCTCAGGTGCTTGGCATCTACGGCGTGTACGCGTCGCGCCGGCAGATGCCGGCGATCCTGCGCACCATGCTGGACTTCCTGGCGGAGCGTTTCGCCGCGGATCCCGGGTGGCAAGGGGCCGCGCTGGCGGGGAAGTTGTCCGGCTTGACGTAGAACATGGACTCCCTTTTCCGTCACCGAGGAAGCCCCTCGCAGGCTAAGAGGCGCCTGGAAGCGGAATAGGTTCGCAACGCAAAATAAATCGGCGTGCCGCGGTGGGCACGCCGATCAGGTGCAGCGGAGGAACGCTGCGATCCTGCTGGAGAGAATGGAACCAACTGGAATCGACTGGCAGCGATCAGATGGGAAGCGTCTGCGCCACCACGGTGGCCATCGAACCGCTGGCAACGCAAACCACCGCCCAGCCTGCCAACAAACGGAAACTCTGCCAACGGCTCATGACGCGCTCCTGAAATCCGGGCATCGCCTTGGTGACGCCACGGGGTGATTCGTTCAATGCGGTACGCCGCAGTCGGAAGACCATGCGGCGTACCACGCATTGCCTCAGGCGTTTGCGCCGTCGGTGTACGGGTCGGGACGGCCGCTACGGGCGCCGTCGGTGTACGGGTCGCGCTTGTCGCTGCGAGCACCATCGGTGTACGGGTCGAAGCTGCGGGCCGGTGCCGCGGAAACGCCGCTGCGGTCCAGGCCGGCAACCGTGCGGAACCCATCGGTATAGGGGTCGGTCTTGCCAACGCGCGCGCCGTCGGTGTAGGGGTCGGCGCTGCGTGCGGGGTCGGACGACACACCGGCACGGTCAAGGCCCGCGATCCGCCCGCCTTCGCTGAAGACGTCGAACTTGCCAGCGCGAGCGCCATCGGTGAAAGGATCGGCCTTGGCGGCGCGTGCGCCTTCGGTGAAGGGATCGAACTTGCCGGTGCGTGCGCCATCGCTGTACACGTCGCGGGTGCGGAATTCGTAACCGTACTTGTCGGCGGGGACGGCGGCGGCCTGGGCATGGCCGGCTGCGAAGGCGGCGGCAAGGGTGGTGGCGGTAAGCAGGGACTTGGCAAAAAGCTTGGTGTTCATGATGTTCTCCAATCGAGCATGGGTCCGGGGGTCTGCATTGGCCGCGGGGACCGGGTTTAGCTATCGCGCCATTTCTTTTTATCTATCACTAGGTAGACAAGTGAGGCAAAAAAAATGACTTCCGTCTTTGTTGCTTGTTTGCTGCGTGGAAGCGGGCATCTGGCTGGGCCTTGTCTGCTTGGCGTCACCTTGTTGCCGCATCCATGGAACGAATCTTATCTATCTGTAGGTAGATAGTCAAGGGTTTTTACTAGGTTATTCTAAAAGTCATCACAAGCGTATTAAAAAGCACTTTCAGTCCTTTGTTGCCATCCAGCGCTCTCCTACGCCATTCGCATGTACTAGGCTTTCAGATACGTCCGATATCCGCCACACCCATGTGCGCGATAGCCGGCATGTTCGCGACGAGAATTGCGGCAGCGCGGCATCCCGCGCCAACTCTGGCAGGCCCTGGCCTGACGCGCATCGCGCAAGCCCAGGCAGCTTCGCCAATCCGGAGGCAACACAGCCATGAGCGCAGACCCCGCCATCGGAAACCTGGATGCCGCCAGCCAGCCAGCGGTGACACCTGCCGGCCTCACCGTCGACCCGGAGGCGGCCACGGCGGCGTTCTCTCCGATGGAGTCGCGCCGCCACCAGATGTTTCCGCTGCTTACCGCCGACGAAATCTCGCGGCTTCGGCAATTTGGCACCGTGCGGCAATGGCGGGCCAATGAATACCTGTTCCGCATGGGCGATGCCGCCCACGGCATGGTGGTCTTGCTAAGCGGGCGCGTGCGCGTGACACAGCGCGATGCCCTGGACCGCTCGACGCTGGTGGGCGAGCACGGGGCCGGCCATTTCCTGGCGGAGGTGGGTCAGTTGTCGGGCAAACCCTCGCTGGTCGACGGCATGGCGATCGAAGACATCGAAGCCATTGCCATTCCTCCCGACCGGCTGCGCGCATTGCTGGTGGCCGAGGCGGAACTGGGCGAGCGCATCATGCGCGCACTGATCCTGCGCCGCGTCGGCCTGATCGAGCGCGGCAAAGGCCCGACCCTGCTGGGGCGCGGCAGCGAGCCGCGCCTGCTGCATCTGCAGGCATTCCTGCGGCGCAATGGCTATCCCCACACGGTGGTCGACGCCGATACCGATCCCGAGGCAGGCGCGCTGCTCGAGTTCAGCGCGGCCGCCCCCGGCGATTTCCCCCTGGTCATCTGCCCGGGCGGCGCCGTGCTGCGCGCACCCGATGCCGGCCAGCTGGCTACCTGCCTGGGCCTGCTGCCCGAGTTCGATCCCGACCATGTCTATGACGTGATCGTGGTGGGCGCCGGACCCGCCGGGCTGGCAACCGCGGTCTATGCGGCGTCCGAAGGACTCTCTGTCGCGGTGTTCGACACCCTGTCGCCTGGCGGCCAGGCCGGCGCGAGTTCGCGCATCGAGAACTACCTTGGCTTCCCCACCGGTATCTCCGGCCAGGCGTTGGCCGGGCGCGCCTTCGTGCAGGCCCAGAAATTCGGCGCTCACGTCGCCATTCCGCTACAGGTGGCCGCCTTGCATTGCGCAGAGCATCCCCAGCGCATCGAACTATGCGATGGCCGCAAGATCCCCGCGCGCACCGTGGTCATTGCCAGCGGCGCGGCTTACCGCCACCCCGCCGTCGCGGCGCTCGAACGCTATGAGGGCCGCGGCGTCTACTATTGGGCGTCTCCGGTAGAGGCCCGCCTGTGCAGCGGTGAAGAGGTCATGCTGGTGGGCGGCGGGAATTCCGCCGGGCAGGCCGCGGTCTTCCTGGCCGCGCACGCGAACCGCGTGCACATCCTGATTCGTGCGCAGAGCCTGGAGGCCAGCATGTCGCGCTACCTGATCGAGCGCATCGCGGCCCAGCCCAATATCGAACTGCATACGGGAACGGAAATCACGGCCCTGGGCGGAAACGATCGCCTGGCGTCCATCAGCTACCGCAAGCGCGATACCGGGCAGATAACCGAGGTCCCGATCCGGCATCTGTTCCTGTTTATCGGCGCCGATCCCAACACCGGATGGCTGAGCACGTGCAATGTCCGCGTGGACGCCAAAGGCTTTGTGCTGACCGGCCCGGACACCCCGCATGAAGGCACGACCCCGGCCTTAGCGCTGGAGACCAGCGTGCCTGGCGTCTTTGCGATAGGCGATGTGCGCTCGGGCTCGACCAAGCGCGTAGCGGCCGCCGTGGGCGAAGGCGCCGCGGTGGTCGCGCAGATCCACGGTTACCTGGCCAGGCTGAAGCAGCCGCCGCCGGGAACGCTGGCCATGTAGGGCGGGCCGCTGGAACGCGGACGGCTAAGAGGTTGTTTCAAAGTGGTGTCGGGGTCTTGGGCTTGGGTAGGTTGAGACAGGTCTGCAGGGCCTAAAGGCGGAG
>NZ_JARJLM010000260.1 GCF_029335485.1 Cupriavidus basilensis
CGCCGCCCTGGCCATCCCGGCTATCTGCACCCCCGCGGCGCATGCCGCCGACAAGTACCCCGCCAAGACCGTGCGCCTGATCGTGCCGAATTCCCCCGGCTCAACCGCCGATGTGGTGGCGCGGGTGGTGGCCGAGGGCATGGGCCAGGATCTCGGGCAACCGTTCTATGTGGAGAACCTTCCCGGCGCGGCCGGCATCCCCGGCACGCGGCAACTGGTATCCGCCGCGGCCGATGGCTACACCCTTGCCGTGGTGTCGTCCAACCACGCCATCAATCCCGGGCTGTACCGCAATATTCCCTATGACAGCGTGAAGGACATCACCCCGGTCGCGCTGATCGGCACCACGCCGCTGGTGCTGGTGGTCGGCGCGGGGTCACCCTACAAGACCGTTCAAGAGCTGATCGCGGCCGCGCGCGCGCATCCGGGCAGTCTTGCCTATGGCTCTTCCGGCAAAGGCAGCGTGCTGCATCTGGCCGGGGAACTGCTCAAGGCGAAGGCCGGCATCGATATGCTGCACGTGCCCTACAAGGGGGTGAACACCTTGATGACGGATGTGCTGGGCGGGCAGATCAACACGGCGTTCCTGGCCACGCCATCCGCGTTGCCACAGATCAAGGCCGGCAAGCTGCGCGCGCTGGCGGTCAGTACGCCGGCGCGCCTGGATAGCCTGCCGGGGGTGCCGACCCTGGCGGAATCCGGCGTCAAGGGTTACGCCTACGACGCGTGGATCGCGCTGATCGGGCCAGCGGGACTGCCGAAGGACATCACCTTGCGCCTGCAGCAGGCCATGGCCAAGGCCCTGGGCGCCGCCAAGGCCCGCGACCTCTTCGCCGCGCAGGGCTTTGTCGTCAAGAGCGGCAACGGCGAGGAAACGGCCCGCACCATCCGCGACGAGCTGGGCCGCAGCCAGGCGCTGGTCAAGAGCGCATCGATCGTGGCGGAGTGAGGCGCGCTGGCGGGTTGGATCCATTTGCCATCCTCCCCTCCCGGCCGACGAAGCTGATCCGCAGGGCGAGGCAGATCGGCCCGGCGAATGGTCGGTCGATGGCGAGACAAGAAAGCAGGCCGCCTCCCCGCAGGGGCGGTGAAACTGCCTTTGACTTTAAGCTTTTGAGCTTTTGATCGGAAAGCAGACCAGTTCGCGCCGCTTGCGCGCCGACCGGCTTGCCTTCCTTGTGCTGTACCACGAGGGTCGACGACCTGGCCGGCTTGCTCGGGTCGGGCCACTTGTCGGTGGGGGGCTGGATATTGATGAAGAAGGTGGTCAAGTCCGGCGTATAGGCAATGCCGGTGATTTCGCAGCCATGCGGCCCCACGAGGTTGCCGTGCAGGGCCCCGCGCTGAAGGAAGAGGTGGCGCAGGCGCACGCCGGCTTCCGGCAGCCTGGGCGCCCCGCCATGCTTCAGGCCAGCGGCGCTGGGGCCTGCATGCCGAACTTCTCCAGCCAGGGCTGGAGCTGCGGCAGGATGGCCGGGTTCAGCGCCACGCCATCGCGCAGCTGGCGTGCCTTGCGTTCCAGCGCGCCTTGCCCCGGCAGGCGCACGCGATCCATGCCCGGCCGTGGCGGGTTGTCGGTGCAGGCCCACGCGATCCAGCCCATTTGTCCCGCAAAGGCCTCTTCGCCGGCAAAGGCCGACGGGTCCAGTATCTGCAGGAACACGGTATTGCCCCAGTTCTTGCCCGGATCGTCGCGGCCATGGCCGGCGAGGCCGGCCGTCAGCGCCTCTACCATCAGCGACAGTGCATAGCCCTTGTGGCCGGCATCCAGGCCGCCCAGCGGCAGGATCGAGCCCGCATGCGGCGGGAACAGGACGGCGGGGTCGTCGCTGGCATTGCCGTGCTCGTCGATCAGCCACTGGTGCGGCAGGCGCTTGCCCTCCTTGTACAGCCGGGTGGTCAGCCCGACCGTGGTGATGGAGGTCGAGACATCGATCAGCACCGGTCCCTGCGGCGTGGGAAAGCCCACCGCCATCGGGCTGGGCGAGAACACCGGACGGGTGCCGCCGAACGGCGCCACCGATTTGGCCGCCGGCGCCGAGGAGTACAGCAGCATCACGAAACCCGCCCGCGTGGCCCGCTCCAGGTAGGCTGCCAGGCAAGCGATATGGTGGGCGCGCCGGATGGTAACCGTGCCGGTGCCGTAGTCGCGCGCCCGCGCCATCGCGCATTCCATCGCACGCAGCGTCAGCCACGGCCCGGGCAGGCGCTTGCCGTCCCAGGTCGCCACGGCGGCGCGGTTGGCCAGCACGTCGTAGTCCTCCTTGAGCGCCATGCTGCCGCTTTCGATCTCGGCCAGATAGGTGGGCAGCAGTTGCAGGCCGTGCGTGTCATGGCCCATCAGGTCGCCTTCGACCAGGATGTCCGCCACGTCGGCGGCCCGCTCGGCGGGCATGCCCACGCGCTCGAACATGGCCCGGGCCATGGTGCGCAGCGCGGCGGCGTCATGGCGTGTGGTGGCTGGGGATTGACTTGACATAGGAGTTCCTTGTGAGATGGGGCGCGTCCGGCGCGCCCGGGTTTTCAGGCAATCAGGTAACCGCCGTCGACCGGCAGGATGACCCCTGTAATGAATGCAGATGCCGGAGCGCAAAGGAAGGCCACGGCGTCCCCGATGTCCTCGGGCCGGCCCCAGCGGCTCAGCGGCGTGCGCTGCAAGATGGCGCCGCTGCGCGCCTGGTCCTCCTGCAGCGCCTGCGTGAGCGGCGTGGCGATCCATCCCGGCGCGACAGCGTTCACACGGATGCCGTCGGAGGCATAGGCTAACGCCAGCGACTTTGTCAGCTGCGCAACGCCTCCCTTGCTGGCGGCATAGCCTGGGACCAGCGCGCCTCCGAAGAAACTGAGCATCGAAGCCGTATTCACGATCACGCCGCGCCGCGCGGCCAGCAGGGGACGGGCGGCGCAGCAGATGCGCATCGTGCCCGTGAGGTTCACCGCGACCACCTGCTCGAACACCGCCACGTCATGCTCCGCGCCGCCGCGGCGAATGATGCCCGCACAATTCACCAGGATGTCCAGCGCGGACAGTTTCCCGAATAGGGCAGCCACATCGGCTTCGCTGCTCACGTCCGCCAGGCAGACATCGATGCGGGCGTCGAGCGAGCCGTCACCGTGATCAATACCCACTGCGGTCACGTTGGCACCGAGCGTGGCAAGGGCATTAGCCACCGCTGCACCTATGCCTTGGGTCGCGCCGGTGACAAGGGCATGCTTGTCCTTGAAGAGGTCAGGCTGGAATGTCATGGTAATCCGGAGGAAAAAGGCGTGGCGGGAGGCGGTCAATCCAGCGCCCCGCCACTGTTGGAGAACTACTGGCGCAGGCCGACCTTGCCGATCAGGGATTTGAAATAGGCGTTGTCCTTTGCGATCGCAGCCTTGAATTCATCCTGGTCCGCATAGGAGAAGCCCAGGTTCTGCTTGTCCATCATGTCCCTGAGCGCCGGCTCGCGGACAGTCCTGGCGATCGCTTCGCGAAGCACGTTCACCACTTCTGGCGGCGTGCTAAGGGGCACGGCAATGCCGCGCCATGTGCCAATGGACAAGTCCACCTTGCTCTCCTTCAACGTCGGCACGGCCTCGAAGCCCTTCACGCGCTTGTCGGACATGACCGCCAGCGTCTTCAGCTTGCCGGCGGCCACATAGGGATAGACTTCGGCGGGGCTCACCGTCACCGCATCGATATGGCCGCCCAGCAAGGCCAGCACCGCGGGATTCCCGCCCGGGTAAGGAATGTGATTGAAGCTGGTGCCGGTCTTGTTTTCCAGCGCGGCCGCGGCAAGGTGCCAGATCGATCCATTGCCTCCATTGCCGACCCGGATCGCGCCCGGGTTCTTGCGGGCAGCATCGAGGAATGCCTCCACGGTTGTGTATGGCGAATCGCCGCGCACGGTGATCGCGGAAGGGTCGACATTCAGCCGCGCAACCGGCGTGAGGTTTTCGTACGTGAGCTTGGTCAGCCCAAGGTGCGGGACGATCGTGATGTCGGCCGTCACCAGGGACAACTTGTAGCCATCGGGCTTTGCATTGGCCACCTCCGCCCAGCCGATCGCCCCGCTTGCGCCGGGCTTGTTCACCACGATCACGTTCTGCGGCAGGTGCTTTCGCGCAGAATCCGCAAACGCCCGCGCCAACGCATCCGTCCCGCCCCCCGCCTGGAAGGGCACCACCAGTTCGATGGCATGCGAGGGATAGGCAGTGCCCTGCGCGTAAGCCTGGGTGCCGGCGGAACCCAGCAGCGCCACGCCCAGGTGAAGTCCACAACAGAAGCGAAAGGCGATTTTTTTCACGGGACTTGTCTCCATTTCTTATTCAGGATGATGTTGGCTTGCTGCGATACCAGCTTGCGCCGCAGCTGCGCGTTGGACTCTGCGCAAACAGGTCGTGCGGCCGCCGGACATTGACCAGGCCGTCGATGCGACGGTATCGCTGCAGTGCCTATTGCCTGGCGGCATGCAGCGTGACGGCATCGCTCACGTCTGCGGCATGAAAACCCCCTTTCCCGAAAGCCGTCGTGCGCACGGGATTGCATCATCGCTACCGGATGAATTGATCGGCGTAGTCGGCCCCCAGGCCTACCGCCTCGAAATGCGTGCGGCACATCTCGATCTTGGTGAACACGTCTTCGAATCCCATGCCTTTCCCCCATGGGTCCGTGTAGTACATGACCCCGTTGACCTGGAAGTACGTGATCATTTCCTCCACGTCGGGCGGCACATACAGCGTGTGGGTCTCGCCAGGCGGTTCAAAGACATAGCTGCCTTCCGTCGCTTCCCAGTCGTGCTCGAGGTAGCGCCAGCGGCCCTTGAGAACGAAGCCGTGGACCGCCTGCGGATGACGATGGCGGCTCAGGACCCCGGATTTGCGCACGCGCAGCAGGTTCATCCAATAGCCTTGGCTTGCATTCAGGCATAGCGGCCGAAACCAGACGTTTTCCGCCTGCGGCACCCACAGGCGTTCATCGGTGGGGATGGCTTGCGGCACGACGATTTCGGGGCGCGCATCCCTGGGGTTGGGAAATTGGTACGGGGTAAGCGGTTCGATGTCAGGCGTATCGAGTGGCATATTTGTCCATATAGTGGATATTATGACTACAATATGGATTTATTCTAGGGAGAGGCTTCGCCCGGGAAAAGGAGGGTTTTCCCTCGCCGACTTGCCGGGACACCCTCTTGCCGCATCTCTTCCTTGAAGAAACCCAGCCACTGAAGCGCCGCAGGTGGCTATGGAAATCCCCGGCCTCGGGGCTTCGAACCACCGAGCAGCCCGCGCGACACGCGACAGCACCCCATGGCGGCCACTCCGATGCCGAGCGTCTTGAGTAGCGGGAATGTCGTGGCTTCCGGGCCTTCATGTGACCGAGGCGCGGACGCCGGCCGTACTTCCGGACTGATGGACTGGCGCGCAGGACATCCATTGCTCGATGTCGCGCTGGCGCGCGAATAACCGCGGCAGCCGGGCCACGTAACGGTGAGATGGCGCTGGATCCACAAGAACACGACAACGCATCGTCCTGGGGAAAACCCCCGTATGACAAAGTTGGTTCAATGCTAAACTTAGTCCACAAAGTAAACAACTAGACCACATTGTGGACATTAAATATGCCGACCGAACAACCAGATACGCAGCCGTTGATGCCGTATCAATATCCCAACCCTGCGGAGGCATCGCCTGAAATTGTCATCTCCAACGCAATTCCGACCGACGAGAGGCTGTGGGTGCCTCAGGCGGAAAACGTCTGGTTTCGGCCCCTATGCCTGAACGCAAGCCAGGGCTACTGGATGAATTTGCTGCGTGTGCGCAAGTCAGGCGTGCTGAGTCGCCACCGGCACCCGCAAGCAGTGCATGGTTTCGTGCTTAAAGGCCGCTGGCGCTATCTGGAGCACGATTGGGAAGCGACCGAAGGCAGCTACGTGTTCGAGCCGCCCGGCGAAACCCACACACTGTATGTGCCACCAGACGTCGAGGAAATGATTACCTATTTCCAGGTCAACGGGATCATGTACTACACCGACCCTTGGGGCAAAGGAAACGGCTACGAGGATGTATTCACGAAGATCGAAATGTGCAAGAAACACTTTACCGAGGTCGGGTTGGGCCAAGACTATGTCAATCAATTCATCCGCTAAAGCCACAAGCGTGGCTAATTACGACTTTTCAGGGCTCGTAGCTGTAGTCACGGGCGGTGGCCAGGGCATCGGTGCCGCCATTGCGCGCCAGTTGACCGGTCACGGAGCCACTGTGGCTGTCTGGGATTTGGCTCCCCAGGACACTGGCCACCAGTGGCGCGTGGACGTGATGGATGCCGACAGCGTGTTTCAGGCCTGTCAACAAACGCTTTCGGAATTGGGGCGCATCGACATATTGGTCAACAGCGCTGGCTACGCTGGCCCAACCCAGCCACTGGAAACGTACGACCCGGCCGTGTGGGAACGCATCGTCCAGGTCAACCTTGTCGGTACCTTCAACACTTGCCGGGCAATTGTTCCCGCCATGCGGCGCGAAGGGACTGGCCGCATCGTCAACATTGCGTCGCTTGCAGGCAAGGAGGGAACACCGAATGCGTCAGCCTACAGCGCTGCCAAGGCGGGAGTCATGGCTCTAACCAAATCACTAGGAAAAGAACTGGCCGAAACCGGCATTCGTGTGAACGCCGTGGCACCTGCCGCGATTCGAACGGATCTGCTGGAACAGATGTCGCCGACGCACGTGCAAACCATGATCGACAAAAGCCCCATGGGGCGATTGGGTGAATCCGAAGAAGTCGCAGAACTGGTGACCTGGTTGTGCTCAGGGTCATGCACGTTCAGCACCGGCGCCGTCTTTGACCTGTCTGGCGGGCGCGCCACCTACTGACGTCGGCGCAAACGATTATCTGAACCCCACAAGCGCATGAATTACGAATTCGACTTCAGCTTCCTCACGACGTACTGGCGCGCACTGTTCGACGGCATGCTGCTGACCCTGCGCATGTCCCTCACTACCATCGTGCTTGGCTTCGTCGTCGGCGTGGCGCTCGCCGTGGCCCGCACGCAGGGCGGCCCCCTGCTGCGCAAGGCGGTGGGCTTCTATGTGGAGGCGCTTCGCAACACGCCGCTGGTGGTCCAGGCCTTCTGGCTGTTCTTCGGCCTCGCCGCGATTCAGGTTCGGGTGCCGGCGCTCGCGGCTGCGGTCATCGCGCTGGTGATCAACGTGTCGGCCTACACTGCCGAGATCGTGCGGGCCGGCATCGAGTCCGTTCCGCGCGGCCAGCTGGAAGCGGCATCCTGCCTGGGAATGTCACGCTGGAAGATGCTGCGCCTTGTCATCCTGCCGCAGGCGGTGGAGCGCATGTACCCAGCGCTTATCAGCCAGTTTGTCCTGATGATGCTGGCCACTTCCATCATGTCGCAAATCTCCGCAGAAGAGCTGACGGCGGTCGGTTACGTCATCCAGTCCGAGACCTTCCGCGGCTTCGAGATCTACCTCGTCATCGCCGTCGTCTACCTCGCCATGTCCTGGCTGTTGCGGTTGACCATGGCCGGCCTAGCCAACGCCGCGTTCCCCCGCCGCCGTCGCCTCAAGACGCCGCTCTGAGTCACCGGCCCACACAAGGAAAACAGAATGCTGTTCGGAATCTCGCTCGATCAGATCGCCTTTATCTTTAAGGGGGCGGGCTGGACGCTGGTGCTCGCGCTCATGGGTTTCGTCGGCGGCTTGCTGGCGGGCCTGCCGATCGCGCTGGCGCTTAGCCGCGGCGGCTGGCTGCTGCGCGGCGTGGCCGGTGCCTATGTGAAGCTGATCCAGGGCATCCCGCTGCCAGTGATCATGTTCCTGTGCTACTTCGGCATCAGCATCGCGGGCTTCGAGCTGCCCTCGCTGGTGGCCGCAGGGCTCGCCATGACGGCCTATGCCAGCGCCTACCTCGGCGAGATCTGGAAGGGCTGCCTCCAAGCCGTCCCGCGCACGCAGTGGGAAGCCGCTGAATGCCTGGCACTGCGGCCGCTGCAGCGCGTGGTCCACGTGATCTTGCCGCAGGCGGTGCGCATCGCTATCGCGCCGACAGTGGGATTCCTGGTGCAGATCGTCAAGAACTCGTCCTATGCCGTCGTCATCGGCTTCTTCGACCTGACCTACTCCGCACGGGTGGTGAACAACTCCACCTTCAAGCCCTTCGTGGTCTTCACGCTGGCCGCGCTGCTGTACTTCGCGATCTGCTACCCGCTCTCTTCGCTGGCGTACCGCCTCGAGAAACGCCTGGCCCGGCGCTGAGCACGGCCACCGCACAGAACAAGGAATTTCCCATGGATGACATCGTCCGCTTTCACAAAGTCTGCAAGTCGTTCGGCGACGTGCAGATCCTCAAGGATGTGAACTTCTCGGTCGGGCGCGGCCAGGTGGTCGCGCTGATTGGCCGTAGCGGCTCGGGCAAGACCACGGCGCTGCGCTGCATCAACGGCCTGGAAACCATCCAGGGCGGCGAGCTGCATGTCTGCGGCCGGGCCATGCATTCGGGCACGGTCGACCTGCTGGCGCTGCGGCAAGAAGTCGGCATCGTGTTCCAGAGCTACAACCTCTTCCCCCACCTGACAGTGCTGCAGAACGTGACCCTGGCGCCGCGCAAGGTCAAGCATATGCCGCGCAAGCAAGCCGATGACCTGGGCATGCAGATGCTGCAGAAGGTGGGGCTGGAAGAGCGCGCCCACTACTACCCGGAACAACTCTCCGGCGGCCAGCAGCAGCGCGCGGCCATCGCGCGCTCGCTGGCCATGGAGCCCAAGCTGATGCTGTTCGACGAAGTAACCTCCGCCCTTGACCCACAGCTCACCGGCGAAGTGCTGCGCGTCATCGAGCGGTTGGCACAGGACGGCATGACGATGGTGCTGGTCACACACGAGATGGCATTTGCCCGCTCGGTGGCCGACCAGATCATGTTCATGCACCAGGGCATCGTCTGGGAGCGCGGCAGCGACGACCTGCTAAGCCACCCCTCCACTCCAGAGCTGCAGCAGTTCGTGGCCAACGGCCTGTGAGCCGGGCAGCCATTTCACTTTTCACTATAAGCAGGAGACACGCCCCATGAAGCTCACCCGACACCTTTTCTTCGCCCTGGCCGCGCTCTCGCTCGCCGCAGGCGCTACAGCGGCACACGCGGCCAACTCGCTGGACACCATCAAGCAGCGCAAGACGATCCTGGTTGCGGTCGACATTGGCGCGCCGCCCTACGGCATGATTGACGACCAGGCCCGGCAGGTGGGTTCCGACGTCGAGGCGGCAAAGCTGCTGGCGCAAGATCTGGGCGTGGCGCTGCAGATCGTTCCGGTAACTGGCCCGAACCGCGTGCCGTTCCTGCTCAGCCGCAAGGCCGACGTGGTGATGGCTTCCTTCTCCATCACCGAGGACCGCAAGAAGGTGATCGACTTCTCCGAGCCCTACGGCGTGGTGCCGATCGTGGTTGGCGGGCCCGCGTCCGCCAAGGTCACGTCCTTCGCTGACCTGTCCGGCAAGACCATCGCAGTCACCCGCGGCACCACGAGCGACCAGGAACTGACCCGCGGCAGCAAGGGGATCCCGGGTGTCGGCATCGTGCGCTACGAGGACGATGCCACCACCAACACCGCCGTGGCCACCGGGCAGCAGGATTTCATCGCAACCCCGCCCAGCGTTATCTCGGCCGTGAAGAAGGCCAACCCGTCGCGCGACATCGTCCCCAAGTTCGCCGTGAAGGCCTACCCGTACGGCATTGGCCTGCGCAAGAACGAGCCCGAGCTAAAAGCCTGGCTCGACGGCTGGGTCAAGACCAACCTCAAGAACGGCAATTTGAACGAGATCTACAAACGCTACTTCGGCATGCCCCTGCCACCGGAAGTGCTTCAATAAACCGCGCAGAGACCACACTCCTTCACTACTGCCATGCAGACTCCCACCGCAGAATCCTCCACGCCTTCCTCCTCCACGCCCGGGGTCGCGCGCGTCATCCGGCTGCACCCGCAGGACGATGTCGTCATCTCGCTGGGCCAACTGGTGTCCGGCACGCCCGTCCCCTCGGAAGGGATCACCGTCGCCGGGCTGATTCCGCCCGGCCACAAGATGGCCACGCGCGCCATCGCACCGGGAACGCCCGTCCGGCGCTACGGGCAGATCATCGGCTTCGCGAGCCAGGCGATCCAGCCTGGCCAGCACGTGCATACGCACAACCTGGCGATGGGCGATTTCGCCCGCGACTACGCTTTCGGCGAGGAGGCGCGTCCCACCATTCCGGCGCCTGCGCCGGCCACCTTCCAGGGCATCGTCCGGGCCGATGGCCGGGTGGCAACGCGCAATTACATCGGCATCCTGACCTCGGTCAACTGCTCGGCCACCGTGGCACGCGCCATCGCCGACCATTTCCGCCGCGACATCCACCCGGAGGCGCTGGCAGATTTCCCGAACGTGGACGGCGTCGTGGCTCTCACCCACGGCACCGGCTGCGCCATGGATTCCGAAGGCGAGGGCCTAGCTCTCCTGCAGCGCACGCTTGGGGGCTACGCTTGCCATCCCAACTTCGCGAGCCTGTTGGTGATCGGCTTGGGCTGCGAAACCAACCAGATCCCACGGCTGCTGGCGACCCAGGGCCTGCAGGACAATGAACGCTTGCGCGCATTCACGATCCAGGACACGGGCGGCACCACCAAGACCATCGCGCGCGGCATTGAGCTTATCCGCGAGATGCTCCCCGCTGCCAATGCGGTGCGGCGCGAGACGGTGCCGGCAAGCTATCTGATCGTGGGGCTGCAGTGTGGTGGCTCCGATGGCTATTCCGGTATCTCCGCCAACCCGGTTCTCGGTGCGGCGGTCGACTTGCTGGTGCAGCACGGCGGCACGGCCATTCTGTCGGAGACGCCCGAGATCTATGGCGCCGAGCACCTGCTCACTCGCCGCGCTCAGACGCCAGACGTCGGTCGCAAGCTGGTTGAGCGCATTCGCTGGTGGGAGGCCCACTGCGCCCGCAACGGCGCCGCGATGAACAACAACCCGTCGTCGGGCAACAAGGCCGGCGGCCTGACCACGGTGCTGGAGAAGTCGCTAGGCGGAATCGCGAAGGCCGGGTCGACCAACCTGGTGGAGGTCTACGAGTATGCCCAGCCAGTGCAGGCTCACGGGCTGGTGTTCATGGACACGCCTGGCTACGACCCGATCTCGGCCACCGGCCAGGTGGCCGGCGGCGCCAACCTGATCTGCTTCACCACCGGCCGCGGCTCGGCCTACGGGTGTGCGCCATCGCCTTCCTTCAAACTGGCCACCAACACCGCACTGTGGGAGCGCCAGTCGGACGACATGGACCTGAACTGCGGCGAAATTCTGGAAGGCCGGCGCACCATTCCTGAACTGGGCGCCGAACTGTTCCAGCGACTGCTGGACATCGCGTCGGGAGAGCGCTCGCGCAGCGAATGCCATGGCTATGGTCAGCAGGAGTTCGTGCCTTGGCAGATCAGCGTGGTCGTCTGAGTTTGCAGACTGGTCCCATGACTCCTGACTGCGCATCTCCGTTACTGCGGCATGCCGCAAACGATGGGTACGCGGAACGTGGGCGGTGACAATATGCTTGAATTGAGCGCTTGCATTGCCGATGTGGGGTCTGAGCTGGGTCCGCCCAGCCCGCAGGTTTTGGGCCTGGATCAGGCTGCCCAGGTCTGGTTCATGGCACCAGACCTGCGGTCCCCGGGTAACTGGGCTATCGAGCGCACACCCAGGGGCGCGGCTGCATACCAATTTCGAGCTGTTCTACGAGCCGCAGCGGCGCCATTCGGCACTCGGCTACGCCAGACCCCGGTACAATTCGAGACAGTTCAAAAAATGCAGGTCGGTGCAAACCGGCAGCCGTCCAGCCTTCGAGCGGATCATGAAGATTCCCCGAAGGGTTTGTCCTATCTCAGATTCGCCATGACCAAATCGTCGTCGCCCGCGCCACGGGCATCCTCGCAGATTGCCGGAACGGCCGCATTCTCCAAGTTCATGCACTTACTGCAGCTTGTGGCCGATACGCCTGAGCCTTTGACCATCGCGGAACTCAGCAAGCTGAGCGGCTATCCGCGCCCGACTGTCTATCGCACCGTGGCTGCTCTGGTCGCGGAGCGACTCCTGGAGGAGAGCCCTCAAACGGGCCGCCTGGCACTCGGGCCGCGTCTGATTCAATTGGCCAACCGGAGCTGGGGGCGGTCGGAGTTGCGGCTGGCGTCGGTAGAAGACCTCAAACAGTTGCGCGACATCACAGGCGAAACAGTCCATTTGGCCGTGCTGAATGGTCACCACATGGTTTATGTGGAAAAGCTGGAAAGCCCGAGTGCCGTGCGCATGACTTCCCGTATCGGAACAAACGTCTCTCTCCACTCGACTGCGGTAGGGAAGGCCTATCTCGCCGCGCTCGAAGACACCGCTTGCGATACGTTGCTACGGGAGTTGCCACGTCCCCTCACTCGCTACACACCCAATACCATCACGACACTAGCTGGCCTGCGCGCGCAGCTGGTCGATATACGCGGTCGTGGCTGGTCAGTCGACGAGGAGGAACAAGAAGCGGGCATTTATTGTTTTGGTGCAGCCATCTTTGGACGTCAAGGGCAGCCCATTGCCGCAATCAGCGTCAGCACGTTGCGATTCCGCCAAAAAGAGGATCCTTTGCACGCCTATGTGCAGCCATTGCTGGAAACCTGCAGAGTCATCTCTCAGCGCATCGCAGAGACACCAGCCTTTGCCGATACGGACTCCTTCTGAGAGTCGCGCCGTTGTCCGTTATCGTCACTGAGATCTGTTTCATCGCAGATTGACCATTTGGGCTCGTGTGGCCAAGTGCGTGCAGATTGACCTTCACCCTATGATGTCCACAGGCGCTCGAAATCGTTAATACGGAAGCGCTCGGTTAAGGCCTCGATGAACAGACGGGCCTTCGCCGGCAGGTGGGTACGCGTCTGGAACGCGATGTTCATGGTCAGGCGGGGCAGTTCCCAGTCGTCCAGGATTGGCACAAGCGTCCCTGCCTGCAGGTCAGCATAAACGATGTACTTCGGCTGAACGAGGATACCCATGCCATCGATGGCCGCGCGCCGAACAATCTGACCGTCATTGGCCGACAAGGCCGGCTTGACCTTGACGAGCACGGAACTGCTACCGTGCTTCAGCGCCAGTTCTTCGGGATTCAGCGCATACGTGTAGATCAGCATCTTGTGAGCCTTGAGGTCGTCAGGCGAGGTCGGGGTGCCGTACCGCTCAAGGTACCGGGGCGATGCGGCGAAGATGCGACGCGTTTCTGCCAGTCGCCGGATGGTGATGTTGCTGTCCACTTCGAACGGCCGCGTCCGGATCGCCACGTCTACGCCGTTTTCAATGATGTCCAGATAGCGGTTGGCGGAAACGACATCCACTGTGATGTCGGGGTAGCGTGAGGTGAACTCGGGCAGAAGTGGCTCGATATGAAGCATGCAAAAGGAGAGCGAGGCAGAGACCCGGAGCAGGCCAGTCGGATTGACGGCGGCTTCGCTGGCGATTTCTTCGGCCTCGCGCATTTCCGAGAGGATGGACTTGCAGCGCCTGTGGAACTCCTCGCCGATCTCGGTCAGGTACAGCCTGCGGGTCGTGCGCTGTATCAGTTTCACGCCCAAACGCGCCTCGAGCCCGACCAGCAAGCGGCTGGCGGCGGAGGTCGAGAGATCCAGTGCTTCTGCCGCTCGGCTGATGTTGCCCAAGTCCGCAACATGCACAAACAATTCGATTTCCCGGAATGGGTCCATGCTTTACCTCTGATATGAACAACGATTTGGCATAAATGCAAATCTTTGTTGCTTATGGTGAGAAATTTCAATGGGGTGAATGGTCCTGATTTTCCCGGCATGCGCAAAGGACATTTGCTGTGTGCGCATTTTTCACCGTTGATTGCGAATATATACTGCCTTCGCGGTCGGAATTTGAACAACACATACAAATATTTTGGAGACAGCATGAACCAGGATGAACGTGCCTCACCGGCCGCTGAGCTACCATACTTCGAGGAAGCGGGCTCTGACGCAGTGGTCAATTCGCGGATGGGAGCGCAGGCCGATTCGCGGTTGCGCCAGGTCATGGAAGTGTTCGTCAGGCACCTGCACGCAGCGGTCAAAGAAATTGAACCGACCCATGCCGAATGGCTTGCGGCGATTCAGTTCCTCACCGCGACCGGCCAGATGTGCAACGAGTGGCGCCAAGAATACATCCTGCTGTCCGATGTGCTCGGCGTCTCGATGCTGGTAGACGCCATCAACCATCGTCGACCGAGTGGTGCCACGCCGAACACGATCCTGGGGCCGTTCTATGTGGAGAACTCCCCCAACTATGAACTCGGTCACAACATTTGCCTGGACGGCAAAGGCGAACCGCTGATTGTGTCGGGCCGTGTCGTCGATACGGCGAACAACCCAGTTCCCCACGCGAAGCTCGAAGTCTGGCAGACCAACAACGACGGCTTCTACGATGTCCAGCAGCTTGGAATCCAGCCGGAATCCAATTTGCGCGGCACGTTCACCGCCGATGCCGAAGGCAGTTACTGGTTCCGGTCGGTAAAGCCCCGCCACTATCCGATTCCGTCCGATGGCCCCGTCGGGCAACTGCTGGAGAAGATCGGGCGACATCCCAACCGCGCCGCGCACCTGCATTTCATCGTTTCGGCTCCGGGCTACGAGCCCGTGATCACGCATATCTTCACCCCCGATTGCCCCTATCTGCACCAGGACGCCGTGTTCGGTGTGAAGCGTGAGTTGGTCGCGGATTTCCGACGGGTCGAGGATCCCGCTGCAGCGGAAAGCGCAGGCCTGACGGCACCGTTCTGGTCGGTTGCATGGGACTTCACCCTGGCGCCACTGGCGCGCTGACGGTCGCCCCTTGGCACTGGCATCGTTTATCCCGACATTCTGTCAGTGGCAATACGCTGCGTGCCGAAATTGTTGTTTTTCTCTTCTGTGAGTCTTTAGACATGAGCGCATCCCAAATCGATCTGCTGGCTGCATATTGGACCCTAGCTGGCGACGTCTATCCCTGTGCCCCCAGCGAGGTCAGTCCCTACCCGCTACAGGACCGCGCGGCAGCCGCCGCAAAGGCGGGCTGGACAGGGCTTGGCCTGGTCCTCAGCGACCTGCAGGCGACCATCGACAAGCAGGGGCTGGCCGGCGTCAGGCATATCCTGGACGACAACGGGATCAAGCATTTCGAGCTTGAGATCCTGGTCGATTGGTACACCGATGACGAGCGGCGGATCAAATCCGACGCCTTCCGCCGCGACGTGATCGAGCTCGGCGGTGCGCTGGGCATGAAGAATCTCAAGATCGGCGCGAGCCATCTCGACCGGAATCCGCCGAGCACGGCAAAGATGGCGGATGAGTTTGCGAAGCTGTGCCAGGACGTTGCCGAAGTCGGCGCGACGGTCTCGCTCGAATTCATGCCTTTCTCGCCGATTCGTGGCATTGCCGACTCACTGGCGATCGTCGAAGCCGCCGACCAGCCGAATGGCGGACTGACGGTGGACAACTGGCACGTTTGCCGCGGTGGCGGCTCCTACGAAGACGTTGCGCGGATTCCGGCGCGTTTCCTGAAATCGGTCGAACTCGACGACGCGGTGGACGAGATCCAGGGAACCCTGTTCGATGACACCCGCTTCCAGCGCCGGCTTTGCGGTGAAGGATCGTTCGATCCGCCCGCATTCATCCAGGCCGTACAGGTGGCAGGCTTTGCGGGCCCCTACTACGGCGTGGAGATCATCTCCGAGCATTTCCGCCGCCTGCCGCTCGACGTGATGGCAAAGCGTGCGTTCGATAGCACGATGGCTCAGTTCGAGGCCGCAAAAGCCCGATCGGCCAAGCCGGCAGCCTGATTAGTGACCACCTGACCTGACAGCAACGCTGTGGCGCGGAAGGCGCGCTGCAGTTCATCCTTCCGGAGACAAACATGATCCGAATTGCAGTACTTGGTGCCGGCCGCATCGGCAAGATTCATGCACACAACGTGGCAGCTTGCCCCGATGCCAAGCTCGTCGTCGTGGCGGACCCCTTTGCGGAGGCCGCAAGCAGCCTGGCCGCAAAACTCGGCTGCGAAGCCACGACCGACTGCGACGCGGCTATTGCCCGCAACGACGTCGACGCAATCGTGATCGGCACGCCGACCGATACGCACATCAAGTTCATGCTGCAGGCGGTCGAGCAGGGCAAGGCCGTGCTTTGCGAAAAACCGATCGACCTCGATATGGGCCGCTCGATCGCTGCCGCGCGGGAAGTGGAGCGGCTGAATGGGCGCGTCATGCTGGCCTTCAATCGCCGCTTCGACCCGACCTCGCAGGCCTTCCGCAAAGCGATCGACGCCGGCGAAGTCGGCGAGATCCGCCAGGTCGTTATCTCCAGCCGCGACCCTGGCATGCCGCCGCGCGACTACGTGTTGCACTCCGGCGGCATCTTCCGCGACATGGTGATCCACGACCTGGACCTGGCGCGCTGGTTGCTGGGCGAGGAACCGGTCGAGGTGATGGCGATGGGAAGCCGCCTCGTCGATCGGACCCTGGAAGACGTGGCTGACTACGATACGGTGATGGTCCAGCTGAAGACCGCTTCCGGCAAGCAGTGCCATATCAATTGCTGCCGTGAGGCCGTGTATGGCTATGACCAGCGGTTCGAGGTGTTCGGTGCCAAGGGCATGCTGCTTCAGGACAACTTGCGTGCGTCCACGATCCGCCGCTGGAGCGCGACGACCACCGACGCCCGGGAGCCGCTGCTCAATTTCTTCCTCGAACGCTATGTCGAGGCCTACAAGAACGAGCTGGAAGCATTCGTTGCGGCCGTCGCAGCAAATGCGCCCATGCCGACCACGGTAAACGACGGACTGCAGGCGCTGCGCCTCGCGGACTGCGCACTCGAATCTGTCCGCACCGGGCAGGTTGTCAAGGTCTGACCAATCGGCTGACCAACCGGGGCGGATAACAGCCCCGCTGAACGGAGGAGACCAATCATGAGAAAGCCCATCAACCACGAAGTACTGGGAGTGGCGTGCCTTGGCATCACCCATCCGCACACCTCGGGCCGGGTGAAGGCGATCCTGCGCCGCAAGGATGCCCGCATGCTGGGCGCCTACGATAACAGTCCGTTGCTGACGCCATTTGCCGAAGCCTTCGGCCTGCAAAGCCGGAGCAAGGAGGAAATCCTCGCAGATCCCGATGTCCACGTTGTTCTGGTCCACTCCAAGAGCGACAAGATGGCGGACCTGACGATCGAGGCGCTGGAAGCCGGCAAGGCGGTGTTGTGCGAGAAGCCGGCGGGACGCAGTGCTGTCGATGCAAAGCGCATCGTCGATGTGGTCGAGCGCACCAGCGGCATGGTGCAGGTCGGGTACTGCTGGCGCTTCGCGCCGTCTGTCGACGCAATGCAGGCGGCGCTGGAGAGCGGCCGCCTTGGTCGGGTGCTCCAGGTCCGTGCGCATGGCGGTTGCTCGCACGACGAAGCGGCGACCAGCCATATGAACCAGCCTGGTGATATTGGCGGTGCGGTATTTGTCATCGGCTGCCATCTGGTTGACCGAATCCTGATGCACTTCGGTATGCCGAAGTCAGTCAACGCGCGGATCCACAAGTTCGCCGACTATCGCGGGCCGGAATCGCGCGAGGATGCCGCCGGTGCGGTGCTGAACTATCCCGACAAGGTCGTGGTGGTCGATTTCATGTCCTGGGACGTGCTGCCATGGACGGAAAGCTGGGACATTACTGCCTACGGGACCGAAGGCATCATGTCGGCCCGCTCGTTGCCCGCGAGCTACAAGCTCTACGACTCGGGAAAAGGGCTGTATCCGGAAGGCTGGACCGAGTGGCAGGAAACAAGCTTTCCCGAGATATGGGCAGTACGAAAGACCGAGTACTCGCCGGAACTCGCGGAGATCGGCAATCCCGCGTACTTCGACCGCGAGGCAGAGGCCTTCTTTGGTGCATTGCGCGCTGGTACGCCTTCGGTGGTGCCCGCCACGCAGGCCTACAACATCAGCCGCGTCATCGAGGCCTTGTTTGCCTCATCAAAGGAAGCGGGCGCGGAAGTATTTCTCGACGCCTGATCGGATGGCGTAGTCGTTCCCCGTCGGTGCCGCTTTTTCTGGCGGTGCTGACGGTAACTCAAAAAACAGACTGGAGACAAAAACATGAATCCCCTCAAGATCGCCGCCGCCGCCGTTTTCCTGTGCGCCGGCACGCTTGCCTCGCAAGCGTTTGCCCAGGCCAAGCCGCTCGTAGGCATCGCGCTGCCGAATAAATCGGAAGCGCGCTGGATTTCGGACGGCCAGAACATCGTGGCCGGCTTGAAGGCAAAGGGCTATGCCACAGATCTTCAGTACTCGGAATATGACGTTCCGACTCAGGTCAGCCAGATCGAGAATCTGATTACCAAGGGAGCAAAGGCACTGGTGATCGCCCCGATCGATGGCAAGACCCTGTCCGACGTCCTCCAGCGTGCCGCGAGCCAGGGTATCAAGATCATCTCCTATGACCGGATGATCGCGCAAACGAAGAACGTCGACTATTACGCCACCTTCGACAACTATCAGGTTGGCGTGCTGCAAGCGCAGAGCATCGTGTCGAACTTCCAGAAGAAGAACGCGAAGAGCTTCAATATCGAGATCTTCGGCGGGTCGATCGACGACAACAATGCCCATGTCATCTATGCCGGCGGTATGTCGGTCCTTAAGCCCTACCTGGACAGCGGGAAGTTTGTCGTGCGCAGCAAGCAGACCGCACTGGAGAAAGTCGCGACCTATCGTTGGGAAGGCTCTGCCGCACAGTCGCGCATGGACAACCTGCTGAGCGCGTACTACGGAAACACACGCCTGGACGCGGTCTGGGCGCCCAATGATGCCACTGCGATCGGCATCATCTCATCGCTCAAGGGGGTCGGTTATGGCTCCCCGCAGCAGCCGATGCCCGTGGTCACGGGGCAGGATGCCGACTTGCCGAACATCAAGGCAATTATTCGCGGCGACCAGGCCAGTACCGTCTTCAAGGACACGCGGCAGCTCGCCGGCGTGGCGGCCGACATGGTGGACGCCGCACTGGCCGGCAAACCGGTGCCCGTGAACGACACCAAGAGCTACAACAACGGGGTTAAGGTCATTCCGACTTACCTGGTCAAGCCGGTTCTCGTCGACGCCTCCAACTGGAAGGAACTACTCGTGAAGAGCGGCTTCTACGCCGAATCGCGCCTGAAGTAAGAGGTACGCGTCCGCCGTCGATGCCATGCACGCGCGGCGGACGAACACATGGCATGCCTACCTTTTTGCAGGCACGCCGTCCGAGTGTGAGAGATAGGGGACAACTGCGATGGGCGGAGAAACGATCCTGCAGATGCGCGAGATCCAGAAGAGCTTTGGTGGCGTCAAGGCACTCAAGAACGTCAGTCTCGACGTAAAGCGGGGAGAGATTCATGCGATTTGCGGCGAGAACGGCGCGGGTAAGTCCACCCTGATGAAGATCCTGAGTGGCGTCTATGCGCATGGCTCTTACGCTGGTGATATCCACTACGACGGACAGCTTCGGCAGTTCCTTGGTATCCGCGACAGCGAGGACATCGGCATCATCATCATTCACCAGGAACTGGCCCTGGTCCCGATGTTGTCGATCGCCGAGAACATCTTTCTTGGCAATGAGCGGGCAAGGAACGGCATTGTCGACTGGGAAGTGTCGTATTCGAAGACACGGGAGCTATTGCGCAAGGTTGGCCTTGCCGATGACCCGGCTACCGAAGTCGGCGCACTTGGCATCGGCAAGCAGCAACTCGTGGAAATCGCCAAGGCGCTGTCGAAGGACGTCAAGCTGCTGATCCTCGATGAACCGACGGCAAGCCTCAACGACAACGACAGCGAGAAACTGCTGTCCCTGCTGCTCGACCTGAAAGCGCGCGGCGTCACGGCCATCATCATTTCCCACAAGCTCAACGAGATCTCGCGGGTGGCCGATGCCATCACCATCATCCGTGATGGCGCGACGGTCGATGTGCTCGACTGCAAGGGGGGAAACGTTGACGAAGACCGCATCGTCAAGGCCATGGTGGGCCGTGATATGGCGGACCGGTATCCACGTCGTGAGCCACGCCTGGGAGAGAGGCTGTTTGAAGTCAGGAACTGGAGCGTCCGGCATCCCACGCAGGACGACCGGATGATGATCAAGGACGTCAGTCTCCACGCCAGGCGGGGAGAGGTCGTGGGGATCGCCGGTCTGATGGGTTCGGGACGCACGGAACTCGCCATGAGCATTTTTGGAGGCAACTACGGCCGCGGCATTCAAGGCGAGGTCTTCGTCGAGGGCCGGGCCGTGGATGTCTCCAGTGCGCGCCAGGCGATCGAGAGTGGCATTGCCTACGTGACGGAAGACAGGAAGGGCTGCGGGCTGCTGCTCGACGATTCGATTGTCAGGAATATCACCCTCGCCAACCTGGGGGCGGTATCGGCTTCCGGTGTGATCGACGAGCATCGCGAGGCGGTGGTGGCGGAGGAGTTCCGCCGCAAGCTGCATATCCGCTGCCATACGGTTTCGCAGGCCGTCGGAAACCTGTCGGGGGGCAACCAGCAGAAGGTTGTCCTTGGGAAATGGCTGTTCGCCGGACCGGATGTGCTGATCCTGGACGAGCCAACGCGGGGCGTTGACGTAGGCGCGAAGTACGAAATCTACACCGTCATCAACCAGGTGGTGGAGGAAGGAAAGTGCGTGGTCATGATCTCATCTGAAATGCCTGAACTGCTGGGCATGTGCGATCGGATCTACGTGATGAACGAAGGCCGCATTGTGGGAGAGTTCTCGGCAGAGGACGCAAGCCAGGAAGCGATCATGCGGGCAATCGTAAGAAATGGAGGCAATTGAAATGAACAAGTCCGCATCCAAGCTGCAGGGGGCTCCATCGAGTCTGGAGGGGATCAAGGCCGCACTGAAGGGCGGCGCTCGCGAGTATGGTCTGCTGATCTCGCTGCTGGTGATCATCGTCTTCTTCCAGGTGTCGACAGGTGGCGTGCTGCTCCAGCCCCTGAACCTGACCAACCTGATTCTGCAGAACAGCTATATCGTCATCATGGCGCTGGCCATGCTGATGGTCATCGTGGCCGGCCATATCGACCTGTCCGTCGGTTCGGTGGCCGGCTTTATCGGGGCATTGTCCGCGGTGCTGATGATCGAGCAGGACGTCAACCCATTCGTCGCAATCGCATTGTGCGTGCTGGCCGGGGCTGCCATCGGCGCTATCCAGGGTTACTGGGTGGCGTATTGGAAGATGCCATCGTTTATCGTGACGCTTGCCGGGATGCTGGTGTTCCGCGGCCTGACCATCCTAGTGCTGGAAGGACAGTCCGTCGGACCATTTCCCGACCAGTTCGGGGCAATGAGTTCCGGCTTTATTCCTGATGTCTTCCACGGACAGAGCCTCCGTGTGACGTCGCTGTTGATCGGCGTCCTGCTCGCAGCAGCGTTCCTGGTGATCGAACTGCGTGCCCGCGCCAAAGCTGCAGCGCACGGAATGGCCGTGGGCTCCAGTTTCGTGTTCCTGCTGCGCAATCTGGTGCTCGCCGGCCTGGTTCTGGCTTCGACCTACTTGCTGGCGAGCTATCGCGGTTTGCCGACGGTACTGATTATCATGGGGGTGCTGATCGCTGCTTACACGTTTGTGATGAACCGGACGGTCTTTGGCCGACGCATCTACGCGGTGGGCGGGAACGCCAAGGCGGCGAAGCTCTCTGGCGTCAACACCGAACGGATCACGTTCCAGACCTTCATCAACATGGGCGTGCTGGCTGCGCTGGCGGGCCTGATCTTCGCGGCGCGGCTGAACAGCGCCACGCCCAAGGCAGGCACGGGCTTCGAGCTTGACGTGATCGCGGCATGCTTTATCGGCGGCGCTTCGGCCTCCGGGGGGGTCGGCAAGGTCATGGGCGCGGTGATCGGGGCATTCATCATGGGCATCATGAACAACGGCATGTCCATTTTGGGGATTGGCGTGGACTACCAGCAGGTCATCAAAGGCATCGTGCTGCTCGCTGCCGTCTTCGTCGACGTCTACAACAAGAACAAGGCGTAAGTCGACGCCTGTCGGCAACAGGCGCAAGACCCGCTACGTTACGCCGAATTTTCTTGCAACCGCTTCCTTGCAGCCCCGGAACTCCGGGGCCGCGGGATCCACTCATCCCTGAATTCCTGAAGGTGAACATGATCAAGCACATCGTGATGTGGAACGTCCACGGGGATACGCCGGCCCTCAAGAAGGAAACTGCCTTGCTCGTAAAGCGCCAATTCGAAGGGCTGATCGGCAAGATCCCCGGAATGCGCAAACTGGAAGTCGGCATGGATATTTCCGGCGTCGACTATGCGTGCGACCTGGTGCTTTACACCGAGTTCGACGATACGGCTGCGCTCGCTGCTTACGCGTCCCACCCCGAGCACCTTCGCGTGCGGGAAAAGTTGGGCGGCTGCCGCATCGCGCGTCACCAGGTCGATTACATCTGAACGGCTTCCCAATATAACTTGCGGCGAGTTCATCATGCGCGATTTTGTCTATACATCTTTGCCGTCTCGGGTCATCTTCAAGGCTGGCGCCTCGCAAGGGATTGCGCAGCATGTGGCTGAACTTGGGGCGCAGCGGGCAATCGTCCTTTGCACGCCCGAGCAGCGCCAGCAAGGCGAACAGGTTGCGGCCACCCTCGGCAGCCGTTGTGCCGGCGTGTTTGCGCAGGCACAGATGCATGTGCCGATCGAGGTCGCCCGGAAGGCACGGGCCTTCGCTGACGGCGCATCGGCCGATTGTGCCGTGGCCGTTGGTGGCGGATCGACGGTGGGTCTGGGCAAGGCGATCGCGCTGGAATCGTCGCTGCCGATCATCGCCTTGCCGACGACCTATGCCGGTTCCGAAATGACCCCGATCTACGGCATAACGGAGGCCGGCTTGAAGAAGACCGGCAGGGATGCCCGCGTGCTGCCGAAAGTCGTCATCTACGACCCGGAGCTTTCCACGGGCCTGCCCCTCAAGTTGTCCATCGTCAGCGGATTCAATGCCATCGCCCATGCTGCCGAAGGGCTCTATGCGAAGGACGGCAATCCCATCATGAGCCTGATGGCGGAGGAAGGCATCCGCGGCATGCTCACGGGCCTGCGGACCATCGCCCGCAATCCGTCGGATCTGGACGGAAGAAGCGAGTGCCTGTATGGCGCTTGGCTGTGTGGCTCGGTGCTGGGCCATGTTGGCATGGCGCTGCATCACAAGTTGTGCCACACGCTTGGTGGGACGTTCAATCTGCCCCATGCGGAAACGCACACCATTGTCTTGCCGCATGCGCTGGCCTACAACGCGGCCGCCGCCCCGGACGCGATGCATCGCATCGCACGCGCAGCCGGTCGCGTGGATGCCGCCAGAGGGTTGTTCGACCTGGCGGTGGAGCTGGGCGCTCCCGTTGCGCTACGCGATATTGGCATGCGCGAGAAAGACCTCGATCGGGCCTGCGAATTGGCGCTGAGCAATGCCTACTGGAATCCGCGTCCAATGGAAGCAGTACCGCTCCGAGAACTGCTTCAACGTGCCTGGGAAGGTGCCCCGCCCGCACATTAAGAGGCGCTCACGCATCCTGCCCGCCTTTGCCATCGAGCCATTGACGATGGGCGGGAGAAGCTCGTCCCTTCGTTGGGAACAACAACAACGGCAGAGCAGCAGGCGTGCAGTCGCCAGAAGGCGATGTTCGGTGAAAAGGAGGTCGAAGCAATGAATTGACGCGTGATTGCCGCTTTGCGGCCAGAAAAGTCGTACCGCCCTGAATCCAGCGCCTGACGTGCATTGCTGGAGGGGGATCGTATTGTCTGGAATTCCAAAGTCGCATTGCGCCCGGCCACTTCGATGGCCATTGGCCTTATCGGCCAACAGCTGCAGCGAATCGGGGCAACCCACATCTGTGCCTGTGACGCTGCATGGCATGCGTTGGATATCCGGATTCTAACAAGAGATAGAAGATTGCGTTGGAGGAGAATCATGTTGATGAAGCTGAACCCGGTGCTTGCAGGCGCCATGGCGTCCTTGATCTCGTTGGGCATGGCGGGGGCCGCGAACGCGCAAAGTAGCGTGACCCTCTACGGCCGTATCACGGGTGGCGTCGATTACCTGAACAAGATCGCACAAAGTGGTGGTGGCCACGCCGATACGCTGCGCTATGCAGGGGGGAATTGGGGGACAAGCTGGTGGGGACTTCGCGCGAAGGAGGATCTCGGCGGAGGCCTGAGCGCGGTGATGAACCTGGAAAGCGCCTTTGCCACCGACAACGGCCAAACGGGAAACAGCCTGTTCAATCGCTACGCGTATGTCGGCCTTGCAAGCAGCACCTATGGCTCCCTGTGGCTCGGACGCGCGATGGGATTGCCGGACAGCGAAATTTCGGCAGTCGATCCGATGGGCTATCAGGCTACGAGCCTTGGGACGCTGCAGAATGGCCGTATCTGGGGGTCGCGAGCCAACACGATTACCTATAACTCGCCCGTGTGGGGCGGATTGTCGTTCCGCGGCCAGGCAGGCCTGAACGGCACGGCAGGCCAGTTCAATTCGGGCAGGCAACTGGCAGGTAGCATCAGCTATCAAAGCGGGCCGCTAGTCGTCAAAGGACTCTACGAGGAAATACGAGATATCGATGGTGGATTCAACAGCCTGTACACGGCATCGAAGCTCTACGCAGCCGGGGCGGCTTATCAGGTCCGCGATCTGAAACTCTATGGTGGCTATGCGCTGACCCGCTCCGGCGCCAATACGGTGGCGACCGCAGACAATCCGACTGGGGCGACCAAGCAGCAACTGTTCTGGGTCGGAGCGAATTATCAGGCAACGCCGGCGCTGGTGCTGATTGGCGGCGCATATCGTGCGAATCGCAATAATGCAGGTGGCAACGGCACGCTCCTGGCGGTGGGAGGTAACTACTATCTGTCAAAGAGAACGATGTTGTACGGCACCGTTGGTACGGTTCTGAATGGTGGCAATGCAGCCTTCTCTGCGGAGGCTGGCAACAACAGGCCGCTCGCAGGTTCCAGTCAGCAGGGTGTGTATACGGGGATGGTGCACTGGTTCTAACGCCATCGCCACTCCCGAATCATCGGGATCGGCGGCAGTCGCTATTCCGGTATCCGCCGATTCCGACTACTAGCAAAGTCTATCGCTTTGCGCCTGCAGTTCTTCGCGCAGCGCGTCTGGCCTATTTTCGCCGGATTGTTACGCCCCCCTTTTCGGAGTTCTTGAATGAAAGAGCCTTGCATTATCTCCGTCGCCATCACTGGTTCGCTGCCGCGCAAGCAGGACAACGCCGCCGTACCAATCACCGTTAGCGAGCAAGTCGAGTCCACGCAAGCCGCTTTCGAGGCGGGCGCCACACTCGTCCATTTGCACGTGCGCAACGACGACGAGACGCCATCGTCCGATCCTGAGCGTTTCGCCCGGGTGCTGGAAGGCATCCGCCAACACGCTCCGGGAATGATCACGCAAGTCTCGACCGGAGGCCGTTCTGGCGCGGGAAGAGAGCGTGGCGGGATGTTGTCCTTGCGGCCAGACATGGCCTCGCTTGCCACAGGCTCGGTCAATTTCCCGACTCGCGTCTACGACAACGCACCGGACCTGGTTGACTGGCTAGCCGCGGAGATGAAGGCCTATGGAATCAAGCCAGAAATCGAGGCCTTCGATCTTTCAATGATCTTCCAGGCGGCGGCAATGCAGCAGGCTGGCAAGATCGATGGTGCGCTGCATATCCAGTTCGTCATGGGCATCAAGAATGCTATGCCTGTCGATCACGACGTAGTCGAATTCTACGTGCGCACCCTGCACCGACTTGCTCCCGACGCTACCTGGACTGGCGCTGGCATAGGCCGCGACCAGATCACTATGGCACGCTGGTCGCTGGAACTCGGCGGCCATTGCCGTACGGGTCTGGAAGACAATATACGGATCGACAAGCACACGCTGGCACCGTCCAATGCCGCCCTGGTGCGCCAGGTTGCATCTCTATGCGACGAATATGAACGATCAGTGGCCACCGTAGCTCAGGCCAGGGCATTGTTGGGCCTGCCGGCCGCAGGGACAGAGTTGGTCGCGTAGCTCGTTTGTTCGACCGCCTGTGAGGGCCGTTTGTGCTCTGGCAGCATCTGGTCAAGAACGTCGGCTATGACGCCCTCCATGATTTCGACCACAGCACCGTAGCCGTGCAGGCGCCCAATGTGCCGGCCGTGGTGGCGCGCCGGATGCGTTCCAGTCCTGCACCGCGCGCTGGCCAGGCCCGGCCTGAGCGGCCGGGCCCCGACCTAGCGCAGGCCGCCTGCCTCCTGCGGCAAAGCCCCGGCATCCGGCACCTGCGCCGCGCCATACACCGCGCGGCCTGCCGTGCGCAGCGCCTGCGCCATCCGCAAGGCGGCGGGAGAGAGCAATCGATCCGTGCGGGTGATGATGCCGAAGTCGTCCATATGACAGGGCAGCGGCAGCGGCAGGATCGCGAGCAGGCCATGCTGCGCATAGTACTGCGCGACGTCATCGGTGAGCACCGCCAGCATGTCGCTCTGTTCCAGCATGCGCGTGAGGAACAGCAGCGCGGCGGTTTCCACGACGTCGGTCGGCGGCATCAGGCTGGCACGCTGGAACATCAGGTCGAAGCGATGGCGCAGCACGCTGCCCGCCGGCGGCACGATCCACGTTGCAGCCTCCACATCCCGCAGCGTTAGCGCGGACCGTGCCAGCAGCGGGTGGCCAAGGCGCGCCACGGCGCACACGGGCTCGCCCGCGAGCGGCTCGTAGCGCAGGTGCAGTTTGTCGTGCTCGGCGAACAGGCGTGCCACCACGAGGTCCAGCTTGTCCTGGGCCAGGCGTTCCAGCAGCACATTGCTGTTCTCGATCTCCAGCGACACGCGCAGCCCGGGCTGCTCCCGCTTGACCTGCGCAACGGCCGGCGGCAGCAGCTTCACGCCGGGCGAGGTGATCGCGCCCACGGCCACGTGCCCGAGCCGCCCGGCCTTGAGCGCCGTCACTTCCTCCTGCGCCTGATCCAGGCTGCCCAGCACCGCGCGCGCGTGCCGGATCATCGCTTCGCCATACCAGGTCGGGCGCATGCCGCGCGGCAGGCGCTCGAACAGCGGGACTTCCAGCATCGCCTCCAGCTCGCGCAGCAGCTTGGACGCGGCAGGCTGCGTCATGTTGAGGACCGCGGCGGCGCGGTGGATGTTGCCCTCGTCGGCCAGGGCCACCAGCAGCAGGAGCTGGCGGGTCTTGAGCCGGGCACGGATATACCAGGGGCTGGGCGTTGACATAGGGTTTACGTTGATATCCGAAGCGATATGGGTAAGGACTGAATCTTCATTGGAAGGATATCAAACCGCGCCGTACACTCCGCCTTATTCAAAAAAACAGATGCGAACAAGATGAGAGACAGCCTTCCCAGGCGCGTTCTGCCTTGGCGCCGGTGCCGCGCTAGCCAAGGCGTCCTTGGTGGGCCGCCGCTGTCGTCGTGTCCCGGTCCGCTGGCCCTCTAGTTTCCATACCCAATCCCCGTATTCAGGAAGGTCCCCCCATGCCGGAATCCAAATCCAAGCTGCGCTCCGCCCAATGGTTCGGCACCGCCGACAAGAATGGCTTCATGTACCGAAGCTGGATGAAGAACCAGGGCATTCCCGACCACGAGTTCGACGGCCGCCCCATCATCGGCATCTGCAACACGTGGTCGGAGCTGACGCCCTGCAACGCGCACTTCCGCAAGCTGGCCGAACACGTCAAGCGCGGCGTCTACGAAGCCGGCGGCTTCCCGGTGGAGTTCCCGGTGTTTTCCAATGGCGAGTCGAACCTGCGCCCCACCGCCATGCTGACGCGCAACCTTGCCGCCATGGACGTGGAGGAAGCGATTCGCGGCAACCCGATCGATGCCGTGGTACTGCTCACCGGCTGCGACAAGACCACGCCCGCGCTGCTGATGGGCGCGGCGAGCTGCGACGTGCCGGCCATCGTGGTGACCGGCGGCCCCATGCTGAACGGCAAGCTGGACGGCAAGAACATCGGCTCGGGCACGGCCGTCTGGCAATTGCATGAATCGCTCAAGGCCGGCGAGATCGATGTGCACCAGTTCCTCTCGGCCGAGGCCGGCATGTCGCGCTCGGCCGGCACCTGCAACACCATGGGCACGGCTTCCACCATGGCTTGCATGGCGGAGGCGCTGGGCACGTCGCTGCCGCACAACGCGGCCATTCCGGCGGTGGATTCGCGCCGCTACGTGCTGGCGCATATGTCCGGCATCCGCATCGTGGAAATGGCGAAGGAAGGCCTGACGCTGTCGAAGATCCTGACGCGCGCGGCCTTCGAGAACGCGATCCGTGCCAACGCGGCGATCGGCGGTTCCACCAACGCGGTCATCCACCTGAAGGCTATCGCCGGGCGCATCGGCGTGCCGCTGGAACTGGAAGACTGGACGCGCATCGGCCGCGACACGCCCACCATCGTCGACCTGATGCCTTCCGGCCGCTTCCTGATGGAAGAGTTCTACTACGCCGGCGGCCTGCCCGCGGTGCTGCGCCGGCTGGGCGAGGCCAACCTGCTGCCGCATCCGGATGCACTGACCGTCAACGGCAAGACCCTGTGGCAGAACGTCAAGGATGCGCCCAATACCAACGACGAGGTCATCCGTCCGCTGAACAAGCCGTTGATCTCGGATGGCGGCATCCGGGTGCTGCGCGGCAACCTGGCGCCGCGCGGCGCGGTGCTCAAGCCCTCGGCGGCCACGCCGGAACTGCTCAGGCACCGGGGCCGCGCGGTGGTGTTCGAGAACCTCGAGCACTACAAGGAGCGCATCGTCGACGAAACGCTGGAGGTGGACGCATCGTCCGTGATGGTGCTGAAGAACTGCGGCCCCAAGGGCTATCCCGGCATGGCCGAGGTCGGCAACATGGGATTGCCGCCCAAGCTGCTGCGCCAGGGCGTCAAGGACATGGTGCGCATCTCGGACGCGCGCATGAGCGGCACGGCCTACGGCACGGTGGTGCTGCACGTGGCGCCCGAGGCTGCTGCCGGCGGGCCGCTGGCAGCGGTGCGGGACGGTGACTGGATCGAGCTCGATTGCGAGGCCGGCACGCTGCACCTGGATATCGACGAGCATGAACTTGCCCGGCGCCTGGAAGCCTGCGCGGTCCCGCGTCCCGAGGGCAAGGCCGAGGAGGGCGGCTACCGGCGCCTGTATGTCGACCACGTACTGCAGGCCGACGAGGGCTGCGACCTGGACTTCCTGGTGGGCTGCCGCGGCGCGGCCGTGCCT
>NZ_JARJLM010000261.1 GCF_029335485.1 Cupriavidus basilensis
CGCCGCTGGCCGTGGCGGCAAGGCGTTGCCTGGTGGCATGAAGGCGGCCAGTGCGGTGGGCAATGAATGGCGTTGCGGTTGCGGCTCGGTCTCGGCATTGCGGCTGCGCAGCTGTTGCGCAGCCTCGGCCAGACGCCCGCAGGCAGAACGAAGAGCTTGAACCATGGCGGCCCCGGTAGCGACGATGGCTGCATTGGGCCAGCAGACCATGACCGAGCCGTGACGGGAACATGAACGTCACATGACCGTTGCGTCGCCGCCATGGGGGCGCGCATGGAGTCCCTGCCCGGCTGTCCGCGGGGCGGGACCCGCCGAGGTTCGGCTCAGGCGGTGGGCGCCACGGCAGACAGCTGTGCAAGTGCGCCCAGCACGGCCTGCGTGACCCGTGGATGGCGCAGCAGGCTGACGTGGCCGATGCCCGCCAGGGCAATATGATGTGCGCCATCCAGCCAGGCCGTGCCTGCCGGGCCGGCAATCGAGTCGTGCCAGCTGAAGATGGATACCAGGGTCTCGCGCTGGCGCGGCTTCTCGCGTGCCGCCAGCGCACGTAGCCAGGCGCTGCCGCAGCGCATCTGCCGTGCATTGAAGCCGCTGCCGTAGCGCGCCAGCGCGCAGCCATGGTGTGGCGTGCCCAGCGTGACGATGCCGCGGCAGGGCGGCGCGGCGCCCCGGCCCGCCAGTGCGGCGCGCGCGGCCAGGCCGCCCATGCTGTGGCAGAGCAGCAGCGGTGGCTGGCCGGTGGTGGCGGCGATGCGCGCGATGGCGGCGCGCACTTCGAGGGCGTACTGGTCGATGTCGCCGAAGACCGGCTCCAGGTCGATCGCTTCGCAGTGATAGCCGGCAGCCGCCAGGGCCGGCTGCATGTCGAGCCAGACCGCATGGTTGCAGCCGTAACCGTGTACCAGCAGCAATGGGGGGTGCGATGCAGGAGCCCTGGCCGGCGCGAAGCGCCGTTGCGAGCAGAATGGCTGCAGCCAGTTGAACATGCGGAATACGGCGGCGTATTCGCGCAGAAAGCAGGTCAGCGCCTGCGCCAGCGTCAACGGCGCAGGCCGGATGGCCTGCAAGACGGGCGGAACCGGCGGCCGCGTCCCGGCCGGCTCGCCCAGGCCGCGCAAGGAAATGGCAAAGGCGCCCGCGACTGACAATCCATATGCCGCCAGCGCGACGCCGATACCGGCCAGCAGGCCCGCGGCGATGGGCCAGCCAAGCCAGGCATGGAGCGCGGCGGCGCAGCCCAGCGCGGCGGCGGCCTGCAATGCCACCGCGATGCGGCGCAAGGCGGCGGCCGACAGCTTCATGAATTGGGCGGGCGCAGGTCAGTCAGGCGGGTGCGGGCCAGGCGGTCGTGCAGGAACTGCCGCCTGGGGTCGAGCCAGGCGAGCAGGATCCAGATCAGCAGGCCGGCGGCGAGCACGCCGACGAAGGGCCCCTTGACCAGGCCGAGCCAGTGGCCGACCGCCGCCGATGGCGGCAGCCATAGCCAGGCCAGGAGGTAGCGCAGCGCTGCCTGGGGCCAGCGCGGGGGGACGCCCGCGCTGGTTTCCACGCGCATGCGCCAGGTCTGCATGGCCAGGGTCTGGCCATTGCGCTGCCAGAACCAGGCGAAGTAGCAGCCCAGCACCAGGAAGCTCCAGAGCTGCATGGCGAACGGGCCGTCCAGCCCCAGCTGCCGCAGTCCCGGGCGCGCCAGCAGGTACAGCGCGGTGGACGCGCTCAGCACGCCGAACAACAGCACGCCCTCGTACAGCATGCAGGCAATGCGCCGGCGGAGCGTGGGCGCCCTGGCCGGCAGCGCGGGGCCGGCTGGCGCGGAGGTGGCTGGCTTGGCGTCGGGTTTGGGCGTGATCACGGCAGGCATGGCGCAGAGGCGGGAAAGCGGCGAGGCCCGGTGATGAGGCCGCATCGGGCGGAGTGCCGTCGGGTAGATAAGACTGCCGGCTCGGCGGTGTCGCGTGTCGCCACGTGGCACCGCTGTCATTCGCGGCAGCGGCAGCCAAGGCATGGCGGTATCGCAACGCCCGGCCGCAAGGCAGCAAACAGGGCGCGGCGAGGCCGGGACAAGCGTGCATTATGCCAAAAGGCAGCGGCGGCAGGGCGGGAAGGCAGCGCCCGGCGACCTGTACGGCTCAGCGGCGTACCGGTTCGTCCGGCATGCCGGCGGTGCTGCTGCTGGCGGCTTCGGTGGCCGCCTCGCGCGGCGTGTCGGCGGCCGCCCCCGGCGCGCCGGTGGTTGCCGCAGGCGCCGGAGGCTCCTGGGCGGGCGCAGCGGATGCTGGCTCGGTCTTGCGCATGGCGGTCGACGTGGTGCCGGCGGGGGCCTTCTTCTGCAGGTGCAGCTGGCGGTTGGTTTCGGTGGGCAAGTGCCTGCCCGAGGGCAGGGCGCTGACGGCTCCCGGACGGCGCGGCACTTTTTCGGCCGCCGCGAGATTCTTCTTCTGCTCTTCCGGCAACTGCTGATACTTGTCCCAGGCTTCAGTCTTCTTCTTGGCCGGCAGCGAGCGCGTGATCTGGTAGTTTTCGCGCGCCAGGCGCCGCTGCTGCGGCGTCATCTTGACCCATTCCGTCATGCGGGTCTGCAGGCGAGCCTGCTCGGCCGGCGAGAACTTCTCATAACGCTCGGCAATCTTCAGCCATTTACGCCGGTTCAGCTCGGGAAAGCTGTTCCACTCTCCCGCCAGCGGCGCGAGCGCATGCTGCTGCACCGGGTTGAGTTCTTCCCAGGTCGGATGGGCATTGGCGACGGCGACGGCGACGCCGGGCGCATGGCCGCCTTGCGCCTGGCAGGTGGCCGGGCTCAGCCACAAGGTCGTGGCCGTGGCCATCGCCGCCAGCAGCAAAACCGCCAGCCGCCGGCGCGGCGCGTCGGGATGCAGGGGTGCGCTGGTCATATTACTGGCCGCGCTTCAGGAACACGTGGAAGCCCTGATCGGCGTAGGCGGTGGGCGGCAGGTCGTCGAGCAGCATGGCCGCATCCACATCCGCCAGTTCGTCGACGCGTTTTTGCTGCTGCCAGTGGTAGATACCCGCCAGGCCGGCGGCCAGCGCCACCAGTGTCCAGACCAGACCCAGCCGGCGCAGCCACGAGCCCGCCCGATGCAGTGGCGAATCGTCCTCGCCGAAGTCGGCCGTCTGCATGCCGGCAATCGCCAGTTGTGGAACAGTGGCAACGGCCTGTGCCTTTTTACGGGACAGCGCGATACGCCGCGCGGCGGCGAGCCGTTCGGTCACATCTGCCGGCAACGCATTCGCCCCGGCATCCAGTGCCGTACGAATCTCGTGTGCCAGGCGGCGTTCGTTGATCTCTTTTTCGTTTCTCGTGCTCATAGTCGGACCCCCCGCGCTCGCAATGCCTGCGCCAGTGTGTGCGTGGCACGGGAACAGTGCGTCTTGACGCTGCCTTCGGAGCATCCCATGACGGCAGCCGTTTCCGCGACGTCCATATCCTCCCAGTAACGCATCAGGAAGGCTTCGCGTTGACGTGCGGGCAGGCGCTGGATCTCCTGTTCGATGATGTGCATGGTCTGCGCGCGCTCGACCTTGTCGGCGCTGCTTTCGGCGGATTCGGAGCCGATTTCGGCCTCGAAAGTGTCGAGCAGGTCATTGTCTTCGCCCTCCCGGTCATCGCGCAGGTTGGAGAACAGCGTGACCCAGGTGTTGCGCACTTTCTGGCGGCGGAACCAGTCGTGGATGGTGTTTTGCAGTATGCGCTGGAATAGCGGCGCGAGTTCGGCGGCGCTCTTGTCGCCGTATTTTTCGGCGAGCTTGATCATCGCGTCCTGAACGATGTCCAGGGCGGCTTCGTCGTCGCGCACCGCAAACACGGCCTGTTTGAAGGCGCGCCGCTCGACGCTGGCGAGAAAGTCGGATAGTTCCTGATCGGTTGCCATGCAGGCGGGGTACAGACGGTGGGGCCGTGGCCGGCGGAAGTGCAGAATGGGGCTTCTTGCACGTCCAAAATGGTGGGATGCTAGCAAATAACCCCCCCTGTGACCATCCTTGTTCTCTCTTGTGGTCATTCAGGCGCAGGAAGCTGCCCCCCCTGCTCGCGACGCCATGCGATGGCCGGCAGGATGAAAAAAGCCCATAGACCAGCCTGATGCAATGCAGTAGAATCCTTGGTTCACACGACATCAGTGGTTGTCTCATCCGGCCGCTTATGAGGCGGTCTTCCATGCAGACGCGCACCGCTTGAACCCGTGCCACAAGCCCGGCAGAGAGCATCCGAACAATTTTTTGCCGAAAATTGCAAAGGACTGAAATGAACATGCCCAGCGCGGAATTCTCCCACGCAGACAGCAATTCATCTGCCGCACCCGAAATGATCGGGGCGGAAATTCTCGTTCACGCACTTGCCGAAGAAGGCGTCGAGTACGTCTGGGGCTACCCTGGCGGCGCAGTGCTGTATATCTACGACGAGTTCTACAAGCAAAAGAAGATCGAGCACATCCTGGTGCGCCACGAGCAAGCCGCGGTTCATGCCGCAGACGGCTATGCGCGTGCGACCGGCAAGGTGGGCTGCGCCCTGGTGACCTCCGGTCCCGGCGTCACCAATGCGGTGACGGGCATCGCCACGGCCTACCTGGATTCGATCCCGATGGTGATCATCACCGGCAACGTGCCGACGCACGCCATCGGACAGGATGCTTTCCAGGAGTGCGACACGGTCGGCATTACCCGCCCCATCGTCAAGCACAACTTCCTGGTCAAGGACGTCCGCGATCTCGCTTCGACCATCAAGAAGGCGTTCTATATCGCCGCGACCGGCCGCCCCGGCCCGGTTGTCGTGGATATCCCCAAGGACGTCTCCCGCAATTCCTGCAAGTACGAGTATCCCAAGTCGATCGACATGCGCTCGTACAGCCCGGTGAACAAGGGCCATTCGGGCCAGATCCGCAAGGCGCTCGCGCTGTTGCAGGGCGCCGAACGACCGTTCATCTACGCCGGCGGCGGGGTGGTGCTGGCCAACGCCAGCGAGGAGCTGCGCCAGCTGGCTGCGCTGACCGGCCATCCGGTCACCAACACGCTGATGGGTCTCGGCTCGTTCCCCGGCACCAGCAAGCAGTTCGTCGGCATGCTCGGCATGCACGGCACGTATGAAGCCAATATGGCCATGCAGAACTGCGACGTGCTGATTGCCATCGGCGCCCGTTTCGACGACCGCGTGATCGGCAACCCGGCGCACTTCACCTCGCAGCCGCGCAAGATCGTTCATATCGACATCGATCCCTCTTCCATCTCGAAGCGGGTCAAGGTCGACATTCCCATCGTCGGCAACGTCAAGGACGTGCTGCAGGAGCTGATCGCGCAACTGCAGGCCAGCGACGTCAAGCCCAAGCGCGAGGCCCTGGCCCGCTGGTGGGAGCAGATCGAGCAATGGCGTTCGGTGGACTGCCTCAAGTACGACCGCAACTCCGAGATCATCAAGCCGCAGTACGTGGTGGAAAAGATCTGGGAACTCACGCACGGCGATGCCTTCATCTGCTCGGACGTGGGTCAGCACCAGATGTGGGCGGCGCAGTTCTACAAGTTCAACGAGCCGCGCCGCTGGATCAATTCCGGTGGCCTGGGCACGATGGGCGTGGGCCTGCCGTATGCGATGGGCATCAAGAAAGCCTTCCCCGAGAAGGAGGTGGTGACCATCACCGGCGAAGGCTCGATCCAGATGTGCATCCAGGAACTGTCGACCTGCCTGCAGTACGACACCCCGGTCAAGATCTGCGCGCTCAACAACCGCTATCTCGGCATGGTGCGCCAGTGGCAGGAAATCGAGTACGACAACCGCTACTCGCATTCCTACATGGACGCGCTGCCCGATTTCGTCAAGCTGGCCGAGGCCTATGGCCATATCGGCATGCGCATCGAAAAGACGGCCGACGTCGAGCCCGCCCTGCGCGAAGCCTTCCGCCTGAAAGACCGTACCGTGTTCCTCGATTTCCAGACCGATCCGACTGAAAACGTGTGGCCCATGGTGCAGGCCGGCAAGGGCATCTCCGAAATGCTGCTCGGCGCGGAGGACCTGTAATGCGACACATTATTTCGGTCCTGCTTGAAAACGAAGCCGGCGCGCTGTCGCGCGTGGTCGGCCTGTTCTCGGCCCGCGGCTATAACATCGAGACGCTGACGGTGGCGCCCACCGAAGACGCCTCGCTGTCGCGCATGACCATTGTCACCAGCGGCTCCGACGACGTGATCGAACAGATCACCAAGCATCTGAACCGCCTGGTGGAAGTGGTCAAGGTGGTGGACCTGACCGAAGGCGCGCACATCGAGCGCGAGCTGATGCTCGTCAAGGTGCGCGCGGTCGGCAAGGAGCGTGAGGAAATGAAGCGCACCGCCGACATCTTCCGCGGCCGCATCATCGACGTCACCGAGAAGACCTACACCATCGAGCTGACCGGCAACGGCGTCAAGCTGGATGCGTTCCTGGACGCCATCGACCGTGCCGCCATTCTCGAGACCGTCCGTACCGGCGGCTCGGGCATTGGCCGCGGCGAGCGCATCCTGAAGGTCTGACCCGATTGCAGTATCCAAGGGCGGCGCCGGTGCCGGCACTAGCCGGGCGGTAGCCGCCAGCCCGACACACGAAAACGAAAGATCGAAGGAAATATCATGAAAGTGTTTTACGACAAGGACGCCGACCTCTCCCTGATCAAGGGCAAGAACGTCACCATCATCGGCTACGGCTCGCAAGGCCACGCCCACGCGCTGAACCTGAATGATTCGGGCGTGAAGGTCACCGTCGGCCTGCGCAAGAACGGCGCCTCGTGGAACAAGGCTGTGAACGCCGGCCTGCAGGTGAAGGAAGTGGCCGAGGCCGTCAAGAGCGCCGACGTGGTCATGATCCTGCTGCCGGACGAGCAGATCGCCGACGTGTACAAGAACGAAGTGCACGACAACATCAAGGAAGGCGCTGCGCTGGCCTTCGCCCACGGCTTCAATGTGCACTACGGTGCCGTGATCCCGCGCGCCGACCTCGACGTCATCATGATCGCGCCGAAGGCCCCGGGCCACACCGTGCGCGGCACCTATGCCCAAGGCGGCGGCGTGCCTCACCTGATCGCCGTGCACCAGGACAAGTCGGGCTCGGCCCGTGACATCGCCCTGTCGTACGCAACCGCCAACGGCGGCGGCCGTGCCGGCATCATCGAGACCAACTTCCGCGAAGAAACCGAAACCGACCTGTTCGGCGAGCAGGCCGTGCTGTGCGGCGGTACCGTCGAGCTGATCAAGGCTGGCTTCGAGACGCTGGTGGAAGCCGGCTACGCGCCGGAAATGGCTTACTTCGAGTGCCTGCACGAACTCAAGCTGATCGTCGACCTGATCTATGAAGGCGGCATCGCCAACATGAACTACTCGATCTCCAACAACGCCGAATACGGCGAATACGTCACCGGCCCGCGCGTCGTGACCGAGGAGACCAAGAAGGCCATGAAGCAGTGCCTGACCGACATCCAGACCGGCGAATACGCCAAGAGCTTCCTGCTGGAAAACAAGGCTGGCGCACCGACCCTGATCTCGCGCCGCCGCCTGACCGCCGAGCACCAGATCGAGGAAGTGGGCGCGAAGCTGCGCGCCATGATGCCCTGGATCGCCAAGAACAAGCTGGTCGACCAGTCGAAGAACTAAGCTGTACCGCAGTCCTACGGCCTGCCGCGGCTGACGGCGCGGGCCGCGGCCGTTCAGATTTCCGCACGATCCCCCGCTTCGAGGGGTTATTCGGGCGGAAGCTGAACGGCTTTTTGTTATCCTTGTCAGACTTTATCCACCTAGTAAGCACTGCATGAACTATCCTCATCCGCTAATCGCCCGTGAAGGCTGGCCGTTCCTGGCTGGCGCCTTTGTCATCTCGCTGCTGGTGCAGGTCGGCGCCGGCTTCTGGTGGGCCTTGCCGCTGTGGATCATTACGCTGTTCGTGCTGCAGTTTTTCCGCGATCCGCCGCGGCCGATCCCGGCCCAGCCGAACGCCGTCCTGGCCCCCGCCGACGGCCGTATCGTGGTGGTCGAGAAGACCATGGATCCCTATGCGGGGCGCGAAGCGCTGAAGATCAGCGTATTCATGAACGTGTTCAACGTACACTCCAACCGCGTGTCCGTGGACGGCAAGGTTGAGAAGGTCGAGTATTTCCCCGGCAAGTTCGTCAACGCCGACCTCGACAAGGCCTCGCTGGAGAACGAACGCAACGCCGTGGTCATCCGCCGTGCCGCCGACGGCAAGGTGGTGACCCTGGTGCAGGTGGCCGGCCTCGTCGCCCGCCGCATCCTGTGCTATACGCGAGTTGGCGAAACGCTCTCGCGCGGCCAGCGCTACGGCTTTATCCGCTTTGGCTCGCGCGTGGACGTCTACCTGCCGGTGGATGCGCGTCCGCGCGTCACCATCGGCGAGAAGGTGTCGGCCTCGTCCACCATCCTGGCCGAGCTGGATTGATCCGGCTTCGCCGGAGCAGATCAGACCCACTGGAGAACAGGCATGGGTGCTTTCAACCGACGCAACAAGCGCGCCAGCAACGGCAATGTGACTCACTTGCGTCCCTTCCGCCATAACCAGCGGCGCGGCAACGAGGCCGACGGCTTCGACGACGAGGCGGCCGCCGACGATCACGACATCGAGTACGTGCGTCCGCGCCGGCGCGGCATCTACCTGTTGCCCAACGCCTTTACCACGGCGGCGCTGTTTGCCGGCTTCTTTGCGATCGTGCAGGCCATGAACATGCGCTTCGACAGCGCGGCCATCGCCATTTTCGCCGCCATGGTGCTGGACGGCATGGACGGCCGCGTGGCGCGCATCACCAATACGCAGAGCGCGTTCGGCGAACAGTACGATTCGCTGTCGGACATGACCTCGTTCGGCGTCGCGCCGGCGCTGGTGATGTATGAGTGGATCCTGCACGACCTGGGCAAGTGGGGGTGGATCGCCGCCTTTGTCTATTGCACCTGCGCCGCGCTGCGGCTGGCCCGCTTCAATGCCAATATCGGCGTGGTCGACAAGCGCTTCTTCCAGGGGCTGCCCAGCCCGGCGGCGGCGGCGCTGGTGGCCGGTTTTGTCTGGCTGGCGATCGACAACAAGCTGCCGGTCAAGGAGCTGTGGATGCCGTGGGCGGCGTTCGGCATCACGCTGTATGCCGGGCTGTCAATGGTGACGAATGCGCCCTTCTATAGCGGCAAGGCGCTCGACGTCCGCTACCGCGTGCCCTTCGGCATGATGGTGCTGGTGCTGGTGCTGTTCGTGGTGGTGTCGACGGATCCGCCGGTTGCCTTGTTCGGCTTGTTCGTGGTGTACGCGATCTCCGGCTATGTGCTGTGGGGCTGGCGGGCGCTCCACGGCGAGCCGGCCGGCGCGCGCAAGGTGCGCGACGGCGGGAACGATCGTTCCTGAACGCAGGTCAGTAAAAAGGCGCTTCGGCGCCTTTTTACTTTTTGGTTCCCGGGTCCGCAAGGATCCAGGCGCCGGTTTCCAGAATCCCGGGCGCGGAGCCCGGGCCAGCGGCGCAGTCGGCCGTGGTTTGCTGTACCCATTGTTGTCCACTTATCACTGGAGGTTTGTCATGGGCATGCTCGACTTCATCAAGGAAGCAGGAGAGAAACTGTTCGGCGGCGGCGAAGCCAAGGCCGCACAGGATGCGGCTGCCGCGGATGCGTCCCCGGCCAATGTCGATGCGGCCAACCGCGCCGCCGGCGATGCCATCGAGGCCTATATCAGGCAGATGGGGCTGGATGCCACCGGCCTGATGGCGCAGGTGGATGGCTCGCAGGGGCTGGTGACGGTATTCGGCGTGGCGCCGGACCAGGCCACGCGCGAGAAGATCATCCTGTGCTGCGGCAATGTGCAGGGCGTGGACAAGGTAGAGGACAAGATGTCGGTCAATGTCGAGGCGGCCGAGTCGCAGTGGCATACCGTGGCCAAGGGCGACACGCTGTGGGCAATCTCGCAGGCGGCCTACGGCAACGGTGCGCTATACACCGCCATCTTCGAGGCGAACCGGCCGATGCTGTCGGATCCGGACAAGATCTATCCCGGCCAGAAGCTGCGCATTCCGCCCAAGGACTGACGACGGCCGGCGGCCGGCATCCCGGGGCCTGCCGTGCCCGGAGCCGGCCGGAGCCCGCCATCGAACCGATTGATGCATCCGTATTGCGCGCGCGCGGCTTCTCGGCTATAGTCGCTGACATGATTTCGCGCCAAGCCCTACTCGCCCGCACCATTCTAGGTGGCCTACTAGGCCATCAGGTTGGGACGCGTTCGCGCTGAGGGAAGCCAACCCCCTCGCGCAAAGTCACACAGGATTCACAAACGCCCCGGCCTGCATTACTGCACGCCGGGGCGTTTTGCATTCAGCGGAAATACAGCAGGACAGCAGAACGAAACGGCGGACGCCGAGACAGCAACTTGATTCGCCAGACACAAAGATAAGCCCAGGAGCCCCACCCATGTCCGACAAACTCATTATTTTCGACACCACCTTGCGCGATGGCGAGCAGTCGCCTGGCGCCTCCATGACCCGCGAGGAAAAAATCCGCATCGCGCGCCAGCTGGAGCGCCTCAAGGTCGACGTGATCGAAGCCGGCTTCGCGGCCAGCTCCAACGGTGATTTCGAAGCCATCCGCTCCATCGCGCAGGTGGTCAAGGACTCGACCATCTGCTCGCTGGCACGCGCCAACGACCGTGATATCGCACGCGCCGCGGAGGCGCTGAAGCCGGCCAACTCCTTCCGCATCCATACCTTCATCGCCACCTCGGCGCTGCATATGGAAAAGAAGCTGCGCATGACGCCGGACCAGGTCTACGAACAGGCTCGCCTGGCAGTGCGCTTCGCGCGGCAGTTCACCGACGACATCGAGTTCTCGCCGGAAGACGGCAGCCGCTCGGACATGGATTTCCTGTGCCGCGTGCTGGAAGGCGTGATCGCCGAAGGCGCCACCACCATCAACCTGCCGGATACGGTGGGCTACGCCGTGCCGGAAGGCTACGCGGCGCTGATCCGTTCGGTGCGCGAGCGTATCCCCAATTCCGACAAGGCCGTGTGGTCCGTGCATTGCCACAATGACCTCGGCATGGCGGTGGCCAATTCGCTGGCGGCGGTCAAGCTCGGCGGCGCGCGCCAGGTCGAGTGCACCATCAACGGCCTGGGCGAACGTGCCGGCAATACCAGCCTGGAAGAAGTGGTGATGGCGGTCAAGACCCGCCGCGACTACTTCGACCTGGACGTCGGCGTGGACACCACCCAGATCGTGCCGGCCTCCAAGCTGGTATCGCAGATCACCGGCTTCGTGGTGCAGCCGAACAAGGCGGTGGTCGGCGCCAACGCTTTCGCCCACGCTTCCGGCATCCACCAGGACGGCGTGCTGAAGGCGCGCGATACCTACGAGATCATGCGGGCCGAGGATGTGGGCTGGACCGCCAACAAGATCGTGCTGGGCAAGCTGTCGGGCCGCAACGCCTTCAAGCAGCGCCTGCAGGAGCTCGGCATCGAGCTGGACAGCGAAAGCGAGGTCAACGCTGCGTTCGCCCGCTTCAAGGAACTCGCCGACCAGAAGTCCGAGATTTTCGACGAAGACATCATGGCCATCGTTTCCGACGAGGCGCACGACGTCAACGACCATTTCCGCTTTATCTCGCTGTCCCAGCACTCCGAGACCGGCGAGCGCCCGCATGCGCGCGTGGTGTTCAATATGGACGGCCAGGAACTGACGGGCGAAGGCGAGGGCAATGGTCCGGTCGATGCCACCCTGCACGCGATCGAGGGCAAGGTCGGCAGCGGCGCCGAGCTGGTGCTGTATTCGGTCAACGCCATCACCACGGGCACGCAGGCCCAGGGTGAAGTGACCGTGCGCCTGTCGAAGGGCGGGCGCATCGTCAACGGCGTGGGTACCGATCCCGATATCGTCGCCGCCTCGGCCAAGGCCTACCTGGCCGCATTGAACAAGCTGCACGACAAGGCCGTGCAGAAGATCAACCCGCAGATCTGATCCAGGTCCGTGCGGTAAGCCCGCGGCCTATCCGGCCCGCGGGGCTTGAATCGGCCCGCCGCGTTCCCACGAGGACGCCGGCGGGCAATTTGCGTTCACCGTCCGGCCCGCGCGAGGTCAATGGATGGCCGGCGGGTGGGGCTCAGCGCCGCCGGCTGGGCCGATCGAAGAGCGGATCCGGCGTGATCTGCGTCTGGCGCAGCACGCCGCCGTCGTCGAAATAAAAATTGAACAGCGACGGCCAGTTGTCTTCATGGCGGAATCGGTACGACCACACTTCCCGTTTCATCAGCGGGTAATACTGCGAGGGCTCGCGGGGCTTGCCGAAATGCTGCTCCACGTCCAGCTTGGTCCAGACATCGACCTTGGCCTTATAGAGTTCTTCGGTCTGCAGCATCTGGCGGAACCTGGTCAGCCGTCCGCTTTTGTCGAAGTCGGCCGCGTAAGCCTGCTGCCCGAGGGGTTGCTTCGAGTAGATCCAGCGCTGCGTGCCGTCGGATAGCCGATACGTATCCGTTGGCGTGCCGAACCGCGCCTGCACGGCCGCTTCCGGCGCACCTACCATTTTCTGGCCTTCCTCGACGGGTTGCAGCACGGAGCAGGCCGATAGTGCCGTCGCTGCTGCAGCGAGCACGATCCAGCTGACTGCACGTGGCGCTGACGTCTTCATGGCTGTCCTTTTGCGGAAATATCCGCGTGATAAAACTTAGGAGTGTAGCCGCGCGCAAAACGTTGTGCGCGAGGCTAGTAACATGCAAGGACTTCCCGGCGCTGGGGCGTGCCGGGTCCGTGGCACGTACTAAAGATCACTTGCGGCCGGCCGATATCCTTTCTTTTGTGCAGCAGCCATTCGAACAAGAGGGATACCGTCCATGCAAGGCAGACACATTCCGTCCAACCTTCAAGCACTAGGGCTAGACGGCATTCTCATCATCAACGTCCGATCCTTCGTGGAGCGGCGCAAGCATATCGAGGCGCAACTGGCCCGCTTTGGCATGACCGGCGAGCTCGTCCACGAGTTTGACGCCGACGATATCGACCCGGAAACCGACCGCGCCTATTTCAAGGGGGAAGGGCTGCGCCCTGCGCAGAAATCCTGCTCGCTGAAGCATATCGTCGCGCTCGAGCGTATCCGGCAACGCGGATGGCGGCGCGCGCTGGTGCTGGAAGACGATGCCGTGCTATCGGACGCCTTCCTGGCGGGCCTGGCGCAAGCGCTGGAGGAAGCCGGTTCCCACGCCGGCCCGCACGTCATCTACCTGGGCTGTGGCGGGAACCAGTACACGCCCCGCAGCAAACGGGTTGCCGGGCAGTACCTGTACCGCAACTGCCGCGGCCGGCTCACCGACTCCTATCTGCTTGGCGCTGCCGCGGCCGGCCTCAGGCTTGAGTGGATGGCACGCAACCCGACCGAATTGCCGATCGATCTCGCGTTCGACAAGATGGATCATGAAATGGGAATTGCCATTCTCTGGTTCGAAGACCCGTTGGTGGAGCAAGGCAGCAAGAACGGCGCGTTTCGCAACACGTTGGAGCCCGTCGCTCGCCCACCCGTGGTGCAGCGAGTCCATTTCCACTGGAAGAAACTCTGGCAAAAGCGCCTGCGCCAGCTCTGGCGCTAGTGGTCGTGGTCTCGCACTGAGATGCGCTGGGCAAGCAAGTCTCCTGGGAACGCGGAGCGTCCGGTGTTGCCGCAGCCCGGTCCCTGGCTTACCATGCACCGCTTTGGCGGGAGATCTATCGATGCGGGTGAAACGATGGCTGGCGGGCTGGCTGCTGGCGGTAGCGGCAAGCGCCGGCGCGCAGGAGCCGATCCGGCTCGGCCTGATCGAAGGGCTGTCCGGCCCTTTCGCCAACGCGGGCGATGCGGTGGTGCGCAATCTGCGGATGGCCATCGACCGCGTGAATGCGCGCGGCGGCGTCAGGACCGCCGAAGGCCCGCGCCCCTTCGAGCTGGTCGCGTTCGATAGCAAGGGCAATGTCGACGAGAGCCTGATCCAGCTGCGCGGCCTGGTGGACCGGCGCATTCCCTTTGTCTTGCAGGGCAACAGTTCGGCGGTGGCCGGCGCGCTGGTGGGCGCCATCAACCGCAACAATGCGCGGCAGCCCGATGCCCGCGTGCTGTTTCTCAACTATTCGGCGGTCGATCCGGTTCTCACCAACGAGAACTGCAGCTTCTGGCATTTTCGCTTCGACGCCAGCGCCGATATGCGCATGCAGGCGCTGACCGAGGTCATCCGCACCGACAAGAGCGTGCGCCGCGTCTACCTGATCGACCAGGACTATAGCTTCGGCCACCAGGTGGCGCGTTCGGCCCGCGAGATGCTGGCCGCCAAGCGGCCCGACCTGCGCATCGTCGGCGACGAATTCCACCCGATCGGCAAGATCAAGGACTTCGCCCCGTACATCGCCAAGATCAAGGCCAGCGGCGCCGATGCGGTGATCACCGGCAACTGGGGCAACGACCTGACCCTGATGGTCAAGGCCGCGCGCGAAGGCGGGCTGAACGCCAGGTTCTATACCTTCTACGGCAATGGCCTGGGCGCGCCGGCGGCCATGGGCGATGCCGGTGTAGGGCGGGTGCTGGCCGTGGCGGAGTGGCATCCCAATGTCGGCGGCGCGGCCTCCGACGCCTTTTACCAGGCCTTCCGCGCCCGCTACCCGGAGCCCAGGGACGACTATGTGCACCTGCGCATGCAGATGATGGTGGAAATGCTGGCGCGCGCGATCGAACAGGCGGGCTCGACCGATGCCGCCAAGGTGGCGCGAGCGCTGGAGGGCATGCGCTATGTCAACGACTTCCATGAAGCCACGATCCGCGCGGACGATCACCAGGTGCTGCAGCCGCTTTATGTTTCCGTGATGGAGCGGCAGGGCGGGGAGGTCCGGTTCGACAATGAGGGCTCGGGGTACGGGTTCCGGACGGTGAAGAAGCTGAAGGCGGCGCAGACGACGTTGCCGACGACCTGCAAGATGGAGAGGTTTTAAGTCTTGAGCCGGGGCGTGGCCGCGTCAACAGCGTGTCAGGCCGCCGCTGCCCACGCCGGCTCCATAACGGCGCCATAAGCCGTTGCAGGTCAACCAGCGGGATTTGGCCGCGTATCCGGGCCTGCGCATCGGGGACTGGCCGGCGCCGCCCG
>NZ_JARJLM010000262.1 GCF_029335485.1 Cupriavidus basilensis
CGCCGGATCGTCTACCGTGGATCGGAGCTTCCAGCCTCGCCGTCCCTGCCGTGCTCCTTCAGATAGCCGAGCACACCGCGCACCGCTGCCGACATGGGCCGCGAGCGCCGGGTCAGCAGCCCCAGATTGACCATCGGCACGGGCAACGCCACGGGAAGCACGGACACCATCGCATAGCGGGCGTAGTGCTGCGCAACCTCGTTCGGCACCACGGAGATCATGTCGGAGCTTTCCATCATGGCGGTGGTGGCAAGAATGGAGGCGGTCTCGACGATATCCAGGGGCTCGATCATGCCCGCTTGCGTCAAGGCACGCTCGACCCTCAACCGCATCGGACTGCCTACCGGGTGAAGAATCCAGGTCATCGGCACCAGGTCGCGCAGGGTCAGCGGATCGATCCTGGCCAACGGGTGGTCCGGCCGGGCGATCACTCGCATCTGCTCGCCCTTTTCGAACAGTTCAATGTCCAGGTCCGGATGGCTGAGCCGATCGGGCAGGCGGCCCAGCACCACGTCGAAGTCTCCCCGGATCAGGGATGGCAGCAGGGTGTCGCTGGTACCGACCTCGATGGAAATCCGGACCTTCGGGTTGGCCGCCTTGAATGCCAGCAGCCCGCGCGTCAGGACCGCCGGCACCGGTCCCATGACGGTGCCGATACGCACCAGTCCGGAGGCGCCACTGGCCAGTTCCGCGATTTCGGCCTCCGCATGGCCGAATTCGTGCATCACCCCTTGGGCAAAACGGATCAGGACCTCGCCGTAGAGCGTCGGCTCCATGCCCCGGGGCAGGCGCTCGAACAGCTGGACGCCGAGTCTCTCCTCGAGTTGCTGGAGCAACAGGCTGGCCGCGGGCTGGGTGGTGTGCATCGCCGCGGCCGCCCGGCGCAGGTTGCGGTGCTCCGCCAGCGCGTTGATCAAGGCGATCTGCCGGCTCGATATCTTCAGCGGTGCAAACGCGTTCGCGGCGGTTTCGATCGGCTCGGGCTTCACATGGAAAAGATACGAATTTTGGTATCGATATATATGAAAACACGATTATGCAGGTATCGATAGGGGCTGTACAGTCGATGCGTCCCAGAACCCCCCTGACGTTCCGGATGTCCCGGAGGGCTCCCACAACCAACCCCCACAACCAACCAGCCGAGCGTCCCATGCGCATTCGAATTGCCCACCTCAGCGTCCACGACATTCGCTTTCCGACGTCCAGAACCCTTGACGGCTCCGATGCCATGAATGCCGCTCCGGACTATTCGGCGACCTACGTGGTGCTGCATACCGATGCCCCGGGGATGGAAGGCCACGGCCTGACCTTCACCATCGGCCGCGGCAACGAGATCTGCGTTCTCGCCGTACAATCGCTGGCCCCGCTGGTGGTGGGGCTGAGCCTCGACGAAATCACCTCGGACATGGGCGCCTTCTGGCGCCGCTTTACCACCGGCGACAGCCAGTTGCGCTGGCTCGGCCCGGAGAAAGGCGTGATCCACCTTGCGAGCGCGGCTATCGTCAACGCCATCTGGGATCTGTGGGCAAAGTCGGCCGGCAAGCCGGTATGGAAGCTGCTGGCGGACATGACGCCGGAAGCGCTGGTCCGTTGCCTGGATTTCAGCTACGTGACGGATGCCCTTACGCCGGAGGAAGCGGTCGCCCTGCTCCACCGCCAGGCCCCGGGCAAAGCACGGCGCGAGGCGCAGATGCGCGAGCAAGGCTACCCGGGCTACACCACTGCCGCGGGCTGGCTGGGCTACCCGGAAGACAAGATGCGCCAGCTGGCGCGCGATGCCGTCGCGGCGGGATGGACGCACTTCAAGCAGAAAGTCGGCGCCGGCCTGGAGGAAGATATGCGCCGCGCCACGATCCTGCGCGAGGAGATCGGCTGGGATCGAACGCTGATGATGGACGCCAACCAGGTCTGGAGCGTGGATCAGTCGGTCGATGCCATGCGTCGCCTCGCAGCGTTCGATCCCTGGTGGATCGAAGAGCCGACCAGCCCGGACGATATTCTCGGGCACGCCGAGATCCGCCGGCGCATCGCACCGATTGGCGTGGCTACCGGTGAGCACTGCCACAATCGCGTGATGTTCAAGCAGTTGTTCCAGGCGCAGGCATTGGATTTCTGCCAGCTGGACGCGGCGCGCCTCGGCGGCCTCAACGAAGTCCTGATCGTCGTCTTGCTGGCGGCAAAGTTCGGCATCCCGGTCTGCCCCCATGGCGGCGGCGTCGGCTTGTGCGAATACGTGCAAAACATCGCGCTGTTCGACTACATCGCGGTATCGGGTTCGCTGCAGAACCGGGTGCTCGAATACGTCGACCATCTGCACGAGCACTTCATCGAGCCGGTGGTGATCCGCAACGGCCGCTATATGCCGCCGCAACGCCCGGGCTACAGCATCGAGATGCATGCCGACACGCTCGAGCGCTACCGGTTTCCGCACGGACCGGTCTGGTCCGGCAGCTGATGAAGCACGCACCGGCGCCTGCATCGTATATGGACTGCTGTCGACCCCGCTGTAGGCGCCGACCTTGATTTCGCCACCATAGGAGTCGACGAGACCGGGGAACGCATCCTTGTGCCGATGCTCAGGGTGCCTTCCGGCGAGCGCACCAGGGGCGAGATCCATGGCGATGGGCAGAACGGCTTCGTGCCTTGGCAGATCGGCGCATCACTGGAAGAACGTGGGCTTCCCGGCTCCGCTGCCTACCCGCGGATAACCGGCACAAGCAGCAGGCTCATCAGCTTGCAGATCAGCCGCCGTCTTCCACGGTCGCATCGTCCGGATCAGGCCGGCATCCGTCCGCGCCTGCCCTTCCCCACCCGCGCGGCCATCGCCTCATGCACCGCCTCGCGCACGCATTCGGCCAGCAGTTCCGCCGCAGGCGTACGCGACAGGCGAGCCGCACGGGCGATCACCAGCGGCTGCCGGATGGTTTCTTCACGGATCGGCCTTTCGACCACGCCGCTTGTCAGGGCCGCCGACGGCGCCTGGGTGATCAGCAGCGATACGCCCAGCCCGTTCGCCACCATGCTCCTCGCGAGTTCCAGCGAGGTGGCGCGATAGCGGATCTCCGGTTGCAAGCCATACTGCCAGAACGGCGCCATCAGGAAATCGCGGCTGTGCGGCAGGTCGATCAGGATCAGCGGTTCGCTGGCCAGCTCCCGCAGGGAGATCCCGCCCCTTCCCCTGGCCAGCTTCGAGCCGGCAGGGACCAGTCCGTACGGATGCAGTTCGGCGATGCATTCGCGCTCGATCCCGCTGGGCAAGCCCACGTCGTAGGTCAGTGCGAATTCGATATGGCCGCCGTGCAGCCAGTCTTCGATCTGCGCCAGATCGCCTTCGACGAAGCGCACCGCCAGATCGGGAAAACGGGCGCGCGCGATCCGCAGCAGCACGGGCAGGTAGACCGGGGCAAGCGTGCGGAATACCCCGATATGGACCTCGCCAGAGGCGGCGTCGCCGCTCTCGTCGGCCTCGAACGCAGTCGCCGCGGCGAGGATTTGCCGCGCCTCGGCCAGCTTGCGCACGCCGAAGCGGGTCAGCGTCATCCGCGATCCGGCGTCCCGCGCGAACAGTTCTTCTCCGAACAGCGCTTCGAGTTCGCGAATGGCAACGGAGATCGAGGGCTGCGAGACGTTCAGCGTCCGGGCCGCTGACGTGGTGCTCCCGGCCTGCGCCGCCGCCGCGAAATAGCGCAACAGGCGCAAGGAGATTCTCATCAAGAAATCGTATAGGTGATAGTAGATATCAATATTTTACTTGATAGCCATGGCTGACCAGAATCATGGCATCGGCAAGCACGCCGCGCTGCATCGCCCTCGCGGCGGCGATACCACGCTGGCGAGGCTGCCCTGGCTACCTGGAGGAGTGTGAAGTGAACCATCCTGACCTGCCGCTTGCCGGCATCCGCGTGATCGATTTTTCGCGCGTGCTTGCCGGGCCTTACTGCACGGCCCTGCTCGGCGACCTCGGCGCCGAGGTGATCAAGATCGAGCCGCCGGGCGGTGACGACTACCGCGCGGTCGGCCCCTTCGTGGATGGCCGGAGCGGCCTGTTCTCCGCCATGAACCGCAACAAGCAGAGCATCGTCATCGACCTGAAGGCGGAAGCCGGCCTGGCGCTGGCGCGTTCGCTGTGCGAGCGGGCCGACGTGGTGGTGGAGAACTTCCGCCCGGGCGTCGCGCAGAAGCTGGGCATCGGCTACGCGGCGCTGCGCGAGCTGAATCCTTCGCTCGTCTATGCCAGCGTGTCGGGTTTCGGCCAGACCGGGCCGGAGTCGCATCGGCCGGCCTACGACATCATCCTGCAGGCGATGTGCGGCCTGATGGACGCCACCGGCGCGCCGGACGGCACGCCCACGCTGCTGGGTGAAGCCGTGTCGGATGTGGTGAGCGGCCTCTTTGCTTCGTGGGGCGTGCTGGCGGCCCTGCTCTCGCGGGAGAAGACCGGCAGGGGCACGCATGTGGATGTGTCGATGTTCGATGCCACCCTGAGCCTGAGCGCCACCCTGGTCGCCCGCTACGCCGCGACCGGGCTGGCCCCGCGCCGCGTCGGCAACCGCCACCCGTCGTCCGCGCCGTTCGGCGCGTATCGTGCCGCGGATGGCTTCTACGTGGTGGCGGTGCTGAACAACAAGCTGTTCCAGACGCTTGCCGGCACCATCGGCCAGCCGGAGCTGGCCGCCGATCCGCGCTTCGCCGACGATCACTCGCGCTGCAGCGCCGAGGCCGATCTGCGGGCATGCATCGAGGCATGGTCCGCCACGCGCACGGTCGAGGAAGTGAACCGCTTGCTTAGCGCCGCGGGCATTCCAGTCGCCCCCATCCGCAATGTGAAACAGGCGATGGAGAGCGACCATGCCGCTTACCGCGGCTTGCTGACCGAGGTGCCGGATGCGCGCGGCGGCAAGGTCCGCCTGCCCTCGCAGCCCGTGAAGTTCTCCGGCTACCGCGCCAATCGGGTGACCACCGCTCCCGCGCTGGGTGAGCACACGGACGCCATCCTGGCAACCCTCGGCATCGCCGGCGACGCCGTGCCGGCCCTGCGCGCGAGCGGGGCGCTGGGACCTGAAGCGCTCAAGCCTGCCGCGCACCATCGCCCGGGCGCTGGCACAACACCGGAAGACACCAACATGGAGAATCAACATGCATAAACGATTGGGCGTGCAGCCGGCCGACCTCGAGATCGGCGATGCCATCGGGCGGTTCGCCCGCAGCGAACTGGCGCCGAAGGCGGCCGAGATCGACCGCGACGAAGCCTCGACCACGCGTTATGTTCCGCTGCTTGCCGAACTCGGCATCATGGGCATGAACCTGCCGGAGCGTTGGGGCGGCATCGACGCTTCTCCCGTTGCGCTGATCCTGTCGCTGGTCGAGATTGCCAGGGCCTGCGCCTCCACCTCCTCGATGATCGGGGCGCATTACCTCGCCACCGATTCGATCCTGATCGGCGGCGACGACAGCCTGCGTGAGCGCTACCTGCCCGACGCCGCGGCCGGCGCGAAGCTTGGCGCCTTTGCGCTGACCGAGCCACGGGCCGGGTCGAATCCCGCGGACATGGCGACGCGCGCCACTCCGGAGGGCGATGGCTACCGCCTGCGCGGTGTGAAGCATTTCATCTCCAATGCCGACGCAGCGGATTTCATCGTGGTCTACGCGAAGACCGATCCCGAGGCGGGGACGCGCGGTATCAGCGCCTTCGTGGTCGACCGGAAGACGCCGGGGGTGGAGGTTGCCCCGGCTGAAAAGCTGATGGGCATCCGCGGCGCACCCGCGCACGAAGTGGCGCTCGACTGCTTCGTCCCGGCCGCGAACCGGCTTGGCGCAGAGGGCAGCGGCTTTCGCACGGCCATGAAGGTGCTGGACAACAGTCGCCTGGACGTGGCCGCCACCAGCCTCGGCATTGCGGAGGCCGCGCTCGAAGCGGCGGTCGACTGGGCCAGGCAGCGCGAGGTTGGCGGCGAACCGCTGTCGCGCAAGCAGGGCCTGCAGTGGATGTTTGCCGACATGAAGACACGGCTCGAAGCCGCCTGGCTGCTTACCTTGCAGGCCGCGGTCATGCGCGGGGCCGGCGAGCCCTTCACCGACCACGCCTCGATGGCCAAGCTCTACGCATCCGAAACCGTGGCCTTCGTGACGGATACGGCCTTGCAGATCCACGGCGGCTACGGCTTTACGCGCGAGATGCCGCTGGAGCGCCTGGTGCGCGATGCGCGCATCCTGCGGATCTACGAAGGCTCCTCCGAGATCCAGCGCACGGTGATTGCGCGGTCCTTGCTCCGCTAGGCGATCGCCCACCCCTCTCGGCAACCGACTGCCCATCGGCGTCCCTCGGGCCGCCGCATGGCAGCGCACAACATATTCAGGAGACAGAGATGGAAGCCCCAGGATCCGGCGCGGCCCCGCGCAAGCTGATCGAACGCCGCTCGATCGATTACATCCCCGAGTCGGAGCGGCACGGCAGTCTGTTCAGCCAATTCACCCTGTGGCTCGGCGCCAACCTGCAGGTGACCGCCGTGGTAACGGGGGCGCTGGCGGTGGTGCTCGGCGGCGATGTCTTCTGGTCGCTGGCGGGTTTGCTGGTTGGCCAGGTGATCGGTGGCGCCGTGATGGCGCTGCATGGGGCCCAGGGCCCGCAACTGGGGCTGCCGCAGATGATCTCCAGCCGCGTCCAGTTTGGCGTCTACGGCGCCATTATCCCGCTGGTGCTGGTCTGCATCATGTACGTGGGCTTCTCCGCCGGCGGCATGGTGCTGGCCGGCCAGGCGCTCGGCCACTTCCTTGGCATCGGCAGTACGAGCGCCATTCTCGTGTTCGCCGCACTGGTGGTGATGCTGGCCGCGCTCGGCTACCGGACCATTCATACGATGGGCCGCATCTCCAGCATCGTCGGCGTGCTGGCCTTTCTCTACCTGTTCGCCAGCCTGCTGCATGGGCACGACATCGGTGCGCTGCTGCAGAACCGCCACTTCACGGTGGGCTCGTTCCTGCTTGCAGTGTCCTTGTCGGCTTCGTGGCAGATTGCCTATGGCCCGTACGTGGCCGACTATTCCCGCTATTTGCCACGCTCTACCTCTGCGCTCAAGACGTTCCTTGCGGTGGGCGCGGGTTCGGTGCTGGGTGCGCAAGTCTCCATGGTGTTCGGCGTGTTTGCCGCGGCCCTGGCAGGCGACCGTTTCGCCGGACACGAGGTATCGTTCATCGTCGGCCTCGGCGCCAGCGGGGCCGTGGCGGCGCTGCTGTACCTGACCATTGCGCTGGGCAAGCTCACCATCACCACGCTGAATGCCTATGGCAGCGTGATGTCGGTGGCGGCCATCATCACGGGTTTTGGCGGGCAGCGCACCATCTCCAGCCGCGCGCGGCTTGGCTTTATCCTGCTGATGGTCGGGTTGTCGACAGCGCTGGCGCTGGCCGGCGAGCGCGCGTTCCTGAAGGAGTTCTCCGCCTTCCTGCTGTTCCTCCTCGCCTTCTTCACGCCGTGGAGCGCGATCAACCTGGTGGACTATTACTTCGTTACCCGGGAGCGCTATGATGTGCCGGCGCTCTCCGATCCGGACGGGCGCTACGGCCGCTGGAACATGGCGGGCATCGTGGTCTACGCGCTGGGCGTGCTGGTGCAGATGCCGCTGATTGCCACCAGCTTCTACACCGGCGCGTGGGTAGCGGCGCTGGGCGGCGTCGACATCTCGTGGATCGTGGGCCTGCTGGTGCCGGCCCTGCTCTACTACCTTGTTTCGCGGGCCAGACTGGACCAGGTCCCGAAGGCCCTGATCCTGCCGGACGAGCCTGGCGCGGCCAAGGCCACGGGAGGCTGAGCGGGTCCACGAGATCAGACGTCGACGATCACCAGCGTGCCATGGCTGCCCGGCAGCACGGCATGCGGGACCCCGGCCGGGGCGAGGTACATCTGCCCTGGCCGGACCACCACGGTTTCGGCTTCGACCTGTAGCATCAACTGCCCGCTCACCACGAACAGGCCCTCGTTGTAGTCGTGCGTCTCGGCTTCATAGGGCTGTGCGTCCATGCGGAGAACCTTGATGCGGGCGGGGCCGACCTGCCCCACCACCGACGATTTCCACACCGTCGGCAAATCCGACGCGAGGGCATCAAACTGAATCAGCGGCACCGGCATGGCTCCAATGTTGATCGTCGATCCACATCCGACGGGTTGGCACGTTCATACGCGCTTCGGAATATCCAGGCCTCTCACCACCGCGGGCCGTGCCAGGAAGGCTTCGAGCGCGCGTGTCACATGCTTGAAATCCCCGATGCCCACCAGGTCGCCGGCTTCGTAGAAGCCGATCAGGTTGCGCACCCACGGGAAGGTGGCGATATCGGCGATGGTGTAGGCGTCGCCCATGATCCATGCGCGGTCCGCCAGCCGGGTGTCCAGCACGGCCAGCAGGCGCCTGGCTTCCGCCACGTAGCGGTCGCGCGGGCGCTTGTCTTCGTATTCCTTGCCGGCGAACTTGTTGAAGAACCCGACCTGGCCGAACATCGGGCCGATGCCGCCCATCTGGAACATCAGCCACTGGATGGTCTCGTAGCGGCCGCCGGCGTCCTGCGGGATGAACTTGCCGCTCTTGTCGGCGAGGTAGAGCAGGATGGCGCCGGATTCGAACAGGCCCAGCGGCCTGTCGTCCGGCCCGTTGGGATCGAGGATCGCGGGGATCTTGTTGTTGGGGCTGAGCGACAGGAACTCCGGCGAGTACTGCTCGTTGGTATCGAAGCGCACCAGGTGCGGCTCGTAGGGCAGGCCGGTCTCCTCCAGCATGATGGAGACCTTGACACCGTTGGGCGTGGGCAGCGAATACAGCTGGATCCGGTCCGGACGCAGCGCGGGCCATTTGGTGGTGATGGGAAAGTCGGACAAAGCGGTCATGGGGATTCCGGTTGGCTGAAGCAATGGGGGGCAAGGCGCAAGGTGCAAGGCTCAAGGCATCACACCGTTGATGGGGGGCGGCCGGCGTCTGGCGGCCGCTGCTCGCCCGGGCGGGCAGGGAAGGCTGCCGTCATGGTTCCGGTCTGGCCGGGCGCGGGCTCACTTCGGCTTGTCGTCGTCGACCGGCGGGCTGACGCCCGCGGCCACCAGGCAATCGCGCAGGTGCTTGATTTCCTGTTTGGCGCAGACGTTGCCGTGGTGCGGATGGTGGAGGTAGAACTCGTACTGGTTGAGCACGACCCTGAAGCGGGCGCCCTGGATCGGCTCGACGCTCGCGCCGAGTTGCTGGAGCAGGGTCTCGACCTCGCGCCAGTGGATATTGTTGCTCAGCGGGTGACTGAAAACCGACTGGAGCAGGCTCCGGGATTTGTGGCTCATGGCTGGTCTACCAACATCGGCGGCAATAGCCGTAGCATACAAGAGCGGATGGGTTGCTGCTTGTTTGCCGAGGGTGCGTCTCCTGCCCGGCTTGGCCTCACCCCACCGGCAGGCGCAGAGACTGGGCCGCGAGACCTGGCATGAGGCCCGCAGGACGCGGATCTGCCGGGTAGAGGGACTATGGGTTCCCGAAGCCCTGAGGCGCGCCCACGCCTGTTCAGGCAGCCATGGCCTGCCCGTCATGTCGCGTCACACGGTTGCGGCCAGCGCGCTTGGCGGCGTAACAGGCGCGGTCGGCAGCCTGGATCCAGGCCTCCCATGGCCTGGTGCCGGTATCGACCCAGGCGATGCCGATGCTGACGGTGATGCGCACCGGCAGTCCGTCGATATCGATCGCCAGCCCTTCGGCGCGCTTGCGCAGCCGCTCCGCGATCTCCATCGCCCTGCCTGCGCTGACTGCCGGCAGGAAAAGCACGAATTCCTCGCCGCCGTACCTTGCGAAGACATCGCCCTTGCGCAAGTGCCCCTGCACGGTCTTTGCAAATGCGGTCAGCACGCGGTCCCCGGCGGGATGGCCGAAGCGGTCGTTGATCTCCTTGAAGCGATCCAGGTCGAGGATGGCGACGGCACTGCCGGGCAGTGGCCTGGGGGGCAGGCGCTCGAGAAACCAGCGCCGGTTGCCCACCCCGGTCAGCGCATCGGTTTGCGCCGCCAGCCGGAGATCGGCTTCGGCACGTTCTCTTGCCAGCGCGATGACCAGGATGGCGATGGCGAAATTGCAGAAGATCTGCAGGAAGAACGCCGTGGCCATGTCGAACGACGTACGTATATCGCCAACGATGCAGACCAGCCGCGTCGCATAGATGGCCGCGCTGGCGGCCAGGCAAGCCACCAGGGCGAGGCGCGAGTGCAGCGGCTCGCTGCGCCGGTCTTTCCAGATCTCCACGGCGGACGCGGCCAGGAACGACACCGCGGTCAGGTGGAATGCGCTGGCCCGCAGCGCGTCGGTCGCCGTGAACTCGGTGACGATGCCAGCCAGGAACCAGACGACCGGCACCAGCACGATCACCGAGCGCAGCGCACGCCGCCGGCCGCTCATGGCGCGCATGCCGGCCCACAGCAGTGCATAGCCGCTGGTGCCGAGCAGCAGGCTCAGATGGGTCCATAGCCAGTGCGGTATCGCGGCCTGCTCGCCCAGGCCCGCCAGGGTGGCGCCGCATGCCAGGCTCGTCAGCGCGAAGGCCAGCCTGCCGAGCCCCCGCGATACCGGCGATTTCCGCCTTATATTCAGGATGCCCAGGGCTCCCGCGATCAGCGACGTGGTGTGAAGCAAGAGTACGGTGGCCAGATCAATTTTAAAAGGCATGGGCCAATCCTTGGCTTCAATATCGCAGTCTGAATGCATCGATCCGTCTGCCGGCATCCTGCCGTTCTGTTCAGGAACATGGCCATTGCCTGCACGGTAGCCGATGTGACTTTTGGCCGTACGTTTCAATTATGCCTTGGCGCGAGCGTTGTCCGGACTATGGAAAACGAGAAATCGGGAGAACCCCGGCGATTGGGGGGAATGCAATCCGAATTACTACCGAGGCGCCGAATTCTTTCAAATATTTCATAAGCCGGACGTAATGGATATTCGGCATTATTTTCTGCAAATTACGCAACAGTCTGTGTCCAGGGGCCGCCATATCGGATCGATTGTCCGCGTTGCCTGCTGTGAATATTGGAATTCATTCTGACAGGCTGCTCAGGTGCCGGGGCGGCGCCGTTGCCCTGCTGGGCCTCAATCCCGGCCAGCCGCCAGGTATGCGCGCGGCGTCATTCCGGTATAGCGGCGGAACAAGGCGATAAAACTGCTGACGCTGGTGTAGCCGAGGCCGAGCGCCACGGCGGTGACGCTTTCCCCGGCGGCCAGGCGTTCCATGGCCGTGAGCATGCGCAGCTGCTGGCGCCATTGCGTCAGGCTCCAGCCGGTGTCGGCCTGGAAGCGGCGGGTCAGGGTGCGGCGGGCCATGCCGATGCGCCCGGCCCAGCCGTCCAGGCCGGTGTTGTCGTCGGGGGTGGCGAGCAGCGCAGCGGCCATGCGCAGCAGCCGAGGTTCCTGCGGCATGGGCAGGAACAGGGTCTGCGCCGGCTGGCGGGTGAAGTCGTCGGCAAAGACCGCCAGGTAGTGCTCGCGCGCCGGCCCGGCGGGCGGCTCGGCCCGGGCCAGCGTATCGAGCAAGGCGGCCAGCAACGGCGACAGGCGCACCACCTTGAGAGCGGCCGGCATCGAGGCGCGGCTCCACGTTTCGGTGAAGTACAGGCTCATGCCGGCCATCGATCCGTGCATGTGGGCACCGTGGGCTTCGTACGGTGGGACCCAGCCGATGCAGCCGGTCGGCATCAGCCAGCGGCCGCCGCCGGCCTCGATGCTGACCACGCCGGATTTCACCGTGAACAGCTGCCCCTGCGCATGCTGGTGCGGCACTTGTTCGCGCGAGGCGGGATGCGCGATCGGGCGGATTTCCAGTAGCGACATCGGGATGGCCCATTTGAATCATAAATTGGCATTCTATCGTTAGCAGGCAATCGGGCGCATGCATAGACTGGCCACACCCATCACCCCAGGAGCGATCCATCGTGAATGCCAGATCAGATACCCCGACCCTCCCGGCCCGCTTCGGGCAGCCGCTGGCCGCCGTGCTCGACACGCTGACCGCCCTGCTTGCCGAACAGGGAAGACGGTTGCGCGCGCAGCAGCCGCGCGGCGCGCCGGCCGATTTCGAGGCGCTGCGCGTTGCCTTCGACCACCACAGCGGCGCCGTGGGCAAGGTACTGAAACAGACCCTGCTGGAGCGCTGGCCGGAGATCCCGTTTTCCGACAAGGAACTGGAGAGCGGCACGCGGCAGGCCCCGGAATACGCGGACGCCTACTGGGTTTGCGACCCGATCGACGGCGCGCTGCATTACCTCAGCGGCATGCCGGGCTGGACCATTGCGCTGTGCCTGGTGGTGCAGGGCAAGCCGGCGCTGTCGCTGGTGCACGACCCGGCCACCGGGCGCACCTATCGCGCGGTGGCCGGCCAGGGCGCCGATTGCGATGGGCAGCCACTGCGGGTCAATGCGCGCGGCAGGCTGGCACCGGCAATGATCGCCACCGCTCACCCGAACTGGCCGGGCCAGGCGCGCGAGGACACCGCGGACTTTCTCAGCCGCTTTGGGCGCCTGCTGCCGCAGGTGTTCGGGCTGCGCGCCTATGGGCCCACGTCCCTGTTGCTGGCGCTGGTGGCCGGCGGTGCGATCGATGGCTACTGGGAATGCGGACAGGACTATTACGACTGGCTGCCGGGCGCGCTGCTGGTGAGCGAGGCCGGCGGCACCGTGACGGCGCTCGACGGCAAGCCGTTCGGCTGGGGCTGCCAGGGCATTGTCGCGGCCGGGCCGGCCATGCATGGTGTGCTCGGTGCCGCGCTGAAGGGAGAGGATGCATGAAGCCGGAAGCCTTGTTGCCCGATGGCGTCGATACTGTCCAGGCCAACGGACTGGCCGTGCGCAAAGGCAGCGTCGGCGCGCTGCTGGCGAACTGGCGCGTGCTGAGCGATGCACGGCACGACGACGCCAGCCGCGCGGCGGCCGAAGCGGATTTGCTGGCCTTGTTGCCGGGCCTGGCCGCGCTCGGGCTGTTCGATGTGTTCGCAGCGCGCGATCCACGCCTGGCGGCACTGATTGCGCGGCAGCAAGCCGGCAAGCTGGAATCGTGACCGTGACCGTGACCGGCTGGCGCAGCGCAGCCGAAGCAAGGCGGTGCTGATCAGGCTGCCGGCAATGCGCCTGGCACCGGCACCACCTGGCCCGACCAGCGGCCCGCTTCGCGCGTTGCCTTCACCAGCACATTGCCGGGACCGGGCGCGGCCACCACGGCGCGCCCGCCTTCGGCCCAGATGGCGCTGCGTCCGACCGCTTCCCAGCCGCCGGTGGCGCCGCCATGATTCGCCATCAGCACCGCCATGCCGTGATCGGCCGCATATCCCGCGAGCAACCCGGTCTCCGGCGCATGGCCGGCTTCGGTGAGCAGCATCCCCGCCGCATAGATCCCGGCGCCGGCTTGCGCGGCCATGCGTGCATGGTCCGGTTGCGTGATTTCGGCGCAAATTGCCAGCGCGGCCTGATGTCCCGCGACGTTGACGGCCTGGCCGCCGCGACCAGGCACAAATGCGGCTTCCTCTCCTGGATGCAGATGCTGCTTTGTGTAGGTGCCGATCTCGCCGTTGGTTTGCAGCACAAGCGCGCCGATGTATACGCCGGCGCCGTTATCGGCGCGCACCGGTATACCCACCACCGCGATCATGCCGCTATGCTGTGCGAATTCGCGCAAGGGGTGCAGCACCGCGTCGTCCGGCCGGATGGCCAGCGCGCGCGCCAGCGTTCGCTCGTAGCCGGTCAGCGACAGTTCGGGAAACACCAGGAACTGTACGCCATGATCCGCCGCGGTCTGCATGAAGCGAAGATGCCGGGCGATATTTGCCTGGATATCGCCGGCAATGGAAGTGGTCTGTGCTGCGGCTATGGTCAGGGTTGTCATGGCGTCGGGGAGGGCGGGGAGTGCTTGCGTAGTGCGCAGTGTGACATGGGGTTGCTGCGACATGGCGATCCTTGTCGCGGGGGGCGCGCGGATGCTACGCAGAAACGGGTACGCTTTGTCGCGTCCCGGTGCTGGAACCGGCCGTGGCTCGACCTGCTCTTCGGCCACCCCGAGGCGATGCCCGGCTGGCCGCGCCGATCGCCGGGCACGATGGCGGCTTGTTCCCGCCGGCTTGAGCAGGTACTGCCGCAAGCACTGCCGCCCCCGGCCGGCTCAGGCGGCCCCGCCGTCGCGATAGCGGTCGCGCAATCCGCGCCGGTTCAGCTTGCCCACCGCGGTCTTGGGCAGCTCCGTGGCAAACAGCACGTGGCGCGGCTTCTTGTATGAGGCCAGCCGCGCAGCCAGGTGCTCGACCAGCTCGGCCGCCAGCGCATCGCTCGCCGCCTGCCCGGCGTGCAGCACGATCACGGCGGTGACTGCCTCGACCCACTTCTCGTCGGGCAGGCCGATCACCGCGCATTCGCGCACGGCTGGATGTGTCAGCAGCGCGTTCTCGACTTCGCCGGGATACACGTTGTAGCCGCCGCTGACGATCATGTCGGAGGTGCGGTCCTTCAGGTGCAGGAAGCCGTCGGCATCGAACACGCCGATATCGCGCGTGCGCACCCAGCCGTCGGGCAGGAAGGTCTGCGCGGTGAGTTCGGGGGCGTCGTGATAGCCGGCCACGCTGGACGGCGCGCGTACCGCGATCTCGCCCGGCTGGCCGGGCGGCACGTCGTTGCCGGCTTCGTCCAGCAGACGCAGTTCCACGTCCAGCGCCACCTGGCCGCAAGCGCCGAGCCGCTCGCCGTGATGGTCCTCCGGGCGCAGGACGGCGAGGCACAGGGGCACCTCGGTCTGGCCGTAGTACTGCCAGAAACGGTGCTGGCCCCAGATCGCCATGGCGCGCTCGATCACCGGGCGCGGCATCGGCGACGCGCCGTAGATGACGTAGCGCAGCGCGTCGGCCTTGCAGGTAGCCATGGCCGGCAAGCTCACCAGCATCTGCAGCATGGTCGGCACCAGGTTGATGGCGGTGACGCGTTCGCGCTCGATCGCCGCGAGGAAGCTCGCGGGCTCGAAGCCGGGCAGGATCACGGTCTTGCCGCCGCGCAGCCAGAACGGCAGCACGAACACGCCGCTGGCATGGATCAGCGAGGCGGCATGCAGCATCGCGTCGTCGGGCGTGGCGGGCAGCAGGTTGAGCAGCACGTTGCGGCAGATCGCCGCGTAGGAGGCTTGCGTATGCCGGGCGGCCTTGAGGGTGCCGGTGGTGCCCGAGGTAAACAAGGTCAGGATGACGTCGTCCTCGGCGACCTGCACCGGAGGATCGGTGGCGGGCCGCGACTGCGCCGCGGCGAGCAGATCGATGCCGCCATCCAGGCTCGCACCCAGGCCATGGCAGGCGAGTTCCGGCAAAGCCTGGCGCAGCGCTTGTGCACGCTCGGCGAGATCGGGGCCGAATACCAGCATCCGGCAGCCGGTGTCCAGCAACATGCGCTGGTGCTCGGCCAATGACAGGCGCGCGTTCAGCGGCACGCGGTTGAGCGCGGCCTTGACGCAGGCGAAGTCCAGCGGGATGCTGTGCAGGCCGTTATTGAGCAGCAGCGCGACGCGCTCGCCCGGGCCAGCGCCGGCCGCCTGCAGCGCGTGGGCAAGGCGCGCGCTAAGCGCATCGACTTCGCCAAAGGTCAGGCTTTGCCCGCCGAAGACGATGGCGGTGCGGGGGCCGTGCTGGGCCGCGCCGCGGCGGATCAACGCAAGCGTGGTGGGTGCCATGGTGCTGTCTCTCCCTGGTTTTTTCTTACGCAGAAACGGGTACGCTTTGATGGTCCGGGGTGCGTTCGCCCCGGATTGGTGCGAGCTCCGGCGAGCGCTTCAGCCGGAGAAATCGCCATGCCGCCCGGCGCCGCCGACAAAGCGGGCGGCGCCCTGGATGCCTTCCTCGAACACGACCGGGGTGCCATTGGCGCCCTCGGCGCGCAGGGCGTCGGCCAGCGGCAGGTCCCACTGCCCGTAGGCGGAGGCACGGTCGGCCAGCATGCAACGCTGGGGAAACGCCGCCAGCTCATGCGCCAGCGCCTCGGCGGCAGCGCGGGCCTGGCCCGGCTCGACCACGCGGTTGGCCAGGCCCATCGCCAGCGCCTCTCCGGCGGCTACCGCGCGGCCGCTCAGGATCATGTCGAGCGCACGGCCCATGCCGACGATGCGCGGCAACCGTACCGTGCCGCCGTCGATCAGCGGCACGCCCCAGCGCCGGCAGAAGACCCCGAACACCGCGTCGCGCTCGGCCACGCGCAGGTCCGCCAGCAGCGCCAGTTCCAGCCCGCCCGCCACCGCATAGCCGCTGACCGCGGCAATCAGCGGCTTGGACAAGGCCATCCGGCTAGGCCCCATCGGCCCCGCGCCGCCGCCTTGCGGATCGAGTTCGTGGCGGCGCGCGGGGTCGCCCACCGCTGACAGATCCGCGCCGCCGCAGAAGTGCCCGCCAGCGCCCCACAGCACTGCCACTCGCAGCGCGGGGTCGGACTCGAACTGCGTAAAGGCCGTCCGCAGCGCCAGCGCCATGGGGCCGTCCACGGCGTTGCGCTTGTCGGCGCGGTCCAGAATGATGGTATATACCGGGCCGGTGGTTTCGGTCCTGACATATGGGTTGGGCAGATTGTCCATGATCGTGGTCGCGTCGTTGGTGGGCAGGCTGGTTTCGGTTTGCCTGGGGTTGCCCTGGCTCACCGGGGTGTTCGCCTAGGTGTTTCTCCAAATACCGGAATATTTCACTAAATGATATATATGTGTCATGAAAAGAAATATTTCTCGTTTACCCTTCACCGAACTGACTGGACGCCCCGCGTCGTTTCCTGTTCCCAGGCTGCCCACAGTGCCCCCCGGCGTCACCCATGCACGACATTGAGATCCGCGAGCCTTCCGCCACCGACCTGGTGCTCGACCTGCTCTTCGGCCACCCCGAGCGAGCCCTGCCGGTGCAATTGCTGGCGCGCGGTGCCGAGGTGATGGGCATCGGCACGCCGAGCGTGCGCGTGGCCCTGACGCGGCTGCAGCGGCAAGGCCGCATCGTCAAGACCGAGCGCGGCTGCTATGCGGTGGTGCCGGAAGGCAATCCGGTCTACGACGAAGTCGAGCACTGGTTCGAAAAGGAAAGCCGGCTGGAGCAGTGGAGCGGAAACTGGCTGGTGGTGCAGGACGCCGCCGTGGCGCGCAGCGCAAAGACCGCATGGCGGCACCATGAGCGCGCGCTGGCGCTGTCCGGCTTTCGCCCGCTCGCGGCCGGCATCAATGTCCGCCCCGACAATCTCGCCGGCGGTGCCCCGGCCATGCGCGCGACGCTGTCCCGGCTCGGCATGGCCGGCGCGAGCCTGCTCTTCGTCGGGCGCGAGTTCGATGCGGATACCGCCGCGCGCATGGCGCGGCTGTGGGACGTGCCGACGCTGCAATCGACCTATCGCCGCGCGCTGGCCCAGCTCGAGCGCAGCCGCGCAAAAGTGGCGCGCATGGCGCCGGACGCCGGCGCGCGCGAAACCATGCTGGTGGTGCGCGCCATCATCCGCGCCATTGTGCGCGATCCGCTGCTGCCCGAGGCCATCATGGACCCGGCGCCCCGCCGCGCCCTGATCGAGGCCACCCGTGCCTATCAGCTGCAGGCGCGCACGCTGTGGGTGGGGCTGCTCGGCGGCTAGTCCCTGCACGGGAGCAGGCGCCCGTTCGCCGCTGGCTGGTGCCGGCCACGCCTCGCCAAGCGGCGGCGACTCACGTAAACTGGCTGGAACTTATGCGACGCATCGCGCCCTCAGTAGAGTGACGCGCGCCGGTTGATTCGGGGCCCTCCGGGACCTTGCGCCGTATTCACGCTGGCCAAGACAAGGAGTACAGGGTGAGCATGCCCGATTTCGACATGGTGCTGTTTGGCGGCACCGGGGACCTGGCGCGGCGCAAGCTGCTGCCGGCGCTGTTCGATGCGCATCGCGCGGGATTGCTGCACCCCGCCGCCCGCATTCTTGCCACCGGCAGCCATCCGCTTTCCACCGGGGACTATGTCGGCTCGCTGGAGCAAAGCGTGCGTCCCGGCCTCGAGCATGCGCCGCCGGAGGCCTGGGCCAGCTTCCTGGCCCGCGTCAGCTACGTGCAGGCCGATGCGCGCGAGCCTGCGCATTTCGACGCGCTGGCGCGCAAGGTGCTGGAGCGTGCGCCCGCGGTGGTGGTCTGCTATCTCGCCACCGCGCCGCATATTTTTGTGCCCATCTGCGAGCAACTGGCGCGTACGGGCCTCAATCATCCCAATGTCCGCATCGTGCTGGAAAAGCCGCTGGGGCATGACCTGCCTTCTTCCGACGCGATCAACTCGGCCGTGGCCCAGTTCTTCGCGGAAGACCAGATCTACCGGATCGATCACTATCTCGGCAAGGAGTCGGTGCAGAACCTGATGGCGATCCGCTTCGGCAATGCGCTGTTCGAGCCGCTCTGGCGCCGCGAATGGGTGCAGGATGTGCAGATCACCATCGCCGAGGAGCTCGGCGTGGAAACGCGCGGCGACTTCTACGACCGCACCGGCGCGCTGCGCGACATGGTGCAGAACCACCTGCTGCAACTGCTGTGCATGGTGGCGATGGAGCCGCCCACCAGCCTGTCCGAAGACGCCATCCGCGACGAGAAGATCAAGATACTGAAGGCGCTCAAGCCCATCACGCCGCAGGACGTGGCCGAGAAGACCGTGCGTGGCCAGTATCGCGCCGGCGCCGTGGGCGGCAAGCCGGTGCCGGGCTACCTGGACGAGAAGGGTATTGCGGCCGACAGCCATACCGAGACCTTCGTCGCGATCAAGGCCGAGATCGCCAACTGGCGCTGGTCGGGCGTGCCGTTCTACCTGCGCACGGGCAAGCGCATGCAGTCGCGCGTGGCGGAGATCGTGATCCACTTCCGCGATGTGCCGCATGCGATCTTCCCGCGCCCGCTGACGCTGTCGCCGCAGAACCGCCTGGTGATCCGGCTGCAGCCCGAGGAGAGCATCCGCCTGTACTTCCTGGTCAAGCAGCCGGGCGACACCGTGGCGCTCGCGCCCACTTCGCTCGACCTGGACTTCGCCAACTCCTTCAAGGTGCGCCGCGCGGGCGCCTACGAGCGCCTGCTGCTCGACGTCATCCGCGGCCGGCTCGGCTTGTTCGTGCGCCGCGACGAGCAGGCGCAGGCCTGGCGCTGGGTGGAGCCCATCCTCGACACCTGGGGCCAGAGCACCGTGCCGCCCAAGCCGTATACCGCCGGCACCTGGGGGCCGGCCGCATCGTCCGCGCTGATGTCGCGCGACGGTTCGCTCTGGCACGAAGAGGTGTAGGCCGCGCCGGCGCAGGATTTCCTGGCAACCCTTGCCACCTATCACCCTCACCTTCACCCTTACCCTGACAGGAGACAGAGCCATGCGACGCTACGAACATACCTCCGAGGCGGAACTGGCCGAAGCGATGGCGATCTCGGTGGGCCATGCGCTCGCGCTTGCCATCGGCGTGAACGGCTGGGCCGTGCTGGCGGTGTCCGGCGGCCGCTCGCCGGTGGCGTTGTTCGAGCGCCTGCGCCACCGCACTGTTCGCTGGGAGGCCGTCACCATCACGCTGGTCGACGAGCGCGTGGTGCCGCCGGACCATGAGGACAGCAACGGCGCGCTGGTGCGCCGGCACCTGCTGCGCGACGCCGCAGCCAAGGCGGCCTTTGTGCCGCTGGTGGCCGATGCCGCCGAGGTGGCCGATCCGGCCGGCGCCGTCGCGCGGCTGAACGCGGCCTGGCGCCAGCCCGACGTGGTGGTGCTCGGCATGGGCGAGGACGGCCACACCGCCTCGCTGTTCCCGGAGGCGCCGGAGCTGGAGCGGGCCCTGTCCGATACGCAGCCAGGCTACCTGGTGACGCATCCGCGAGAGGCGCCGCATGCGCGCGTCACGCTCAACCTGGCGGCGCTGCTGGCTGCCGATCGCGTCTTCCTGTCGTTCGCGGGCGCGGTCAAGGCCGCGGTGTTCGCGCGCGCCTGCAAGGGCCCGACCCCGGCGTTGCCGGTCAGCCTGGTGATGAGCCGCCATCGCCACGGCACCGATGTCTTCTCGGCCTGACGCCATGCCTGGCTATCCACGCTTGCTTGGCGACGTCGGCGGCACCAATGTGCGCTTTGCACTGGAAACCGCGCCGCAGCGCATCGGGCCGGTCACCGCGTTCAAGGTGGCCGACTACCCTTCGCTGGAGGCCGCCATTCGCCATTACCTGGCGGCGCTGCCGAGCGGCGGCGCGCGGCCCCGCTACGCGGCGGTGGGGCTTGCCAATCCGGTGACCGGCGACCGCGTGAAGCTGACCAACCACGCCTGGGCCTTTTCCATCTCGGAGATGCAGCGCGCGCTCGGGCTGGACCTGCTGCTGGCCATCAACGATTTCACCGCGCTGGCGCTGGGTTTGCCGCATCTCGGCAAAGGTGGCCTGACGCTGCTGCGCGAAGGTACCGCCGTGGCCGGCGCGCCGATGGCGCTGGTCGGGCCCGGCACCGGGCTGGGCGTGTCCGGCCTGGTGCCGGCACGCAGCGGCCCGGCGGTGGCGCTGGCCGGCGAGGGCGGCCATATCGAGCTGATGCCCGACACCGACGATGAATGGATTGCCTGGCGCGCGGCGCACAAGGCCTTTGGCCGGGTCTCGGCCGAGCGTCTTCTGTCGGGCATGGGACTATCGCTGATCCACGCGGCGCTGCACGCAGAAACGGGTACGCCCCTGGCGCGGCCGCTTGCGCCGGCGCAGGTCACCGAGGGTGCCATCCGGGACGCCGACCCGATATGCCAGCGCGCGTTCGCCGTATTCTGTGGCCTGCTCGGCTCCGTGGCGGCCGATATTGCATTGGTGCTGGGCGCGCGCGGTGGCGTTTACCTGGGCGGCGGCATCGTGCCGCGCTTCGTGCCCGCGCTGCAGGCCTCCGCATTCAACGCGCGGTTTACGGCGAAGGGCCGCATGGCCGCCTACCTGGAAAGCTTGCCCGTCCATGTCATCACGGCGCAGTTCCCCTCCCTGCCCGGGCTGGCGCAGGCGCTGGCCGAAGCGCTCGCCCACGGCGGGCAAAACCGCTACGTTTCACCCTTCTCCACTTAACCGCTTAACCATCAAGCTGACCCCGGACCTGACCATGCGAGTATTGCTGGTGGAAGACGACGCCATGATCGGCGATAGCGTGAAGACCGCGCTGCGCCAGGAGGGCTTTGCAGTCGACTGGGTGCAGGACGGCGAGGCTGGCCTGGCGGCCGCCACCCCGTCCGGCGGCCCGGACGGCGAGCCCTGCTACGCGCTGATCCTGCTCGATCTCGGTTTGCCGCGCCGCTCGGGGCTGGAGGTGCTGGCCGCGCTGCGCGCGCGCGGCGTGAACACGCCAGTGCTGATCCTGACCGCGCGCGACGCCGTGGCCGATCGCGTGGCGGGCCTCAACGCCGGTGCCGACGATTACCTGGTCAAGCCTTTCGACCTGCAGGAGCTGGCGGCGCGCATGCACGCGCTGGCGCGCCGCGCCGAAGGGCGTGCCGAGCCGCTGCTGCGCTACGGCGCCATCGTGATCAATCCGGCCACGCGCGAGGTCGCCCTCGACGGCGAGCCGGTGAAACTCTCCGCGCGCGAGTTCGGCCTGCTGTCGGCGCTGCTGGCGCGGCCCGGCAAGGTGTGGTCGGTGCCGCAACTGGAAGAGCGCCTGTACGGCTGGGGCGACGAAGTGGGCAGCAATACGGTGGAGGTGTATATCCATGCGCTGCGCAAGAAGTTCGGCGCGCCGCTGATCCGCAATATCCGCGGCGTGGGTTATGTCGTGCCCAAGCTGGACGATAGCGCGCCTGCCTCGCCCGGGAGTGCGGGCTGATGCGTTCGATCCAGAGAACCCTGCTGTGGTGGCTGGCGCTGGGTTTGCTGGCCGGCATCGCCATCGCCACCGCGCTGATCTTCGGCCAGGCCCGGCAGGAAGCCAATGCGCTGTTCGACTACCAGATGAAGCAGGTGGCGGCGGCGCTGCCCAGCCAGTTCGCCAATCCGGTCATGCCGTCGTTCGGGCCGGTGGAGCCGCCAGGCGCAGCAGTGGCGCCGGGCGACAGCCTGTTCCATTCCGACGAAGACGTGGTGATCCATATCTGGGACGGATCGGGCCGCAGCCTTTACCTTTCGCACGCGCATCCGTCGCTGCCGCCGCGCGCCGAGCTGGGCTTCTCCAATGTCAGGACCGACGAGGGCGAATGGCGCATCTACAGCGTGCAGCTCGGCCCGGCCGTGGTGCAGATCGCGCAGCCCATGTCGGCGCGCAACGAGTTGGCCGCGCGCATGGCGATGCGCACCGTGGCGCCCTTGCTGCTGCTGCTGCCCCTGATCGGCTGGCTGGTGTGGATTGCGGTGGGGAGGGGCTTGCGGCCCCTGCGCGAGATCGCGGCCGAGGTGCGCGAGCGCGACGCCAATGCGCTCGCGCCACTAGCCGTCAGCCGCATGCCGGACGAGATTGCGCCGCTGACGCTGGCGCTCAACCAGTTGTTGGCGCGGCTGTCGCATGCCATCGATACCCAGCGCGCCTTCGTGGCCGATGCCGCGCATGCACTGCGCACGCCGCTGGCCGCGCTGCAGTTGCAGGTCCAGCTGGTGGAGCGCGCCGATAGCGCCGAGGCGCGCCAGGAGGCGGTGGGCAAGCTGCGCCAGGGTCTGGAGCGGCTCACCCATATGGTGGCCCAGTTGCTGACGCTGGCGCGCCAGGAGCCCGGTGCCGCGCTGCCGTCCCACGAGGCGGTGGACCTGCGCGTGCTGGCCGGCACTGTGGTGGCGGAGATGACCCAGGCAGCGCTCGATCGCCACATCGACCTCGGCCTGGATGCCGGCCCGGGCCCGGTCGCGGTGTGCGGCGACGTGGATGCGCTGCGCATCCTCCTGACCAACCTGATCGACAACGCGCTGCGCTACGTGCCGGCCGGTGGCAGGGTCGACGTGCAGGCCTGCCGTATTCCGGCCGCCCAGGGCAGGGCCGGCGCGGACACGGTGGAACTCGTGGTACGCGACGATGGCCCCGGGATTCCGGCCGCCGAGCGCGAGCGCGTGTTCGACCGTTTCTACCGCGTGCCGGAAGCCCCCACCGGCGGCAGCGGCCTGGGCCTGGCCATCGTCGCCGAGATCGCGCAAACGCACGGCGCGCGCGTCTCGCTGGAAGATGCGGCGCCGGGGCTGCGTGTGCGGGTGGTGTTTCCGGCGGGCTAGGGGGCTCGCCCGCGCAACCGGCAGGCTCCGCTCAGCCTACCGGTGTGAGCACCGGCTCGCCGGCGAAGTGCAGGCGGCTGTTCTCCAGGAACTGTTGTACCGAGGCATTGATGGCTTCCGGCGACCAGCCGGCCACGTGGGGTGTCAGGACCATGTTGGGGCAATCGAACAGCTCGGTGGGCGGCTCGGGTTCGGTCTCGTACACATCGAGGCCGGCGCCGCCGAGCGTGCCGGCACGCAGGGCGGCGGCCAGCGCCGCCGTGTCGAGCACGCTGCCGCGCGCGATATTCACCACGAACCCGCCCGGCCCGAGTTGGGCCAGCACCTCGGCACTGACCAGGTGGCGGGTGCCGCCGCCGCCCGGCGTGGCGATCACCAGGTAATCGGCCCATTCGGCCAGCGCACCCAGGCTGTCGAAGTAACGGTATGGCACGTCGTCGCGCGGCGAGCGGTTGTGATAGCCCACTTCCAGGTCGAAGCCCAGCCCGCGCTGCGCGATGCGCCGCCCGATGGTGCCGAGGCCGAGGATGCCCAGGCGCTTGCCCGAGACATTGGGCCGCAGCGGCAGCACGGTGCGCCACTTGCCGGCGCGCGTGGCCTGGTCCAGCGTCGGGATGGCGCGCACGGTGGCCAGCAGCAGCGCCATGGCATGGTCCGCCACACAGCTGTCGTTGGTGCCGGCGCCGTTGGCGACCGTGACGCCGCGCGCCCGGGCATGGGCCACGGCGATATTCTCGTAGCCGGCACCCAGTGCGCACACCAGCTCCAGCGCGGGCATGGCGTCGATCTCGGCGGCGCTCAGCCCGACCGAGCCGATTGTCAGCACGGCGCGCACGCGTTCGCCGCATGCCTTGACCTGCGCGGCCCGGCCGGCGCTGTCCGGCGCGTAGCGCACTTCGTATTGTTCGGCAATCCAGGAAAGGTGTTCGGCGCTGACGTGGCTGAGGACAAGCAGGAGCGGCTTCATGGTCGGGCAGGGTGGAGTGGGAGGGAGGTCCCGGGGTGGGACGCAAGCTGCACCGCAGCATTGTAGCGGTGGCGCGGCGCGCTTGCCGGCGCCGCCGTGACAGCCGCCGATTATCAAATTCCTGCCAACAGTGCTTCCAATCCAGAGTGGATGATCGACCGGCCACGCATGGCCATAATCGTTGGCATGGGCGGTGCTCCTGCTTCCTGCCGCTCCTGTCTTCCCTCACGGGTCAATGCACTCGCCAGTGCATTCAAGCATTCAAGCATTCAAGCATTCAAGCATTCAAGGAGTCTTGCCATGTTCCCCGATTTCAAAGACGCCAGGGTCCTGGTGGTCGGCGGTAGTTCCGGCATCGGCCTGGCCGCCGCCGCTGGGTTTGCCGCCCGCGGCGCGAGCGTCACCATTGCCTCGCGTTCCCGGGAGAAGGTCGACGCCGCCGTGCGCGGGCTGGCTGGCAGCGCGGGCGCCGTCACCGGCGCGACGCTGGACGTCACCGACGACGCCAGCGTGGCGCGATTCATGGAAGGTGCGCAGCCGTGGGACCACGTGGTGATTTCCGCCGCGCAAACGCCCACCGGGCAGGTGCGCCAGCTGCCGCTGGCCGATGCCTACGCCGCCATGGACAGCAAGTTCTGGGGTGCCTATCGCGTGGCGCGGCTGGTCCCGGTTCGCGCAGGCGGCTCGCTGACGCTGGTGTCCGGATTTCTGGGCATGCGGCCAAGCAAGACCTCGGTGCTGCAGGGTGCCATCAATGCCGCGCTCGAATCGCTGGGCCGCGGGCTGGCGCTGGAACTGTCGCCGGTGCGGGTCAATACCGTATCGCCCGGCCTGATCGCCACGCCGCTGTGGGACAGGCTGGACGCAGCCACGCGCCAGTCGATGTACGAGAGCGTGGCCGCGCGGCTGCCGGCGCAGCGCATCGGCCAGCCCGAGGACGTGGCCAACGCCATCCTCTACCTGGCAGGCACAGGCTACGCCACGGGTTCGACCGTACTGGTCGATGGCGGCGGCGCCATTGCGTGACCGGCCGGATGCGCATTGCCGCGCATCGTCTTCCCCCTTTTCTTGATTGAATCGTCGTCCATTCGACATTGGAGTCTCACATGCAGATCGATCTCTCGGACAAGACCGCGCTGGTCACCGCTTCCACCGCCGGCATCGGGCTGGCCATCGCTACCGGGCTGGCGCGGGCCGGCGCCAGCGTGGTCATCAACGGCCGCAGCCAGGAAAGCGTGGAGCGCGCCATCGGCGCGATCGGCGTGCAGGTGCCGGGCGCGCGCCTGCGCGGCGTGCCGGCCGACGTCGGCACCGCCGCAGGCTGCGCCGCGCTGGTGGCGGCCGTGCCGGCCGTGGACATCCTCGTCAACAACGCCGGCGTCTATGGCCTGAAGGACTTCTTCGACCTCGGCGACGAGGACTGGACCCACATCTTCGAGATGAACGTCATGTCCGGCGTGCGCCTGTCGCGTGCTTATCTGCCGGGGATGACGCGGCAGCAGTGGGGCCGCGTGGTCTTTATCTCGTCGGAATCGGCGCTCAATGTGCCGGAAGACATGATCCACTACGGCTTCTCCAAGACCTCGCAGCTGTCCATATCGCGCGGGCTGGCCAAGCGCCTGCGCGGCACCGGGATCACCGTCAATGCCGTGTTGCCGGGCCCGACACTCTCGGATGGCCTGCGCGGCATGCTGGAGGGCCCCGCGGCAGAGGCGGGGGTCAGCGTGGAAGCCGTGGCGGCGGACTTCATCAAGGCGCATCGCCCCAGCTCGATCCTGCAGCGCGCGGCCACCGTGGAAGAGGTGGCCAATATGGTGGTGTACGTCTGCTCCCGACAGGCGTCGGCCACCACCGGGGCGGCATTGCGGGTGGACGGCGGCGTGGTCGATACCATCGCCTGAGCTGCAAAAGAGGGGAAAAAAGGGCGCCGGCATTCACGCAGAAACGGGTACGCTTTGCGCCCGCGGCAGGGGATCGCGCACCACGCGAGGCTTGAAGCGGAACGCAAATGCCGTTCTAATGCAGCGGATACGACTGACCTATCCTTGCCAATGAAACCTGCTTTCCTGTCTTCCCTGCTACTGTCCGCCGCGCTGGCGGTTTCCGCCGCTTCCGCCAGCGCCGCCCCGCCGCCGGCTGCCACGCAGGCCGAAGTCAGCCATCTTCTTGCCTACCTCGCCGGCTCGAACTGCCAGTTCAACCGCAACGGCAGCTGGTATCCGGCACCCGACGCGGCCGCCCACCTGAAGAAGAAGTACGACTACCTCGCCGACAAGGGGGCGATTGGCTCCAGCGAGGCCTTTATCGAACTGGGCGCGAGCAAGAGCAGCGTCAGCGGCAAGCCCTATCTGGTCAAATGCGGGCAGGCCCAGCCGGTGGAGAGCGCGCCGTGGCTGGGTGCCGAACTGGCGCGCTATCGCCAGAAGGCGCCCGGGAAATAAGCCCGACCGAGGGCACGCAGAAACGGGTACGCATGGCCTCCCGGTACCGCACCGGCAAGCCATGACATCCGCGCGACGCCGGCGGTCTGCGCCGCCCTCGCGGCGCCGGGCCGGATCTGCCGGCGGCCGGCCGGAAGCCGGCCAAGCCCGTCCTCCCGGCAGACGGTATGCCTGCGGCGAGCGCGCCGACCTCGCCTGCCAGGGAGATCATCCCTCCAGCCCATCTCATCATCCGCCAACTGATCGATTGCAGTGTGCGTCTTGCGCGACCAAGAATGGAAGCGGAAGAACGGCGAACCGATCGCGGCGCATTCTGGTGGAGCGTCCACGGTATCGCCGCGCCCGGTCGACAAGTGGGGCGCTGGACGTGACCGATGATAGAGGCGCGCCAGTCTGATCACTACAACCGCGACGGTGAGTGCCGCGTGTGCTACGCGCAAGCCGATCGCTCGAGCGCTCGGGTGAGCGCATATGCGCCGCTGCCGGGGGGCGGCGGGCGCGGTGTCCCATCGCCGTATGCACTGGGCGATCGGGCATGGATGTACTTTCGGGAGGGGGCATGAAAAACCAAAGGGAAAAGGGCGCTGCTGCTGTAGAGTTCGCCCTGGTGTTACCGACCTTTCTGGCGCTCACATTCGGCATCGTCGAGTACAGCATCGCACTCTACGACAAAGCCGTCATCACCAATGCGAGCCGCGAAGCTGCGAGAGCCGGCATTGTCCTGAAGAATCCGAAATTGACCACTAGCGACATTCAGAATGTCGCATTGAATTATTGCCAGGCCAATCTGATCACGTTTGGAAAATCATCCACTCCTACGGTAAGCGTTCCGGCCGGAAGCGGCGGGAGTTTCGGATCCGCCCTCACTGTTTCCGTGTCTTATAGCTACTCGGGACTTGCGCTGGGGAAAATGATCAGTGCCTTCACTGGTCCATTCAATTTAACGGCAACGACTAGCATGAACAACGAGTGAGCCTATCCGGCGCGAGGCATATCATGCAAAATCGACACGAAACGAGATATCTCCCGAGCTGCATCCAACGGCGCCACGCTCCGTCCAAAAGATGCAATCGCCGCGGCAAACAAAAGGGTTCGATAGCCGTATTGGCCGCACTTTCCTTGACTGCGCTGCTGGGCTTCGCTGCGCTGGCCGTCGACGTGGCTGATCTATACCTGGTGCGCAATGAGCTGCAGAATGCGGCAGACGCCGCAGCTTTAGCCGGCGCGCCATGTATTTACGCTCGAGCGCAATGCCTGAATACAAAAAACACCGCTCCCGACTGGAGTACCGCGCAACAAAAGTCGAGCGCCGCGATTGCCATGAATAGATCGACCGGCGCCGCGCTGACCAATGGCCTGGTGGAGTATGGCTATTGGAATATTACCGGTTCCCCGGCTGGATTGCAGGCACTTCCGATGAAACCCGGAAGCAACGATCTGCCTGCGGTGAAGGTCACCATCAGCAGGTCGACGGGCAATAATGGTGGTGTTGTGCCGACCTTCTTTGCAAGAATTTTTGGTGTCAAAGGCACACCGGTGTCTGCGAGCGCGGTTGCGGTCATTTCATACCCTGGCTATGCAGGACCAGGCAGCCTTTTCCCGGTGGCCATCACGAAGTGCATGTACGACAATTATTGGAATTCCACCACCGGAGCGCCATATACCGCGACCTCCACCAACCCAAGCGGATTCGATTTGCCTCAAACGATCGGCCAGCCCTATATTTTCAAAGTCACGTCGTCCTATCATGCCGGCCCTTGCGAGGCGGGCCAATGGACGTCTTTGGACATCGATAGCAACAATGTGCCGACCATTCGCAATCTCATCAGCAATGGCAATTCAGCCGGGGTTCTGATTGACGGCAGTACAAATGGTAGCGTCTGGATTCAGCCCGGAACGAAAACGACGCTGTATTCCAGCGTTGACGCCTGTAGCGCGGAAGGCACCAAATCTTGCGAGTATGTGACGGTCCCCGTTGTGCAGGACATCTCCACTCACGCATACAATGCCGTGGTGGCGTTCGCCTGCCTGCATATACTATCGGCAACGGGAGGGAGCGGAAAATATATCGTAGTCCAGATGAGCAACAACCCGGATTATTGCCAGGCCTCGAATTCCGGCGGTATTGGGCCAGCATATGGCTCGCTCACACCGCCAAGATTGGCGCACTAGCGTCGCACCACTACGCCGGTTGGACTCCCTTTGGACTTCCTTCCGCATCGTCCCAGGCCGGCATGCAGCCAAGCATCCAACAACGCCTTTTCTGCGCTTGACCCGGCGGGCACGAGCCCGGGCCAGGCCCAGGATCCGCCACGACCGCAGCCGGCGCCGCCACCAAACGGCACAGCAGCCCATGGTTGCCGCCGCAGCAAATAATCCTATTCTTCTCATCCTGGATTCGGGCCAGGCGCGGTCGGGAAGCTGGATGCATGGCTGCGGGTGCTTGTGAGCATCCCAAGCCCATGAATGCGCCCCGGCGTTCGCGAAGAAACGGTTCTGCCCCATAAAGGGAGCGGCACGGCCGCGATGACCGACCCGTGGCTGGTGCGAGCCCGTGGCGTTATCGGACGTCACGGCGTGAGCCCGCATCCGAGCACGCTGCGGGAATCGTCGACGACCGTGGCGAGCGGCGCGAGCCGCATCCCGTTTGAGAGATCGAGCCGAATTCGACGCTTCCCATGGCGCCGCCGTTCGTCGACGATGGTGGAGCAAGCCAGGGCAATGCGCAAGCGAGACGACGAGGTGTGCCCGAACGCGGTGGGGATCGGGGTGCCGCCTGCCGGAGATTTCCGCCGATGCCGCCGACATAAAGCCGCCCGATGTACCCGTCGCCGTTGCAGTCGAGCGGCGTGACGGACGAGGGAATCGAGCGGGCCAGGCCCGGTAGCGTAAAACAGGTGCCGCTCAAGCCGCTGCAATTGCGTCGGGCGCTCCACAGGAGCGCACCGATGACGGCATCGAAGGTCACGATGCAGCGTTCGATGGAGGCTACGCCGAACGATGGGGCGCTGTCTTCTGCCGGGTCCCAGCCGGCACCCATCGCCACCGGCGGGTTGGCGCCGCCGCATCGCCTTCAGCTGGGTCCAGGTCCGGCCGAGTTGGGCGACGTCGGCGCTACTGGCTTGCCACAGGAAGCGCGGATTGACAGGGGGGCAGCCACGTCGAGGGCCGCTTCAATTTCGCCCCCAGTGGCTTCCGTGCCCATGGCTCGTCTCCATCATGCCAAGCGTACTGTGTAGCGGAAGCCGGAGAGGCGGTGCTTCGGGTTGCGCTACGCGTCGATTTGCCTGCTTCGGCTGCTGATTGGATTTCGCCGCTTTCCGGTCACCGGCTTGGGATCCCGGAGCCGGATCAGGTCACCACGCACCAAAGCAAAAAGGCCCGGAACGGAGCCGGGCAATGGGTTGTTCTTCAGCCATTGCTGCCATAGCGGCTGAAGAACCTCCCGGGGTCGTGCCATCCTTCAACCTCCTTGGCCCGTCATCGTAGGCAGCAGCACGCGGTAAATCTGGATGAACGCGGGTCCGAGCAACACCAGCAGCAGCGTCGGAAAGATAAGGAAGATCAGAGGAAACAGGAGCTTCAACGCGATTTTCGCGGCTTGTTCCTCGGCCCTCATGCGGCGCTTGGTGCGCAACGTGTCCGACAGTACCCTGAGGGACTCCCCGAGGCTGGTGCCGAATCGATCCGCCTGGATCAGCATGGAGGCGAACTTGTCGACATCTTCAACGCCGGTGCGCAGCGCAAGATTGCTCAGTGCCTTGTCCTTGGCGAAGCCAGAGCGCAGTTCCAGCAGCATCAGTTCGAGTTCTTCGGCCAGGACCGGGCAGCGCAGGTCCAGTTCCTCCGCCACGCGCATCAGTGCGGCATCGAGCCCCAGGCCGGCTTCAACGCAGACGGTGAGCAGGTCGATGGTGTCGGGAAACTCCTCGAATACCGCGCGCTTGCGGTTCTCGGCCTTGCGCGACAGCACGCCATTGGGCAGGTAGTAGCCGACCGCGCCCAGCAAGGCGAGGATGCCAATCATTTCATACTGATCGGTGATGACCTGGGTACTGCTCAACACGCTCAAGGCAAGCAGGGGCAATGCAATTGCGAGCATTGTCTTTGCCGCGAAGTACACGGTGGGGGCGGAGGCGGCGCGCCAGCCGGCGTTCATGAAGCGCACGCGCAATTGCGAATTCTCCCAGCCCTCCTTGGGCAGCGACAAGCGCGACACTGGCTTGGCCAGGTCCAGCAGCGTCTCCAGCCACGCATGCTGCTGTCCATTGCCGGGAACCGACCCGGAGGCTTCGCGTGCGATCTGCTCGACGCGCCCCCGGCTGCGGCTTGGCGAGAACACCAGCAGCAAGCCGAAAACCGCGCCGAAGGCCGTCACGAAGACGAGGGCCAGCAGCAGGAATTGTCCGTTGTAGATGCCTTGCATGATTGCTTCCCCTGAATAAGAACTCTGGTCTCCCCAGCATTCGCGCGGACCGCATTCAGACCCGGATCCGGATGATGCTGCGCATCCAGAGGACACCGAGCACCATGGCAGCGAGCGCGATCCCGATCATCTTGAGCCCCATCGGGTCTTGCCACAGGACATTCATGAATCCCGGGTTCACCACGAGAATCAGCGCGGCGGTGCCGAAAGGCAGCAGGCCCAGTATCCATGCGGAGAGCCGCCCTTCGGCGGAGAGCACGCGGATCTTGTCGAACAGCTTGAGACGTTCGCGCACGAGCGAGCTGATGGTGTCGAGTATTTCGGCCAGATTGCCCCCGCTCTCGCGCTGGATCAGTACGGCAATCACGAAATAGCGCAGGTCGCTGACGGGGACGCGCATGGCGAGGTTGGTCAATGCCTCGTCGAGCGCGACGCCATAATTGATTTCATCGAACGTCGTGCGGAACTCCTGGCCCATCGGGTCTCTCAGTTCCTGTCCCACCGTGCCGACCGCACCGGAAAAGGAGTGCCCGGCGCGCAGCGCGCGGCTGATCATGTCCACCGCGTCGGGCAACTGGACTTCCAGGCGCTTCAGCCGCTTGTGGCGCAGCGATACCACGCGCCAGACGGGCAGGAAGCCGGCCAGCAACGCCACCGCCGCCACGATCAGCAGGGGGATGGGCAGGAACAGTCCGACCGCTCCGGTGCACAGTATCATCAGGCCACAGTAGCCCAACAGCTGGCCGACCGACCAATTGCTGCCGGCTTGCTCCAGCCAGCGGTCCAGGGCGCCGATGCGGGGCAGGCCCATCAGCCACCGCTGCATCAGCGGTGAATTGCTGAGCATGCGCTCCTTCAGGATCGAGAGTCGCTCCCGGCCAACCTGGCCACCCGCGGACAGGGCACGTATCCGGGCCTCGATCCGCTTGGCTGACGGCCCGTGGTAGTTGTTCCACCACAGGTAGGCGCCTTCCACGCAAAGTACCACCGCGGCAAAGAGCAAGATGATGAAAGCATAGAAGATGAAGTTCATTTTTCCGGCTCCGTAGTGTGGTCGGCATCCGTTGGGCAGCGCATGGTTTCAAACGTCGTAACGCTTGCCGGGGTCGTAGGTTTCGTCAGGCAGCCCGACTCCGAACACGCGCAGGCGCTCGGCGAACTTCGGGTAGACGCCGGTTGCGCGGAAGTGTCCCGTTACGGTGCCGTCCTGCGCTACGCCGGTACGCTGGAAGGTGAAGATCTCCTGCATGTTGATGATCTCGCCCTCCATGCCCGTGATCTCCTGGATGCTGACGATCTTCCTGCGGCCGTCGGTCATGCGGGCCGCCTGGACGATCACGGTAATGGCCGAGGAGATCTGCTGCCGGATGGCCTTGGCGGGCATGTTCAGTCCAGCCATGCTCACCATGTTCTCGAGCCGGGTCAGCGCGTCGCGTGGCGTGTTGGCATGGATGGTGGTCAGCGAGCCTTCGTGGCCAGTGTTCATCGCATTGAGCATGTCGAGTGCCTCGCCGCCCCGCACCTCGCCCAGGATGATGCGATCGGGCCGCATGCGCAGGGCATTGCGCACCAGCGAGCGCTGGGTGATCTCGCCCTTGCCTTCGATATTGGGCGGACGGGTTTCCAGCCGCAGTACGTGAGGCTGGCGCAACTGGAGTTCCGCCGCATCCTCGATGGTGACGATGCGCTCGTCTTCCGGGATAAAGCCGGAAAGGATGTTCAGCAAGGTGGTCTTGCCGCTGCCCGTACCGCCCGAAACCAGGACATTGACCTTGGCGTGCGCCAGTGCCTGGAGCAACTGCGCCATCGGCGCCGTCAGGCTCTTGAGCGCAACCAGGTCCGACACCTGCAGCGGATTCACCGCGAAGCGGCGGATGGAGAGCAGCGGGCCGTCGATCGCCGATGGCGGGATGATCGCGTTGACCCGCGAGCCGTCCGGGAGCCGGGCGTCCACCATGGGGCTCAGCTCGTCGATGCGGCGGCCGACCCGCGAGACGATCTTCTCGATCACCTTCATCAGATGTACATCATCGTAGAACGTGATGTCGGTGAGCTCGAGCTTGCCGCGGCGCTCCACATAGGTCTGTCTTGCCGTGTTCACCAGGATGTCCGATACGGTCGGGTCCTGCAGCAGCGGCTCCAGCGGACCGAAGCCGAACATCTCGTCATAGATATCGCCGGAGACCTGCCTGCGCTCGGCATCGTTGAGCAGGATGCGCTCTTCGTCGATGATGGTGTTGACCAGCAGGCCTATCTCACGCTTGACCTGTTCCAGCGGGTAGCGTGCCAGGCGCTCCAGTTCAACGCGGTCCAGTACCATCTCGTGAACGCTCTTCTTCACGTCCCGGTAAGCGGACTGGGCATTCTGCGGCCGCATCGCTGCGTGGCCATTCATGGCGATGGGGGGATGCTCCGGCAACGAAAGCTGTTCGCGGATTGACATGATGGGCTCCGGTTCCGATAGGCGGGTCAGGCTGCATTGGCGGGCGATGGCTTCGCGCGCAGGAATAGCTTGCGCAGCGGCGAGGTGCTGGCGGGCTGCGCATTGCGCCCGGCGCCGGGCGTTCCCGCGAGCGCCGTGCAGAACGCGAGCAAGGCACGGGCGATGGTGCTGCGCTTGTGTTCCCTGGCGACAGGTACGCCATGGCTGATCGCTTCGTCAACCACCGTGGGCTCGTCCGGGAGCATGTGGAATATCTTCGCGCCGAGTATGTTCTCCAGCGTGACCCGGGTGAGCTCGTCGCGGCGTCCATGGCGATTGACGACGAGGCGGATCTTCTCGTTGCTGTAGTGCAGCGCGCGCAGGATATCGAGCAGGCGCCGGCCGGTTCGCGCATAGGCAATGCTGGGCTGGACGATCACGCAGATGCTGTCGCTCCGGTCGAGTGCGGCGATGGATAGCGGATTGACCGATTGCCCGATGTCGAGCAGGATGAAATCGTAGCGTGGAGACACGACGGAAAGGATGTACTCGAGCTGCTCCTTCCTGACTTCATTCGCCTTGATGGGATCGTTCGGGCCGGCGAGGATATCGAAGCCTTCGTTGACGCGCGTGAGGCAAGCCTCCAGGAACGCATCGTCCATGCGTTCGATCTGCGCGCAGACCTCGGGCAAGGTGGCCGGCGGCGTCTTGTCGCTGACGAGAAAGCTGGTATCGCTGAACTGGTTGTTCAGGTCGATCAGCAAGACGCGCTTGCCCTCGTGGGCGCTCAAGGCGTAGCCGAGATTGCTGGCAATGAAGCTGGTGCCCGCGCCGCCCTTGCAGGAAAGAAAGGACACGATGCGGGCAGAGTTCTGTGCCTGCAGTACCTGGTTCGCTTCCAGCCGCGCCACGGCACTGCTGAGCTGCACCTTGTCCAGCGGCCAGGCGAGCACGTCGCGCACACCGGCTCGCAATGCGCGGATCAATATCTCGGGCTGCTGTGCCGACGTGACAAGGATGCAGGGCAGGTCGGGGTACTGTTCCCGCAAGGC
>NZ_JARJLM010000263.1 GCF_029335485.1 Cupriavidus basilensis
CGCCGGCGCCGACGGTACGACCGCCTTCACGGATGGCGAAACGCAGGCCTTCTTCCATGGCGATCGGGGCGATCAGCTTGACGGTGATCGACACGTTGTCGCCGGGCATGACCATTTCCTTGTCCTTCGGCAGCTCGATCGAGCCGGTCACGTCGGTCGTACGGAAATAGAACTGCGGACGGTAGTTGTTGAAGAACGGGGTGTGACGGCCGCCTTCGTCCTTCGACAAGATGTAGACCTCGCCGGTGAAGTGCGTGTGCGGCTTGATCGAACCCGGCTTGCACAGCACTTGGCCGCGCTCGACGTCTTCGCGCTTCGTGCCGCGCAGCAGCAGACCCACGTTGTCGCCAGCCTGACCTTGGTCCAGCAGCTTGCGGAACATTTCCACGCCGGTGCAGATGGTCTTGACCGTCGGCTTGATACCAACGATTTCGATTTCTTCACCGACCTTGATGATGCCGCGCTCGATACGACCGGTCACAACCGTGCCACGGCCCGAGATCGAGAACACGTCTTCCACCGGCATCAGGAAGGTACCGTCGATGGCACGTTCCGGCGTCGGGATGTAGCTGTCCAGCGCGTCGGCCAGGGCCAGGATCGCCACTTCGCCCAGCTCGCCCTTGTCGCCTTCCAGTGCCAGCTTGGCCGAACCCTTGATGATCGGGGTGTCGTCGCCGGGGAATTCGTACTTCGACAGCAGTTCGCGCACTTCCATTTCGACCAGCTCGAGCAGCTCGGCGTCGTCGACCATGTCGCACTTGTTCAGGAACACGATGATGTAAGGCACGCCAACCTGGCGGGCCAGCAGGATGTGTTCGCGGGTCTGCGGCATCGGGCCGTCAGCGGCCGAGCACACCAGGATCGCGCCGTCCATCTGCGCTGCGCCCGTGATCATGTTCTTCACATAGTCAGC
>NZ_JARJLM010000264.1 GCF_029335485.1 Cupriavidus basilensis
CGCCGGCTTCCTTCAGGGTGGGCACCGTGGGCAGCAGTGCGCTGCGCTTGCTGCCGGAGGTCGCGAGCACGCGAACGCGGCCGGATTTTTCCAACTCCAGAACTGCCGATACAGGTGCGACCAACATGCCCACCTCGCCCGATAGCAGTGCTTGTTTTGCCGGGGCGTCGCCGCGGTATGGCACGTGCACCAGCGGGGCACCGACGGACTTGCCGAACATCAGCCCGAAGAAATGCGGCAAGCTGCCGGCGGCGGGGGAGGCGAAGTTGGCCATTTGCGGATTGACGCGGGCCGCCTGGGCCAGTTCCGCGATTGATTTTGGACCGTTCGTCGCATGGACCACGATCGCTAGGTCGAACATCGCGAGGAGCGCTACCGGTTCGTAGTCCTTGACAGGGTCATAGCGCAGGTTGTCGTAGGTATATGGAAACGTAATCATCGTTGCCAGGGGCGCCTGCATGATGACGCTGCCGTCGGGCGGTGCGGCCTTGACCGCCTCCGCGGCGAGAATGCCGCCGGCGCCTGGCCGGTTCTCGACGACGACACTGCGATGCAGCAACGGACGCATCTTCTCCGCGGTTAGCCGCGCCAGCACGTCGCCAACGTCCCCGGCGGGAAAACCTACCAGGTACTTGAGTGGCGGAGCCTCCTGCGCTGTCGCAGCCAATGCGCTCACGCTCATGGCGAAAGCGAGCAGCAGTTGATTCAGGCGTTTCATGACTTGTCTCCAGTAATTCTTGTGTGGGATCAGAAGCTGTGGCGCATGCCTAACTCGAGGCCGCTGGATTGACGTCCGGGGCTCGGGGCGACGCCGCCGGTGACCAGGTACGCAGCCTGACCCCGGTTGGCAATGCGGGCATAGGTGCCATAGAGCGATGTGCGCTTGGACAGGTTGTAGACATAGCCGATGGCCCAGAGACTCGCATCGTTGGCATTGCGCTGCGAGCCATTCGCGTTGGTCAGCGCGGAACTGCTGCGGTCGTCCAGGCGTGCATAGCTCAGACGCAGCCGGCCCGCCTGGCCAACGGGAATGTGCGCGCCGACCTCCAGCGTGTGTTTTCTCACGTCGCCGCCAACAATGCCAATCTTGGACAGGTTGTAGAGCGCGAACAGTCTTGCGACGCCCAGATCCCAGGCGGCGCCCAGATTGCCATGCGTGTAGTCGCCGAGCGTGGTGGTGCTGGCATAGCGGGTGCGTCCCAGGGCACCAGCGATGTCGAAGGGGCCGGAACTCCAGCCCAATCGGCCACTGACCATGTTGCCATCGCTGGCGTTCCCTGTATTCGAGGGGTTCTCGCCGCGAGCGACCATTGCCATGCCATAGAGCCCACCAAGGGTGGGAGGCAGCCAATAACTGATGCTGTTGCTGGCAACGACGGTCGTGGGTAGGTTGCCTGTGCCCACGGTCGAGAAGGTGAAAGCGGCTGCTCGTGCCACGCCATTCGCGTTGAACGGGTCGAACTCGAAAATGTTGTAATGCGTTGGCACAAAGTCCCGGCCCATGCGCAGTTGGCCAAATGGACCAGAAAAGCTGACATAGGAACGGCGATTGAAGGTCAGGCCGCCGCCGCCCGTGAAGCCGTTGGGTTGGTTATTGGTATTGGTGAGTTGTCCGGAACCGGTGTCTGGGTTCAGACCACTCTCTAGCCAGAAGCCCGCTTTGAGCCCACCGCCCAGATCTTCCGTGCCGCGAAACCCGAATTGGCTTGCGCCAAGCCCTGAGGAGGACATCGTCGTGGCGGATGTACTGCCGCCTTTCGCATACATCACGCTCAGGTCCATCACGCCAAAGATCGTGACAGAGGATTGCGCGCTGGCGCCACTGCATAGCAGCGCCACGGTGATGCCGCATGTGGCTGCGGTCTTGGCTTTCATGTTTGTCTCCTTCTTGTAGTGTGAAAAACGGGGGCGTGCGTGAAGGTGCCGCTTGGAAGAGAGGCGGAACTCTCGACCTGTTCAGTCGCAGAGCAGGGACACAGACTTGGTGGTGGTATAGGCTTCCAGCGCTTCGGGACCACCTTCGGAACCGAAGCCGGAATCTTTGACGCCGCCGAAGGGCAACTCCGGCCAGGCCAGCGCCGGCTGGTTGATCCACAGGAGGCCAAGTTCGAGTCGCTGGATCAGTCGATGAGCGTTTTTCAGGGAGCGGGTGAAGGCGTATCCCGCTAGACCGTAGGGCAGCCGATTGGCTTCGGCGATCGCCTCGTCCAGGGTCTGGAAGCGCCGTACCGCGGCCATCGGCCCGAACGGTTCGTCGTTGAGGACGCGGGCAGTCAGCGGTACATCGGTCAGTACCGTGGGCGCAAAGAAATTGCCCTGTCCGCCTATCCGATCGCCGCCGGTGGCGAGGTGTGCCCCCCGCTGCACCGCATCGGCAGTGAACGCCTCCATGGCTGCCAGCCGACGCTCGTTGGCCAGCGGCCCGAGGGTCGTGCCTTCACCCATTCCATTGCCGAGCTTCAGACTCTGCGCATGGCGTACCAGCTCGCACACGAATTCATCATGAACTGAGTCATGAACCAGAAAGCGCGTCGGCGCAATACAGATCTGCCCGGCATTGCGGAACTTGGCGGACGCGCTTGCGCGCACCGCAAGCCCGATGTCGGCGTCCTCGGCCACGATAACAGGCGCGTGTCCGCCCAGCTCCATCGTCACGCGTTTCATGTGCGCCCCGGCGAGCGCTGCGAGCTGCTTGCCCACGGGGGTGGAGCCGGTGAAGGTGACCTTGCGTACTGCTGGGTGTGGAATCAAGTGCCGGGAGATCTGGGCTGGGTCGCCGAACACCAAGCTGATGACACCCGCGGGGATTCCGGCATCGACGAAGGCGCGAACCAGCGCCGCGGGCGCGGCAGGGGTTTCTTCTGGCGCCTTGACAATGATGGAACAACCGGTTGCCAGCGCTGCCGCGACTTTGCGCACGGTCTGGTTAATCGGGAAGTTCCATGGCGTAAAGGCTGCCACCGGCCCGACCGGCTCACGCAGCACCAGTTGTTGCACTGCCAAACTGCGTGCAGGCACGACTCGGCCGTAAACCCGGCGCGCTTCCTCGGCGAACCATTCGATCACGTCGGCAGACATGCGCGTCTCTGCCATCGCCTCGCTCAGCGGCTTGCCCTGCTCTAGCGTCAACATGTGTGCGATGGTTTCAGTGCGCTCGCGCATCAATTGCGCCGCGCGGCGCAAGGCGTGGCTACGCTCAATAGCCGGTGTGTAGCGCCACGTCTCGAATCCCCGGAGTGAGGCATCCAGCGCACGGTCCAGATCGATGATTCCCGCATGCGCTACGCGGCCAATGGTCTGGCCCGTCGCAGGGTTGAGCACGGGCAACGTTCGGCCTTCTACTGCGTCGCACCATTCGCCGCCAACAAGGAGTTGGGTGTCGGGATAGGTCATGATGATGTCTCCAGTTCTTCCACTGCCATGGGTGGTTCGAATGGAGTCATCTTCATGACTGGGAACCTAATTGTTGAAAACAATGAGGGTGAGGACTTTCCCGTAGCGGCATTCAATAGAATCTCGGCCACGATCTCCATTGAAATGCTAGGCGCGATCGCTTCTGAGCGAACTTCGTCCGCCTCTCAAATCTCCAATCGGTGCTTTTGCTGAGTGAGTTCGATTGCGAGCGGCGCCAAATCTTCCTTAGCTCGTTCAAACCGAGAGTCCGCACGCTGGCGACGGATGGTTGCGGGCCTGCGGCCAGCGTTGCGCGACGAACGCTTCAACTGCGATCATTCGTCGGTTACTAAAGTCGCGATGCTCTTGGGGGGCAAGCATCTTGGCATGTTCGCCAAGGTGTATCGCGATGCGTTCGGCGAGTTGCCATCGCAGACACGTGGGATGACGAGGCGATAAGGAGGCTCCAGTTCCGCCGTCGACGGATACCCGTCGCTCGGTTGAAGCAAAAAAACAGACGATCCGTCGCTCCCCGCGGGCGGATCGTCTGGGCGCTATCAGCAGGAACCTCGCAGCGCGGATACTAGATATGCCATATCTGGCTGACTACCCTGCCATCGATCGGGCAATCGAAATGCTTGCGCATATTGAGTGTGTCGTGCGTTATTTTGACATTTAGGCGAAAAGAAGGCGATCCGCCACATGGAGACATGGGTGTGGCGGGTCGCCTTTCCGTCAACCCCGCGTTTGTGACGGCACGTGCGCGTATTGAGGTGCGCGGCACCCCCGACAGCCTCGTCGCGCTCGGCGGCATGGATTCAGCATGGTAAGAGTTTGAGCCCCCTGAGCCCTAAGAACGAAAAAGCAGACGGAAACTGAAAAGAAAAAGGGAAGGAAAAAAATGAGAAGAGCACTGACTGCACTGACCGTCGTCGCAACCCTGTCTGCCTGCGGAAGCGGCATGGACAATCCCGGAACCGCTCCTACGCCGCCGGCCCCAGCCAATCCCCCAGCACCACAACTTTCCGCTCAAGCAGCGAAAACGCTCTCAGTTCAGAACGTGGAGTTCGCACAGGTCGCGTCGCTTGACGTCTCCGATCTCGGGCTCCCCGTCAAGATGCATCAAGCCAGCATTACGCTCGCATCCGGCGCCATCCAAAGCCTGACTGCCAATGACGATGGATCTGATGCGCGGGGAAGACAAAGCCAAGGCGGCCGACGCGATGCTAGCGGCCAGCGTCACCCGCTTCCGCCCCATCATGATGACTACGCTGGCAGCGTTGCTAGGCACAATGCCTATCGCTCTGGGCATCGGCGCGGGTGCGGAATTCCGGCGTGCATTAGGTATTGCGGTTGTGGGCGGGTTGGTATTCTCGCAGCTATTGACGTTCTACATCACCCCCGTACTCTTCATTGCGATGGAAAAACTTCTCGCGCGTCGGTGATGACGTCCCAAAGGATACCTGACCTGTGGCTACAACGATCTTCATCATGACGTGCCGGCGCTTACTCGCTCGGTCAAGACCGAATACGAGCGCTGGCGTCGTTCGCGCGTGAGCTGATGCGCGGCGAGGACAAGCCACACGATGCCGGCGTGGTAGCTGGGCCGAAGAGCGTTTCGTGCATGGGAGCGGTCCGAGCGACCAACGCGCATAGCGGTCACACTGGGACCCACACTCAGGACATCGACGTACCGGATGTGTGGGCACCCTTTTACAAAGCTTCTAGAAGTGCCACAGACGTTGCACTCCGAGTGGGCATTATTATAAGCTGGCCTTAAGCCGACGAGAAACGACACAACGGAGGAGATCCATGACCATTACTCAACCAAAGACCCGAGCCAAATGTCTGCTCAGGCTGACTGCGCTCGCTCTGCTGACAATGTCAACCTTTCCGCCCGCCGTGGCCGCTGAGGGCGGCGCGAACCGCGACGCCTTCTTTTGGCTGGGCGAGATCAACAAGGCCTCGGCCGTGATCAATACCGACGAAGGCCTGCTGGACCGGTCTCTGGCGCCGCGCGTGGCCGGCGGCATCGCGACGGTGCTGGCCAATGGCGACAAGCCTGGCGGCAAGCGTCCCTCGACGGTGATCACTTTCGAGCCGCTGATGATCCAGGCGGCGGGCCAGGAGGTCACCTTGATCCATGCGGGGCGTTCCAGTCAGGACATGCTCGCCACCGTACGGGTGGCGATGCTGCGCGAGGAAGTGCTGTCCCTGGCTGATCAGCTCAACAAGACTTCCACCACCATGGTCAAGCTGGCGCGGCAGCATGTAGGCACCATCGTGCCGAATTACACGAACGGTGTGGCCGCGCAGCCAAACAGCTACGGGCATTACTTGCTCGGCATCAACACGGGGTTGCAGCGCGACGCTCAGCGCTTGCGCGAGGCGTACCAGCGAATCGACCGCTCGCCGATGGGCACGACGGTGCTGAATGGCACAGGCTGGCCCCTAAACCGCGCCAGAATGGCGAACTACCTGGGCTTTTCCGCGCTGGTCGACAATGCCTATGACGCTTCCCAGATCAGCTCGGTGGACCTGCCCGTGGAGGTTGGCTCCATCGTCACCGGCATCGCGTTGCACGCGGGCAGCTTCATCGAGGACGTGATGACCCAGTACGCGCAGCCACGCCCGTGGATCCTGCTGCAGGAAGGCGGCGGCAACACCTATGTGTCCAGCGCAATGCCGCAGAAGCGCAATCCCGGATTGCTGAACTCCACCCGGGAGAAGGCGTCCACCGCGATCACGCTGGCCATGGGGCCGGTGATCCGCGCGCACAACCTGCCACCGGGCATGGCCGACGCCAAGGATGCCCTCACCAACGGTCAGATGGTCCAGAGTGCCACCACAGTATTGCAGGGCCTTGATCGGATCATGACCGCCCTGGTGATTGATCGCGAGCGCGCGTTGCAAGAACTGGACAGAGACTGGACCGCCTCGCAGGAAGTGGCCGACGAACTGATGCGCAAGTATAAGCTGCCATTTCGCGTCGGGCATCACTTCGCCTCGAAGCTGGTCGACTACGCCAAGGCACACGACATCCGGCCCAGCGTCTTCCCCTATGCCGAGGCGAAGCGCATCTATGCCGAAGCAGTGCACGACTATGGCAACACCGAGTTCCCGATGAGCGAGGCGGAATTCCGCGCGGCGCTGGATCCGGTGTCGATCGTCAACCACAGGGTGACATCCGGCGGGCCGCAGTCGGTGGAGATGGAACGCATGCTGAAGGCATCGGAACAGGAATTAGCGAAGCAGGATGCCTGGATCAAGGAGCGACGAGGGGCGATCGATGCGTCGTTGGCGCGGCTCGATCGGGATTTCGATAAGCTGTCGAAGTAGGGCGAGGCCGTTGTGGCCGGCTTTTTGCGGTACGGCGCGCGATGACCCTGCCTGCGGGCAGGGTCATCGGGATGGCAACGGTATCGCATCGGGTTGGCAGTGCTGCGAGAGCTTTATGGCGGGATGTGAAACGAGGACCGAGAATGGCAGTCACAGTTGACGGCGAAAACGAAGAGGTATTCAAGTGATCTGACAGACGTGGAGTGGGTGGCTCGGTGGAACCTCCCTAACGCCTCGTAATCCGACGCGTCTGCGACGGCAACTCGCCGAACGCATCGCGATACACCTTGGCGAACGTGCCGAGGTGCTTGAACCCCCAGCGCATCGCGACTTCAGCAATCGATGCATGATCGCCGTGCAGGAGTTCATTGCGCACGCCCTCCAGGCGGATGCGCTTCAAGTACGCCATTGGCGTGGTGTTCTTGAACGTGGCGAATCCCACCTGCAGGGCGCGCACGCTGACGCCAGCGGCCTTGGCGATATCCTCGACGAAAATGCTGTCCCGCGCATAGGCATGGATGAACTCGATCGCGGATCTGACGTGCCGTGGTGACGGTCCCGGCGCCCTGCCTAGCAGCCTGTCAGAGTAATTGTGCGGCAAGCCCTCCAGGAAGGCCCCTACGGCAACGTCACGTATGCTGGCCGCCGTGGCCATCGCCGTCACCCTGGATCCGTCATCGCCGAAACAAGACTGCATCAGCTGCATCACCGCACCACCCAGTCTCACCCCGTCCGACTCCGGGGAAACCTCCGCCTGGAACATCAGAGGGCGCGTCACGGGTGTTTCCAGCAGCGTCGATAGCCGCTGCGTGATATCGTTCGCGCCGACCAGCAGTATGTCGTAGCTGCCCGCCTGCCATTGCCATTGTCTGACCTGCGTCGCTTCCAGAACTGCGCACGCGCCTGTTGACCAAGCGCGCTCCTGTTGACCAATCCGTGCCCGCAGCCCGCCCTCGTGGAGCAGCACCAGCGCGTAGCCGTCGAACGGACTGTCGAACCGGAATCGAACGCCCGTTGTCGTCTGAATTTGATGCGTCACCGCTCCGCCGGCGAGACTCGACGCAAGCCGCACGTCAAGATGATCTCCCCTCCCCGATTCGACCGCGACGTTGCCCCGGATCGATCGCAAGCGCGCCGAAAGTTCGTCGGCGTCGCTTGCGATAACCGTCTCGGCGTGAATCTCTGCTCTTTCGGTCATATTTACTTGCCAATCACGCGCACTGCTGGGGCGAGTCGCAAAGACGGTGTGCATACCTGAACGATGCGCTTTATTCTCATCATTCCCTCCTCACTTCCTGAGATCAAATTCTGGCAAAAATTGTAAATTAAAGACATTCACACCCTATTTCGATTGATCTAATAAAAGGAGGGCAGAAGCGTCGGCCAACGGAATGATCCTCCCGACTTGCACGTGGGGAGCTTTCCGGGGGTGGCCAGGATGCCGCCGTCCACTTCTTCAACCACTGCGGCGACAACCACTGCGGTGTTTCCCTTGTAAGGCACATGATTCCCCTTCAAGTGAGCCATTTCGCTGAACAACTCCGTCGCCAGATGTCCAGGGCTACCGCTACTTCCCGACCCAAATATCAGCCCTTGCTCGTGCCGCCGGAGACCAGATCGGCCATGATCCTGATGCCTATGCCAGCATTCATTCCTGCCAACAAGCCAGAAGAAGCGAGGATCAGAACGGGCTTGAGATCGCTCGTCTTGAAGGCGATATTCTTGTAGATGTGTGGGTTGATGATGAATGTGGTGTCGATCCCGATAAAGACGGTATAGCCATCCGGGGGACTCTCAAACAGCAGCCTTTTCCCACCCGCTTTCACAAGCGTGCTGGCGCTAAAGCGCTCGGGTGATACGGATGGCGACCCAGTTCTAAGCGGGGTCACCACGATCTTGCCTGCGTTGCCTTCCGTGCCCGCAGCCGGCCACGCTTGCAAGCGGGCCGGCAGGTGTTTTCCGCAGGTTCACGAGCAGCGGAAGCTGGCCGCATCGTTGATGTCGCCCGTGCCCTGGTAGCGCGCCGTCCTGGGGTACGCGCACGGCGGGCGGGTGCGGTCCTTTGCGCCTGAGCCCCAATCCGAGGGCACCTCGGTGTTGGGCACGGCATTGCTCTTGCCACGCGCGGTGGCGGGGCGGAGCGGGTACGCCGCCCGCAATGCGTTGATTAGAAGATGTGTTTGATGCCAGCAATGATGCCGGTTTGCCCAACGCCCGGTGCGGCAGTCGTTGCATTGGCCACGCCGAACTTCGAGCGCCCCCTGTTGTCCATGTATGAGCCAAGGAGAAAAACGTCCGTGCGCTTTGAGAGGCTGTAAACGGCCTGCAGCGTGTAACTCGTTGCAGAGTCGTCGGAGGCTCGTCGATCCGTTCGATAGATCCCGGCACGTAGCGTTAGCGCCGGCATGATTGAGTAGGACGCACCTAACCAATAGAGATCAGATCGGAGTCCGGGAGTGGCGAGATCGCCCTGCAGGTAGCGATAGCCAGCCACCGCGATGAACGGCCCGCTGGTGTAGATGAGGCCCGCAGCATAGCGACGCTCAACGCTGTTTGCGGTGGCGAGCGATGTGCCACGACGCTGGTCATAGACCAAGGCCATGCCAAGTCTGCCGGCGGTGTAAGACGCGCCGGCGCCGATTTCCTGTCCAACGCGTGGTGCACCAGGAACTTCGCTGCCTCCAGAAATGGTTGAGTCGTAGCCAGCGCTATACATCGCGCTGAGCGTTAGGTTGCCGAAATTTCCCGTGTACTTGATCGTGTTGTCGGCAATACCCGAGAAGTGTGTATCGTGAGATAGCACGGAATAGGTTGCGTAGCGAGTCGTATCGAGCGGAATGAAAATGTCCCCAAGGATGTTGTACTGGCGTCCGAGGGTAATTTGTCCCCAGGGGCCCGCTATGCCGACAAAGGCCTTGCGGCCGAACAAGCGGCCACCCTGCGCGGCCATGCCAGTATCGACAAAAAAGCCGTTCTCAAGGACAAAGATTGCGCTCAGCCCTCCACCCAAGTCTTCTTTGCCGCGCAGTCCCCATCGGGAGGCCGCACTATTTCCGGATTTAACACGATATGCTGACCCGGATCCGGTTGTCCCCGCATGGCTGACATATTCGATACCGGCATCCACTACCCCGTACATCGTCACGCTCGATTGCGCTTGTGCTGCAGAAGCAAGCAAACCTCCTGCAACTGCGGCAATTAGGTTCCTCGTCATTTTTTTCAACGTCTCCTCCATATCATCTTTTTCTGGCCTCCTAGGCACACTGGAGACCCTCTCATTTCCGGTTTTTGCCCGGTGCACCGGTACTTGTGATGCAACTCCGCAGAATCTCAACAATTACAAGTCGAGTACCAACATTGCGCTCTTCGCGCGCGAACAGCATGGTAGGAACTGGTTGTTCGCAACACGTTCCTCGTCGGTTAGATAGGCATCACGATGGTCCGGCTCGCCCTCGAGCACGCGCGTCAGGCACGTGCCGCAGACCCCTTGCTCACACGAGGTCTGGATCTCTATGCCGTGCGCGGCCAGCGCCTGCACCACAGTCTCGTCCGGCGCGATGTCGACGATCTGACCGGTGCTCTGCACCTTCACCTGGAAAGCTACGCCGGGGACGGACTGTGTTTCCGGCGCCGCGAAGTACTCGCGATGCAGGTTGGATTCGGGCCAGCCGGCCGCTCGGGCCGCGTCGAGCACGGCGTTCATGAAGCCAGCCGGACCACAGACGTAGAGATGCGTGTCGGGGCGCGGCGCGGCGAGCAGTAGCCGCAGGTCGGCATATTGGCCTTCGTCGTCGTGGTATAGATATGTGCGCTCGCGCAGATCGTCCAACGCGAGGCGCTCGCGAAATGCCGTGCGGGCCGCGCTGTGCGTACAGTAGTGGAATTCGAACGAGGCACCTGCGTGCGCAAGGCTCTGCGCCATCGCGAGAATTGGCGTCACACCAATGCCGCCCGCCAGCAACACCGAGTGCCCGGCGTCAGCCTGCAGCGGGAAGTGGTTCTTCGGTGCACTGATCTCCAGCATGTCCCCGACTGCGAGCGCGTGCATCGCGATCGACCCGCCGCGCGAGGCGGGGTCGCGAAGCACACCGAGCTGATAGCGGTGTGTCTCGGCTGGATCGTTGCACAGCGAGTACTGGCGCAGCAAGCCGTTGCCGAGGTGGACGTCGATGTGGGCGCCGGCAGTGAAGGGCGGCAGGCTGCCGCCATCGGCAGCGACCAGTTCGAAGACGGCGATGCGGTCTGCCGCGTCCGTCTTGCTTGCGATCCGGACCTGCATCATGCCGCTCCCGTCGGCGATGCGGGCTGTGCCTGCTCTTGCGCGATCAGCCGGTCGAGGATGCGGCGGGCTTGCACGCCACCCGCATCGATGTTGAGCTTCAGCAGCTTGCGTTCGGGATGCGCCAGCAGGTTGCGCTGCTGGGCCTCCAGCATCTCCAGGTCCTCGGCGAAGATCTTCCCCTGGCCCTCGCGGATTGTCGCCGTCAGCTCGGCGTCCTCGGGCCTGAAGTTGCGCGCCATGCCCCAGAAGTACCAGATCGAGGTCTCGGTCTCGGGGGTGATGAAGTCCACCACAATGCTCGACGCCTTGTGCTCGGGCGCGGCGTCGTAGCCGCCCTTGCCGGCGTGCGCCACGCCCACCTCGATCATCACGTTGCTCGGCGGCGTGAAGCGGCAGATCTGCCAGCGGTCGCACGGCACGTCGCCGGCCAGGCTATTGCCACGCAGCGCAGCGGCCCAGAACGGCGGCGGCAGGATGTCTTCCATTTGGCGGCTCGTGACGACCATGTCGCCTTCAACGCGGGTCGCCGGTGCAGATTCCTCGATCTCGGCCTGGCCGATGCTGGATGCATGCACGTAGGTCTCGTGCGTGAGGTCCATCAGGTTATCGATCATCAAG
>NZ_JARJLM010000265.1 GCF_029335485.1 Cupriavidus basilensis
CGCCTGCCTGCGCTCCGCCCGCTCCAGGTGCGGCAGGCTGTTGAAGCTGAGCAGGCGCTGCGTGCCGCGCCCGGCGATGATCTCGCAGAAGGCGGTATTGCGGAACTGCAGGTTCAGCTCGATCGCGGTCTGCGCCGGCGCACCCAGCATATCGGCCACGGCGCGGCCGATGGCGCCGCCCGAACTCACCACCAGCAGCGCATCCTCGCGCGCCGCGCCTTCCGTGGCCTGGGCCAGTCCGTCGCGGATGCGTCCGCCAAAATCCGCCCAGGATTCCGGCATGCCGTTGAGTTGATCCAGCGTCCAGGCCTGGTAGGCCGCGCGGAAGGTGCGCCAGTAGTCGTTGTAGTCGCCATTCTGGTGGGCGCGGTGGTCCGCCCCGCCGGTATGGCTGCGGTACAGCGCCTCGCCGTCGTATTCGTTGAGCCCCGGGTGGGTCTCCAGCGGCACGTCGGCAGTCTCCATGCCGGCCAGGATTTCCAGCGCCGTGTCCTGCTGGCGTGCCAGCGATCCGGCGACCACGCGCTTGAAGGAGACACCGCGCTCGCGGAAGTATTCGCCGAGCCAGCGGGCCTGCTGCCGGCCGGTGGGGGAAAGGCAGTCGTAGTTGGCGGCACCGAATGAGGCCTGACCGTGCCGTACCAGGAAGAGCGTTGCCATGGATGATGTCGGTGCCGGCAGGCACCGCCGGAAGCGGTGAAACGGGAATCGGCACGCGGCGCCGGGACGCCGCGCGAAGTTTAGCCATTGTATGGGCGCCAGGCGCGGCGGCCAATCAAAGCCGCGCCGGATTCATAGCGGCCATTTCCGCGCTGCATTATGCCGCTCGCCA
>NZ_JARJLM010000266.1 GCF_029335485.1 Cupriavidus basilensis
CGCCTGGTGCTGGCCGTATCGGACAGCAGGTGCCAGACAAAGCCCGCCAGCCCGGCAAGCACCAGCACGCCGATGGCCAGCCCGCCCCAGCGGCGCCACAGCGCGCGGGCGCGCTGTCCGGGGCCGCCCGGCGGTGGCGTTGGATCGTGACGTTTCACGCGACTCTCCTCACGCCGGCTTGCCGGTAACCAGGCCGATCTGGTTCAGGTCGATCCGCCTGAGCAAATCCAGCACTTCCACCACCTTGGCGTACTGCACGGCGGCGTCGCCGCGCACGATCACGGGAAAATCGGGCGTGAGGGCTTTCTCCGTGCGCAGGCGCTCCTCCAGCTCCGGCAGCGTCACAGGATAGGCATCGAGAAACACCTGCCCCGCGTTGTCGATCGTGATGGCCTTGGTCTTGGGCTTCTCCAGCGCGACGGACGCGCTGGCCTTGGGCAGGTCCACCTTGATGCCCGGGATGCTGGCATTGCTGGTGAGGATGAAGATCACCAGCACCACCAGCAGCACATCGACGAAGGGCGTGATGTTGATGCCGCCGGTGCGCTTCCTGGCGCCGAACTTGGCTGCGTTTGCCATGGTCGCTCGCCCCTTCAAGCCCGGTGCAGGGCAACGGGCGTACGGCGCCCCTCGCCCTGCTCTTCGGCCAGGCGCGTGGCGAATTCGTCGACGAACACCGCCATATCGGCGCCGATCGAATCCGCGCGCGAGGCCAGCCAGTTGTAGCCGAACAGCGCGGGAATCGCGACACCCAGGCCTGCGGCGGTACAC
>NZ_JARJLM010000267.1 GCF_029335485.1 Cupriavidus basilensis
CGCCTTTAGGCCCTGAAAACCTAAATCAGGTCCCTACAAAATCCCAATGCAACAGAAACCGCATCACTTAATGTTTGAAACATCAATTAATCAAAAACTATTGTAAATTCGGCAAGACGAATTGAAAAAAGATGGAATAAACCGAATGGATATCAAGATTCCAAGAATCCGGCGCAGCAAAAAAAACAGACGTTCCACACCGTACCCTAGCAGCCGTTCAGGCCAGCACGAAACGTCCTCCAAGTCATCCGGATCCGGTCTTCTTATTTCACACCGGTCTCATCCAGCACTGAGGACCCACTCCGCCAGCTTCCTGGCATCGTCTTCCCCGATATTCCCATGCGCCGGCATTGGAATCCTTCCCCACACACCCTTTCCTCCCTCCCGTATCTTCCGGCCCAGTTGCTCGGGCGCCTGGCTATCCCCCTTGTACTTGGCCGCCACCTCGGCAAAGCCCGGCCCGACCACCTTGGTCTTCATGCTGTGGCAGGAAAAGCACCCGCTCTTGTCCGCCAGCGCCTGCATGTCGGGCGCCGCCTCGGCCCGGGCGGCGCACAGCGCCACCACCACCGCGGCCGTCAACGATAGAAATCCCTTCTCCTTGCGCATACACACATCCCAATCTTCTGTT
>NZ_JARJLM010000268.1 GCF_029335485.1 Cupriavidus basilensis
CGCCTTTAGGCCCTGCAGACCTGAATCAGGTCCCTACAAACGCAAAAGGACCCTCCAGGCGCCAAGAAAGCATCCATCAGGTCCTCCAAAAAACCCACATCCACCAAATACTCAACCGCTAGCCAGACTAACACCCTGCGGCCCCGTCCTGGTCAGCCCATCCCGCCCATACAACGGCCCGCTGTCACCGCGCTGGCGCAGCACCTGAATCGCTTCCTTGGTGAATTCGAGATGCGCGTCCACCACCGCCGTATTGACGGCATTGGCGTCGCTGGCCAAGCGCACCGCGGATAGCAGCTTGCGCCAGGCCGACTCGAGCACGGGATCGATCTCGCGGCCGAAGAGTTGCCCGCCGGCACCCAGGCGAATGCCCAGCGCGCCCATCTGCGCCTCGCGCGTGCGGGTCAGGGCGCCCAGCAAGCCGGCCAGTTCAACCTTGCGTTCGAGCAGGCTGGCCAGGGCCTCGTAGTTGCCCGCCTTGATCATGGCTCTTTCCTCGCCGAGTACTGCTGCGAATTCTTTCGCCAGTTCGGTTTCGCGGTTCAGGTTCTGGATCAGGGGCTGGCTCATGGCGTGCCTATCGTGGGTGGAGGTTGGCTATGCGCTGGCGTTCTCAGGCGCTGCCGTTGAGCTCGCGCAGCGAGGCGAGCAGCCCGTCGGCGATCTTGCTCGGGTCGATCTTGATGCGGCCTTCGGAAATGGCCTGGCGGATTTCATCGACCTTGGCGGTATCGATGTCGTCGTCGCTGTCTTCAACCAGGCGCGAGCCGATCTCGCGCACCTGGGCTGCCAGGGGGCTTACTCGCACGCCGGTCGTATCCGGCGTCGGGGCCGGGGTCTGTGCGGGGGCGCTGGCCACGCTGCGCACGGCGCCGTCGCTGGCGTCGCCCGGCCTCGACGAGGTGGTCTGATTGATCTTCACGATGATTCCTTGCTGGGTTCCTCAGGCTTATCGGATGGTTCAGGCAAAACTTTAGGGCGAATTATGCCGCCGGGACGCTGTTTGGGGCGTCCTCCGAGGGGGGCTGCCCATTCGCCCAGGATGCGGCATTGTCTCATGAGACCGCCACGCAACCCGAGGGCGAGGGCGCGCCCGCGCGCCATCCTCCCCGCTTATTGCTGCAGCACCACCGTGTCGCCGCTGCGCACCAGCGCATTGACCACCTGACCGCTCTTGAGGCGTACCTGCACGTTGTTGCCCACCGCGGCCTCGGCCATGACCTTGCCTTCGCTGCTGATCTGGAACGAGTCGCCTTCCACCATCACTGTCACGTTTTGCCCTTGCCGAACGGCAATGGCCTTCTTCAGCAGATCCATCCGTATCGGCGAGCCGGCGGAGATGCGGTTGGACGCCACCGCGCCGGTGACCTGCGCCGGGTCCGTCACCACGGCACGGGGCAGCATGGCCAGGTCGCCCTGGCGTACTTCCATGTCGGCCGCTTCGATGGGCTCGCCGGGCATGAGGTTGCGGCCCGCCACATAGTAGTCGGCCACCACCGAGACGCGCGCCTGGACATAGCGCGTCCAGGGACGCTCGCCAGCGCAGCGCACGCCAACGGAAACGCGGCCCCAGGGCGATGCGCCCGGAGGCAGGAAGGGCTCGGGCAAGGGGCAATCCGGAGCCCGGCCGCCAGACGGCGGCACCACCTGGATGCTGGCCTTGCCGGGAAGGCCGGCGGTCTGGCGCTCGAGAAACTGCTCGACCGCGGTACGCACCGGGTCTTCGGGGAAGGGCGAGGGCGGCGCCGCCCCGGCGCTGCCGGCGAGCGTGCCGCCGGCGGCCAGCGCGCAAAGCAGGGCGCGCGTCGCGGCGGCGCGGAAACGAGGATTCATGTGGGCATCCAGCAAGGAAACGTCCTGGCGCGCGTCGTGAGGGCACGCTCCAGGTGCGTAGGAACGGGTCCCATTGTAGGCAGCCCCGCTGTCTTGCTCGGGCCGAAATACGCAGGTTTTTTCGTCCTATTCATGCGATTGGCATGACAGGGCTACCCCTAAGATGGCACACCTGAAGAAGGTCGACCTTCGTTGCTCTCCCCTTCAAGCGAGACACAGACATGATTGACAGACTCGATGCGGCATTACGCTTCCAGCAGGAAGCACTGAGCTTGCGGACCCAGCGGCAAGCGGTCATTGCCTCCAATATCGCGCATGCCGACACACCCGGCTACAAAGCGCGCGATTTCGATTTCTCCAGCACGCTGGCGCAGACCGTGGAGCGCGGCAAGCAGGCCGAAGGCGTCACGCTGACCACCACTTCGGCCCGGCATCTGCCGGGCCAGGCGCCGACCGCCGACGACAGGAACCTGGCTTATCGCATCCCGCTGCAATCGAGCATCGATGGCAATACCGTGGAAATGGACACCGAGCGCATCGCCTTTGCCGACAATGCGGTGCACTTCGAGTCCGGCCTCACCGTCATGAGCGCCAAGATCAAGACCATGCTGTCGGCCATCCAGCAATGAGCGCGCCATGCCAGCATTGAATATCTTCGAAGTTGCCGGTTCGGCCATGGCTGCGCAGTCGCAGCGCATGAACGTGACCGCATCCAACCTGGCGAATGCGGACAGTGCCGTGACACCGAATGGCCAGCCATACCGCGCCAAGCAGGTGGTGTTCGGACTGGCGCCCACGCCGGGCCAGAGCGATGTCGGCGGGGTGCAGGTGGAAGGCGTGGTGGAGGACTCGTCCCCGCCGCGCATGGTCTACAACCCCACGCATCCGCTTGCCAACGCCAATGGCTACGTCACGATGCCCAACGTCAACCCGGTGGAGGAGATGGTCAACATGATCTCGGCCTCGCGCTCCTACCAGGCCAACGTGGAAGTGCTCAACACCGCCAAGAACATGATGCTCAAGACATTGACCATCGGTCAGTAAACCGGGATACGAAATGACCTCGACTTCCAACGTAAACGGCAGCAAATCCGCCGCCGACATCGCCAGTACCCTGCAAGGCAGCAGCGCCAGCGCGTCCGACCTGCAGAACAACTTCCTGACGATGCTGGTGACGCAGATGAACAACCAGGATCCGCTCAACCCGATGGACAACTCCCAACTGACCTCGCAGCTCGCGCAGATCAGCCAGGTGAGTGCCATGCAGACCATGAACACGACGCTGACCTCGCTGCTGAGCCAGGTCAGCGCCGGGCGTGCAATGGGTTCGGCATCGCTGATCGGTCGCACCGTAATGGTGCCGGGCAGCAGCGTGTCGGTCGCCAGCGGCACCGCTACCAAGATCGGTGTCGACCTGCCGTCCGCCGCGGACTCCGTGACGGTAAGCGTGCTCGACAGCTCCGGCAAAACCGTGCGCACGATCAACCTGAACGGCAAGAGTGCCGGCGTTCAGGACGTCGTCTGGGACGGCAAGAACGATGCCGGATCCACGGTGGCCGATGGTACCTACAGCTTCAAGGTTGCCGCCACCGCCAATGGCACCGACGTCAAGCCGGTGGCCCTGGTCTACGGCGCGGTACAGAGCATCAGCGGCGACTCGACGGGTGTGCTGGTGGGTCTCGCCAATGGCACCACCGCGAACGTCAACGACGTTCGCCGCATCCTTTAATCACCCGCCTGACGCAGCTGCGCGGGCTTTCCACGAATCACAGGTAACAAGGGGAAAATCATGGGTTTCGGTCAAGGGGTAAGCGGCATCAACGCTGCCGCCGCCAATCTGGATGTGATTGGCAACAATATCGCCAACGCCAACACGGTTGGCTACAAGCAGTCGACCGCGCAGTTCGCCGACGTCTATGCCGGGACCAAGATCGGCCTGGGCACGAGCGTGAACGCGGTGGTGCAGTCGTTCAGCGGGGGCAATATCGAGTCGAGCGGCAACTCCCTGGATGTGGCCATTACCAATGGCAACGGTTTCTACCGGCTGGTTGATTCCAGCGGCGCGATCTTCTACTCGCGCAACGGCCAGTTCCAGAAGCAGAATGACGGCACCATCACCAACGCGGCGGGACTGAAGCTGACCGGCTACCCGGCAGGCGTCGTCGCGGGCGGTGGCGTGCAGCCGCAGCCGCTGGTGATCTCCAATGCGCAGATGCAGCCCAAGGCGACCACTTCGGTCAGCGCCCAGTTCAACCTGAATTCGGGCAGCACCGTACCGGCCACCGCGTTCACGAGCGCGCCGGGCGCGTTGCCCACGTCGGGCATGTTCAACTACAGCACCGGCATCACGACGTACGATTCCCTGGGCAATGCGAAGCAGCTGACGGCGTACTTCAGCAAGCAGGCCGCCGGCCCCGGTACCACCGCCGGCGGCTCGGACTGGCAGATGAACCTGACGGATTCGGCCGGCAATCTGGTTGGCGGCGCCCCGTTCGCCATGCAATTCAGCAGCAGCGGTGTGCTGACCTCGCCGACCACCGCTACCGCGCCGACGTTCACGCTGCCCGCGGCCAATGGCGCGGCGGCAATGGCCGTCAAGCTCGACCTGACCGGCACCACCCAGTTCGGCGCGGGCAACGATACCAAGTCACTGACGCAGAACGGCTATACCTCGGGCAGCCTGCTTGGCTTCGCGGTTCAGCCCGACGGTTCTGTCCTCGGCAGCTATTCGAACCAGCAGACGCAAAGCCTGGGCCAGGTCGTGCTGGCCAACTTCGGCAACGTGCAGGGCCTGCAGTCGCAGGGCGGCAACGTATGGTCGGCGACCGGTTCGTCCGGCCAGGAACTGCTCTCGGCGCCTGGCGGCAGCGCCGGTACGCTCAAGTCCAATGCGACCGAAGCCTCCAACGTGGACCTGTCCGGCCAGCTGGTGAACCTGATCGTGGCGCAGCGCAACTACCAGGCCAACGCGCAGACCATCAAGGCGCAGGACCAGGTCATGCAGACCCTGGTCAACCTGTGATCCGCGCTCCCGGCACGATGAGCAGCAACTGAGGGCCCGCCATGGACCGCATGATCTACACCGCCCTGTCGGGCGCCAAGCAGACGCTCGACCAGCAGGCCGCGGTGTCAAACAACCTGGCCAATGCTTCGACACCGGCCTTCCGCGCGCAGATCAACCTGTTCCGCGCGGTGCCGGTGGTGGGGCCGGAGGCGCAAACGCGCGCGTTTGCACTGGCTTCCACGCCGGGCGCGGATTTCAAGGCGGGCCCGCTGAGCTACACCGGGCGGCCGCTCGACGTTGCCCTGCAGGGCAACGGCTGGCTGGCGGTGCAGGCACCGGACGGCAGCGAAGCCTACACCCGCGCCGGTGCGCTGCAGGTGGCGGCCGACGGCCAGCTGCAGACCGCAACCGGCCTGCCGGTGATGGGCGATGGCGGCCCGATCAGCGTGCCGCCGGGGTCCAGCGTGACCATCGGTACCGACGGCGCGATCACGGCGCGCGGGCCGGGCGAGGCGGCTGCCGGCCTGGCCCAGGTCGGCAAGCTGAAGCTGGTGAACCCGACGCCTGAATCCATCGCGCGCGGCGACGATGGCCTGTTCCATCTGCGCGCAGGTGCCCAGCCGCTGCAGGCCGACACCACCCTGCGCGTGGCTCCCGGTGCGCTCGAAGGCAGCAACGTCAACCCGGTGGAGGCGATGGTGGACATGATCGCCAATGCCCGCCGCTTCGAGATGCAGATGAAGATGATCCAGGGCGCCGACACCAATGACCAGCGCGCCAATGCGTTGCTGTCGACCAACTGAAACTGAATTGATGTGCCGCCGGGTTCACCGGCGGCCTTGTGAGGACAACCATGATCCGCTCACTCTGGATTGCCAAGACCGGCCTCGATGCGCAGCAGACGCAGATGGACGTGATCTCGAACAACCTGGCCAACGTTTCCACCAATGGCTTCAAGCGCAGCCGCGCCGTGTTCGAGGAGCTGATGTACCAGACCGTACGCCAGCCGGGCGCGCTGTCGTCGGACCAGACCACCCTGCCGTCGGGCATGCAGATCGGTACCGGCGTGCGCCCGGTGGCCACCGAGCGTATCCATCTCCAGGGCAACCTGCAGCAAACCGGCAACCCCAGGGATGTCGCCATCAACGGCCAGGGCTTCTTCCAGGTGACGATGCCGGACGGCACCACCGCCTACACGCGCGACGGCTCGTTCCAGACGGACCAGAACGGCCAGCTGGTGACCTCCAGCGGCTTTGTGATCCAGCCCGCCATCACCATTCCGGCCAACTCGACCTCGCTGACGGTGGGGCGCGACGGCACCGTGTCGGTGACCCAGCCGGGCGCCAGCAACAACGTCCAGGTCGGCCAGCTGCAACTGGCGACCTTCATGAATCCGGCCGGCCTGGAAAGCATGGGCGAGAACCTGTACGCCCAGACCGATGCATCGGGTGCACCCAACACCACGGTGCCGGGACTGAACGGCTCCGGCACGCTGCAGCAGAAGTACGTGGAGACGTCCAACGTGAACGTGGTGGAAGAGCTGGTCAGCATGATCCAGACGCAACGTGCCTATGAAATCAACAGCAAGGCGGTGCAGACGTCCGACCAGATGCTGCAACGCCTGACCCAGCTCGGCGGATGATCATGGTTGCCTCGCTGACTCGCCTGGGTGCGCTTGCCCTGTGCTGCCTCGCGACCGGTTGCGCGCTGGCGCCGCGCGAACCGCTGGTGCAATTGCCGACCACCGCGCGCGCAGAGCCGCGCGCCGTGGGGCGGGCCAGCGGATCCATCTACCAGTCCTCGTACGCAGGCAATCCGCTGTTCGAGGATCGCCGCCCGCGCAACGTCGGCGATATCCTCACCATTGTGATCAGCGAGAACGTCAACGCCACCAAGGCCTCCGGCACCAACGCCACGCGCACGTCCAATAGCGCGCTGACGTTCGACGCCGTGCCCAGGGCACTGGGCGGCCTGTTCAGCAGCAGCCAGAATGCCTCCATGAGCGGCGCCAACGGCCTGAAGGCCAGCGGCGGCGCCACCGCGGCCAACACCTTCAATGGCACCATTACCGTGACCGTGCTGGAAGTGCTGCCCAACGGCAACCTGGTGGTGTCCGGCGAGAAGCAGCTGGCGATCAACCAGGGGGCTGAATATATCCGCTTCTCCGGCGTGGTCAACCCGCGCACGATCACTGGCGACAACGGCGTGTCGTCCACCCAGGTGGCCGATGCCCGTATCGAATACACCGCCAAGGGCTATATCGACGAGACGCAGAACATGGGTTGGCTGCAGCGTTTCTTCCTCAATGTCTCACCGTACTGATCGCGTCATGTTCCAGCTTTCGCTTACCGTCCCGCGCTGCCGCTTCGTCCGCGCCTTTCTGATTGCGCTGATGCTGGGCGTGCTGGCGGGGGCGGCGCATGCGGAGCGGCTGAAGAACCTCATCATCTTCCAGGGCGTGCGTGACAACCCCCTGGTGGGCTATGGCCTGGTGGTCGGGCTGGACAATACCGGCGACCAGACCATGCAGACGCCGTTCACCACGCAGAGCCTGACCAATATGCTGTCGCAGCTGGGCGTTACGCTGCCGGCCGGCAAGAACATGCAGCTCAAGAACGTGGCGGCGGTGATGGTCACTGCCACCCTGCCGCCGTTCGCCCAGCCCGGCAGCCCGCTCGATGTGGTGGTGTCGTCGATGGGCAATGCCAAAAGCCTGCGCGGCGGCACCTTGCTGATGACGCCGCTCAAGGGCGCCGACGGCCAGGTCTATGCGCTGGCGCAGGGCAACATGCTGGTGGGCGGCGCAGGTGCGTCGGCCAACGGCAGCAAGGTGCAGGTCAATCAACTGGCGGTGGGCCGCATTGCCAACGGCGCCATCGTCGAACGCGCGGTGCCGTCGTTCCAGCCTGAAGGCGGCCTGCTCAATATCGAACTGCGCGATACCGACTATGGCACGGCGGAGCGCGTGGTCGAGGCCATCAACCGCACCATGGGCGGCGGCGTGGCTACCGCGCTTGACGGCCGCGTGGTCCAGGTGCGTGCGCCTTCGGCACCGAGCGCGCGGGTGGGTTTCATGGCGCGCCTCGAGAATATCGATGTGACGCGCGCCAAGGCGGCCGCCAAGGTCATCCTCAATGCGCGCACCGGCTCCATCGTGATGAACCAGGCCGTCACCGTTGACGATTGCGCCGTCGCACACGGCAATCTCTCCGTGGTGATCAACACCCAGCCGGTGATCAGCCAGCCGGCCCCGTTCAGCGGTGGCCAGACGGTGGTGGCGCCGGTGTCGCAGATCAACATGAAGCAGGAAGGCGGCGCGCTGCAGATGGTCAAGGCGGGCGCTTCCCTGGCTGCGGTGGTCAAGGGCCTGAACGCCCTGGGCGCCACCCCGGCCGACCTGCAGACCATCCTGGAAGCGATGCGGGCGGCCGGCGCCCTGCGCGCGGAACTCGAGATCATCTGATCATGTCCTCCAGCCAGATGGCCGCCCAGGCCGACCTGTCGCAACGCTTCGCACTCGATACCCAGGGCTTCGAGATGCTCAAGCAGAATGCGCGCACCGGTGCCAGCGACAACACGCTGCGTACCGCGGCACGTCAGTTCGAGGCCGTATTCACGCAAATGATGCTCAAGAGCATGCGCGACGCGACGCCGCAGGACGGCATGTTCGACAACGAGCAGACCAAGCTGTATATGTCGATGCTGGACCAGCAGCTGGCACAGCAGATGTCCACGCGCGGGATCGGCCTGGCCGATGTGATGATGCGCCAGCTTGCACGCGCCAACGGCAGCGGGCTTCCGCCCGAGCTGGCCGCGGGCGCAGGTTCGGCCGCGGCCAAGGCCGCTTCCGGCCTGCAGGCGGGCATGGACGAGGCCGCTCCGGGTCTGGCGCGCGTGCTCGATATGCGCAACGGCGACGCGGATACGCCGCGGGTGGGCAGCGTGGTTGCCGGCCCCAGCTGGAATCCCACCGCCGGACTGCGCCAGTACCAGGCGCAGGAGGCGGACGCGTGGCAGGGCGGCAGCGGCGTCTTGCCGGAAGATACGCCCGCTCATATCAGCGCCTTCGTCTCCCGCATGGCGGGCCCGGCGCAGTATGCGGCGCGCGCCACCGGCGTGCCGGCGAGACTGATCCTGGGGCAGGCGGCGCTGGAAAGCGGCTGGGGCCGGCGCGAGATCGCCAACCCGGACGGCAGCACCACGTTCAATGTCTTCGGCATCAAGGCCGGTTCCGGCTGGAAGGGCCCGGTCGCCGAGATCACCACCACCGAATACGTCGATGGACAGCCGCAGAAGGTGCGTGCGCGCTTCCGTGCCTACGGCTCGTACGAGGAAGCCTTCGCCGACTATGGCAAGCTGCTGAGCAACAATCCGCGTTATGCGCAGGTCCTTGCGGCGGCCACGCCCGACGAGGCCGCGCGTGGCTTGCAGCGCGCGGGCTATGCCACCGATCCTGCCTACGGCGAGAAGCTGGTGCGCATCATGCGGAAAGTGCCGGTCTGAGCGGATTGCCGTAGCGCGCCCGCGGGCGAGAGCGCGGGAACATGGCACTCGCATGCCCGGGTCGCATGGCCACGGCGGCGCGCGACGCGGTCGCACAACAGACGGCGTGGGCAGGCAAACAGTAAGCGGGCGCGGCGCGGCATGCGCGCAGCGCCGTGGCAATACCGGCACGGCCAGCCGGGAAGACGTCGGCCAGTACGAAAATTGTCGGCAGCGCACTAAAGTCTCTTGGCGAAACTGCCGTTACCTACCTCATTCACCGCCGTCGAGCCCGGCCGCGGCGACCCGGTATCGGCGGCCCCGCGGCTTGCCGGATGTCCGGATCGCCAGGCCTGGCCTGCGGCAGCTAACAGTTGCGGGGTTCGAGCATGTCTCTCTTCTCTATCGGTCTTTCCGGTCTGAACACGGCGCAGAACGCGCTGACGACGGTTGGCCACAATATCAGCAACGCTGCCACCACAGGCTATTCCCGGCAGAACACCCTGATCGCCTCGGCGGGCGCCCAGCCCGGCGCTGGCGGCTACTACGGCCAGGGCTCGAACACCACTTCCGTAGTCCGCGTCTATAGCGATTTCCTGAATAGCCAGTTGCGCAATGCGCAGGGCGCCAGCGCCCAGCTGTCGACGTACTCCAACCAGATCAGTCAGATCGATAATCTGCTGGGCGACCAGAGCGGCGGCCTGGCCCCGGTGATGCAGAGCTTCTTCTCCGCGGTCCAGGGCGTATCGAACACCCCGGCAGACCCGTCCGCGCGTCAGGCCCTCCTCAATGCCGGGCAGTCCCTGGCCGGCCAGATGCGCTCGGTCAACAACTACTTCCAGCAACTGCAGCAAGGCGTCAACAGCCAGCTGCAAAGCTCGGTGACCCAGGTCAACGCCTACGCCCAGCAGCTCGCGCAGCTCAACACCCAGATCACCCAGGCAACCGCCGCAGCCGGCGGGCAGCCCCCCAATGACCTGCTCGACCAGCGCGACCAGGTGGCGTCCCAGCTGACCCAGCTGATCGGCGCCAAGGTGGTGGTGCAGGACGGCGGCGTGTACAACATGACCTTCGGCAGCGGGCAGGCACTGGTGATGGGCAGCAACGCGTTCAGCCTGAAGGCGGTGGCATCGGCGGCGGACCCGTCCAGCACGACGATCGCCTACACCTTGCCCAACGGCAACTCGGTCGAGATGGACACCAGCACGATCACGGGTGGCTCCATCGGCGGCATGCTGCAGTACCGCTCGCAGACCCTCAACAGCGCCCAGAACGCGATCGGGCGCCTGTCGGTGACGCTGGGGCAGGCATACAATGCCCAGCAGGCCCTTGGGGTGGACCTGACGGGGCAGACCGGCGGGAACCTCTTCAAGATCGGCTCTCCCGTCGCGATCGGCAACACCAATAACACCGGCTCTGCCCAGGTGACGGCGACCATCAGCAACACGGCGAACCTGACCACCAGCGACTACACGCTGAGCTACGATGGCACCAACTACAACCTGGTGCGCGCGTCGGACAACAAGACCGTGGCGACCGCAGCGGGCGCCGGCGCCACCTTCCCGATGACGCTGTCCGCGGACGGCCTGAATATCCAGGTCAGCTCGGCGATGTCGGCCAATGACTCGTTCCAGATCCAGCCGACCCGCAATGTGGCAGGCCTGATGGACATGGCGATCACCGATCCGGCCAAGATCGCCGCTGCCGGTCCGCTGCGCACCACCGCGGCCGCTACCAACACCGGCAGCGGCACCGCTACGGTCACCAAAGTGACGAGCGGCTTCAGCATGCCCGCGTCGGCGATCACCGCGACCTACAACGGTGCCAGCTACGTCTTCACCGATGCCTCCGGCGCCACGGTGACGCCAACCTCCTCCGCCCCGAATGCCAGCGGTAACGGCACCGACTACACCTTCAACGGCATCACCGTTACGCTTGGCGGTACGCCCAAGGCCAAGGACTCCTTCACGCTGACGCCGAATCTGGCTGGCGTGTCGGACAACACCAATGCGCTGGCCATGGCGAAGCTGCAGACCGCCAAGACCATCGGCGGCATCTCCAACTTCAACGACGCCTTCGCGCAGCTGGTCAACGACATCGGCAGCAAGGCGAAGTCGATCAGTATCGCCTCGACATCTCAGGACAGCATCACCACCCAGGCGCAGAACGCGCAGCAAGCCGTATCCGGCGTGAACATGGACGAAGAAACCGTTTCGATGATGCGCTTCCAGCAGCTCTACCAGGCCAATGCCCGAGTGCTCCAGACGGCTTCCACGCTGTTCGACTCCATCCTCGGCATCAACTGAACGACCTGAAGAAACGGACCTCAAAGGAACAGATATGCGCGTTTCAAGCTCGATGCTGTATCAGCAAGGCCTGGCCTCGATGACCAACCAGCAAAGCTCGCTGCTGCACGTGCAGCAGCAGCTCGGTACCGGCCGGCGCATCCTGACCCCGTCCGACGACCCCGTCGCCGCCAGCCGCGCGCTGGAGGTGACGCAGGCCAGCGCGGTCAACGACCAATACGCCACCTCGCGCAAGCAGGCCAACATCAATCTGTCGATGGAGTCCAACACGCTGACGAGCGTGGTCACCACCATCCAGAACATCCAGACGCTGGTCGTGCAGGCAGGCAGCGGATCGCTGAGCGATGCCGACCGCGCTTCGGTCGCAACGGAGCTGCAGGACAACTACAACCAGCTGCTGGGCCTTGCCAACAGCAACGACGGCAACGGCGTATACATGTTCGCCGGCTACCAGTCCGCCACGCCGCCGTTCGCCACGAACGCCAGCGGCGCAGTCCAATACAACGGCGATACGGGCCAGCAACTGCTGCAGGTCGACGTGGCGCGGCAGATGCCCGCCGGCGACGACGGCCGCTCGGTGTTCATGAGCGTGCAGGGCACGGCGACCTACGTGGCCTCGGCGCCCGCCGCGAACACGGGCACGGCGACATACAGCGCGGTCACGGTCACGGACCCGACCAATCCGCTGTACGGGCACAACCTCTCGCTCAATTTCGCCACCAGCGCCACCACTGGCAAGATGCAGTACCAGGTGATAGACCAGAGCGCCGTACCGCCCGCAGCCGTTGTCGCACCGGTAGACTATGTGAGCGGCACCGGCATCCAGGTCGCCGGGCTTTCGATTACCGTCAGCGGCACGCCGGCGAATGGCGACAGCGTCAGCCTTCAGCCCGCGCAACAGGCCGGCACGGACATTTTTGCCAACGTGCAGAACGTGATCAACGCGTTGAAGAAGCCCGTGGCGACCGACGCCGACCGGGCCGCATTGGCCAACGCCCTGGCCACCGCGAACCGCAAGATGAGCAACTCGCTGGACAATGTCAGCACGGTGCAATCCTCGGTCGGCTCGCGCATGCAGGAACTGGATGCGCTCAACACCATTGGCTCGAACCGCACCCTGAACTACACGCAGACACTTTCGGGCTTGCAGGATCTGGACTATTACTCGGCCATTACCCAGTACTACCAGAAGCAGACCGCGCTGCAGGCTGCGCAGCAGTCATTCATGCAGATTCAGGGGATGAACCTGTTTAAGTATCTGCAGGGGTGAGTTGGGGCGTTGGGGGCACGCTTGGCAACGAAAAAAACATAACGGCGGAAGGCGCAAACAGATAAGCGCTTTGCACTGCTGAATCTGGCCGCAACCCTTGCTGGGCAAGGGTTGCGGCTATGTATTTGTCATTCGCTTTGTCGTGGTGAGCCCGCCCTAACCCCCTTCGGACTGGCAAGTAAGATGGTCGGTATGCGCTCACATTCATGGGCACTCATCGCATCATTTGCGCCCCTCTGAGCTCACAATAAACCACTTTCAGCTCCCAGAATCGTAGCCTTTTCGTTTAGGGATTCGTTTTATCTACTGCCGGCCTACTAGGGTCGCAGAGCGACACGTCTAAATCGATTTAGACGGACCTCGCATATCGCTTCACTGCGTTTGGCCACTAGCCCACCCGGTAGCCTCATTAGTAAAACTGGTTCGCTATGCTATGCATGCAACCATTGTCCAATTACCTTGATGCCTCCGACCTCGCTGTCCTGCTGAAGGTCACCCCTGCCACCATCCTCCGCCGGGCCAGGACCAAGCCCCAATCCTTACCTCCCCCGGCCGCCCTTGGTCCCAATTTCCCCCTCCGCTGGAAGCAGACTGACGTCGCCAACTGGCTAAATGCACTTGGGATGGACTGCTACAGAGCGGATGCCCATACCGTTGTCAGTCTTGTTGGCATGCGCTAACTTTCGCGCACCCGTCTGCCTTGCTGGCGTTCTCCGCTCAGATTTCAGCACATAGACGCCAACACGACGCTGTTCACCGCTCTCTGCCTGGATGGTCTGCCACTGAGTTTCAATAGGGTAGCCCTGCTGAACCAGGTCAAACTTGCGAGCAGGTGGGCAATAGATGTCCAGAAACTGGCGGCACTCATAAGTGGATACTGACCCCAGTTCTTTGAGGGCCATCGCCATCCGCGCAGTTTGTGTTGTGTGGTGGTTGCCGCGAGACTTGCTGTAGATGGCAGCAAGCTGGTCTGGCCTTGTAGTAGCTGTGGCCAGGGAAGTCCTAGGCCAGTTCCGTTCGGGTTCGTCCCGCTGCGAAAAGAGTTCAAGGTTCATTCGAGGCGACCGCAGTGCGGCGCGGTTGGACATGCCGTAATCATCCAACCAACACCGCCATGAGCAGAAGGCAGCACCTTTTGTATTCATGCCTCGTCGTATCCGGACACAAAGACGCGGTTTTTCTGCTTTTGATGTCCGCTCAGTCTTCGGCCAGCCCGAAATCAAAGTCGGACAAGACTGTGTGCAGCCCTTGAACCAGGCTTGTCGCCAGTTCCTTGTCCCCAATACTTGCAAGCAGGCCCAGGGCTTGCTGGACACGTTGACTATCAGTGAGGTCCGCCGAGCTTTGAGTATGCGTAGTACGTTGGGCGCGGCTCACCAAGGCTGCAGTTTCGAGTACGGCGTCGCTGGCAATGGTCATTTCCGCTTTGGCAGCTTCCGCAATCTGTGCCTTCCGTTCCGCGGTGAGCTCATGACGAACATTGCGTTCATCGGTATTCGGCCATAGAAGTGCAACGATTTCCGAGATGGCTTCAACGTGAAAGTCTCGGAAATGGCTATAAAAGGCTTTTGCGACAGCCCAAATGAACGTTCGACGTTCGGGATTTCCTTTTTGCGTCCGGACCGGCACGCTCTGCGGAGGATAGAACTGAGCTAGCTGGTGGAGGCATGTGCGAAACGCCGGCTGGCCTGCAAGGGGGCGGACGGCGGGCACATCATTCACCTCCGTCGCTAGCTTCTTTGCCGCAGCTCTGATTCTTCCTGCCTTTATGGTTCTTCGCCGACAGCATCGGAAGGGTGTCTGGGCTAAGACAAGCGTCGCCACAGCAGGGCAGGCGCGAAGCCCGCGTCCGGCCGTACTGGCGACCGTGTCCTTCGACAACCGGCCCGGAACTGTCCCGTTCCGAGGCTGTTGGGCGCTGTTCGGTCAGGCTTCACATAGGGCTGATAACATCGTCAGGTGGCGTCCGCAGGTCAGTCGCCTCAGCCCTCGTTCGGGTCTCTAAACCGTAACTTTTGCAGGAAGGTGTCCCATGGATGTACAGCAACTCGTTTCTGAATTTCTCGCTTCCGAGCATGGGAGCGAGGCTGCCCAGGCGCTGGCAGCTCAGGGCATCAGTGCCGATGACGCCCAGCAGATGCTGAGCCAGGCCGCAGAGACAGCGCATGCCCACGCTGAGGAACAGAATGCCGGTCTAATGGGCGAGCATCCGGGTAGGAGCTTTTTTGCGGCTTTCGCCGCAGGACTGGTCCGGGGCGACGGGTTTTTCAAGTCCCTGGCGGAGGGCGGGGAGGGTATCCTGGCCGGCCGGGTCGCTGAGTCGCTTGCGGCGAAAATGGGCATTGACCCGTCCACCGCATCGACCGTGGCTGCCGCCGCTACTCCGTATCTCGTGGCGTTCCTGAAGGAAAAGCTTGCCTGAGACCCCAGCAGCCCGCATGGTTGGGGGCTGGCCGGCCTCCCAACCTAACTTGGCGGGCCTCGGCGCCCCTTACGGAGGCAAGTGCAACGTGACAGGCCCAAGTCTCATTTGAGCGGGGCGACGACCACGCCTCGTACCCCGGCCCGTTCGACTGCGGCTTTGACCAGACCCTCGGACTTCGCGTCCTCGATGAACTTGCGTGCGTAGGCTAGGCCGGCGTCCCGCCCCTTCGGCATGGCCATCGCATGCGGGTCAATGCCAGGCCGACCGTCGAGAACTCGCGAGCCAGGCAATTGTTTGGACATCTCGAACAGGATTGGCTTGACGCTGCCCACGACGTCGGCTCTACCGGACTTCAGTGCTTCCAACGCGCATTGTCCCCAGGGTTAAGGCAAGCGGAACCACCATCCTGTAGACATCGGCGAGCGCTCCGAATCGCGCAGGGGGTCACGCAGTTCTATGAAGCTTTTGTGACGGAATCTAAAGGTTGCGCAAGTACTGGCGTTAAAACCTAGATTGCCATCATTAGGTGTCCTGGCGGTCGTCACGGCGTTACGTCGATGCTATATGTCACGTCCTCCGAAACGCCTACGTTGAGCCCGCGTACATCTTGTCCCTGAATGTGGATTGTATGACGGCCCGGAGACATAGACTTGAGCATAAGCCAGTATCCGGCGCTGACCGCCATACCAGAGCCTGAGGACGAGTTTAGGATATTTTGTCCAGGCACCAGGAAGCTGAAGAGTGGCGATATGGAACGATAGGCTTCTATTCCATCCTTTATCTGCATGTCGTCAATCGAGATGGTTAAGGAACTGAGGTTAATCCCATCAACGATAGTTGTGGCGCAAATTCGGCAGGATGTCGCATTCGTGCAATGAAAAGGGGAAGCATCTAGAGTTGAGCATTTGACCATAGCCAATGGAACGAAAACTGGCATTGCTGATGGAATCAGGCAGTTTCGCGTGACAGGCTGACCATTGGCCACCGTCCCCGTCAGAAACCACACGGGTCCAGACTGATTGGCGCCGCAGTACATACCCGTTGAATCATGCAGGGGGTTTTGGTCCGTGCCAGGCCCAGTCGGTATTGCCAACAGCCATTGCCACCACACTGCAGACCATATGCCGTACCACCACGCTGCAATCCCCGTTCCATACACGAGGTCGGAAATTGTGCTGCCCGGCGGAAGGACTCCTGAGTTCGCGCCTTGAGCGAACACCCTAGGAGCAGCGGCAACACTGAGAACGACACACGTAGCAGCGAGGACTCGAGCTGCCTTGGACAAGCCACGGCGAGGCGACAAGAGAGAGCGTGCAATCATTTCGGACCTCCCTATCCATTGGATATCGGACGTCATCACATAGCTGCGACCGGCCCAATAGCGCGCACAAATCGTCAGCACAGATGTCATCCAGGGAAGCCGGGTGACGATGTGGACTAGCGAGAGTCGTGCCACAGGCATATAGCCCTAACTACATAATGGAAGTGTGAGCGGTATGGAATCGAATGAGCTACTGAAACCCGAAAAGATTTCACCCACGATACGACGAAGACTGCATCAAAGGGAATGGAGCTGGGCCCGTGGAAGCCCTTTCGGCCTTTTGACCTCGCTGTCAACAAGCAAGGCCTGGCACGGAGCCAGGCCAATCCTGTCCATACCCAATGTAAGTTTTAGTCTTTGTCTTCGTAGTTCAGCGTCGCGGCGTCACTCTTTCTAAAGATTAAGAACCACGGTTTCTGAAGTGCGCCACCGGAGGAGTTGGCCGGGACGATGACGTCGCAATGCTTTGTTGTGGGGTTGCAACGCCGCACCTGACCTGCTGTCGTGGCATCGCCGCCAGTGATAGGGATATACAGATTGCCGCCCGGGCCGAAAATGATTGCCTGTGCATAAGCCCTGGGGGCCGGTGGCGTCCATAACATGAGCTTGTCGAGAAGGGCGCCAGTCCTGCCATCAAGTTTGAGGATTTTGTCGATATCGCTGGTATTTGCGCGGAAGCTCGTGACCCAGAGGTTGCCTGCGCTGTCGAAGACCAAGCCCTCAGGGCGGTGTAAATCCGGGACGGTACTGTTGGATGCAAACACGTCAACAAATGCCTTGGTACTAGCATTGAAGCGCAGGATGTATCCCGCAATGGGGCTGAAGTGCGGGTCCGTCGGGTCGAGGCAACCTATGGTTGAGACATACAAGAGACCGTCTGGCCCGAAAACCACGCCTCGTGGATGGAACTCGGCAGTAAACCTGTGCTGGTCCAGATTGCCCAGAAAGGCGCCTGCCGCGTCATATTCCTTTATGTTGCCTTGATTGGCACACTGGCCATTCTTGATACCGACATCGGCCAAGTAGAAGCCTTGGTCGGGCCCTCCACGCACGATACCCTGCGGAAAAAAGGGCGCGTTTCTGTCGCTCGAAGCGACGAGTTTGCCAACAAAAGTGCCGGTCGTGCTGTCGAACTGCAGAATCTCGCCGGAAAGATTGGTGTCTATATTTTGGTTCACGACCACAAGTTTCCCACCCGTAAAAATCATCCCTATGGGCCCCTTCAGTCCGGCAGTCCCAGAAGGGACGAAGGCGCCAAGATACGTGCCGCCGGCGACATCGAAACCCTTGATAGAGTTATCCCCTAGGTCGCCAATGAACAATTCCTGTGCTGTCGAGGGTTGGCTAACCGACAACGCACTTAACCCCAACGCTGCGGACAGCAGGATGTGGCGCAATACATTACGATAATGGCTCGTCAGTTTCTCTTGGTTGGGATGGCGACGCGGCATGCATAGGGCCGCCAAAAGCACTAGGGAACAGTTTTTCTTCTTCACGGTAAAACTCCTTCAGAGAAGTCGGGAGATGTCGAAATGGCACTGCGGCGCCCCATGGTGGATAGTTTCGGCGTTGTAGCAACGGGCTTCGCACGGCGTGCCGTGTAACGTCCATCTCCAGATGGACCAAAGGATGAGCAAACGCACAGGCGTGGTGCCTCTGGACTTAGGAAGCGGTAGAGGCAAGCACGTGCGTACGCCGGAGATGGTGCGCTGTAGGACGCTACTGACGGGGTATCGAGAGTGTGTGCTGGAAGCAAGTGTCCATAGGCGCCGCTTGTTCTTAGTTAACTACCTGCCGCCCCGGACACCAAGCAGGCCCACGATGAGGTGGGCAGTACTTCTATTTAATTCTTGCTACAAAATAGGCCAGCATTTGACGGATTGCAACCTTCTACTGCTGTGTCGTTCAAGTTACGAGGTCGTTGCCTTGACCGGCACCAGTAGTGTGAATTGCGCCCGCGAAACGTCAGACGGAAGCGGGCATTTTTGGAGCGCGTCGAAGGCCGCATCGCGCCGACGCTCCGTTTCTTCGTTCGCCACACAATCGACGCGGTCCGTGCCAGGCTGCCGTAACCGGAAGGTCAGGAACAGCTCGAACTGCGGACCATTTGTCCGCCTGCCGAAGGATGTCTCATTCGGAACGCAGGTTCTGGAACTGCCCCAAGCCGGGGCACTCGGTATTTCCTATGGCCGAAGGGAACAATGGTCAAGCCCTGTCTCAAGTTTGAATCAGCTTTGGCGTCTTTTCCTGGCTGTCACAGGGCATCGCTCTACCTATGCCAAAGAATTCATACACTTGTCGCTCCTGGCATAGACAATGCTCTGGGCTATATCTGGTGTCCAAGCCTCATAAATATGCCGGCTGAGCAGCGGTGGGTACCTACAGGGTGCCGTCAAAGGCCTGTAGCCGACAAGCCAGGCTTCAGTCGTTTCAGCTTTGCGTCATCACAGCCGGGGACCAGCGAAAGAGAGGGCTATTATGAAGCAGCTGATTCGTGCTTACGCGGGCGCCGTTTTTGTCGTGATGGTCGTTGCCGGCGCCATGCCGCTAAGCGTTCCAAAAGGCTGGGCGCAGGCACAGCAAAAGACTGCAATTTCATTTCAAGTTTCTGCCGAGAATACGAAGTACACGCAACAGCATGCCCTTGACGTAGGGGACATGCCTGGTCACCAGATTCGCATTTTCGAAATCCATCGCATCTATCCCAAAGACCCACCCCTGTTCGCCGGAGTACCCACCAAAGAATCTTGGGTTCGTGCGGTGACTGACAACCTAGGCGACGATGGCCACGTCGTCGGCTATGTGGTGTACGCCATGCAAAATGGGGACAAAATCTATGGGAGATATGAGGGGACTGCGCAAGGAACCGGTGAGCAGCCGTCTGGTCGGCGACACGTCTCGGGAAATACGATATTCACAGGAGGGACAGGGAAGTTTCGGGCTATTCGTGGTGTGTTGCACAACACAAATCTAGCCGAGCCAGCAAAAGGCTTCAATGAGTCCAGGACCGAAGGTGTGTACTGGATGGAGAAGGAGTGAAAGGTTGCGGTCGTCCAGGTGATGCCATCTATCTAGCCCCGAATCTGGGGCGCAGGTCAGGCAAAGCTTGCCACCGGTAGAGCATTTAATTTCAGCAGCACCATGCCCGGGAACAAGTTTCAAATGGGGTCATTTCTTGCAAGGGGCTGCGATGCTCAGGACCTTGTTGGCGCTGCTGTTCGCTCTGTTCTTTGCTGGTTCCGGGGGCGGCGGCAACGGTAGCAGCAGTGCGACCACGCAAACTCTGTCTGTGCCTCTTCTCACGGCCGTCGGGAATCTGGTCAATAACGGCATGACGGTCAACGTCGCAATCTCGGGTTGGACCGGTGATGCGAGCGCTGCCGTAACAGGTTCTGGTACGTTTGCGGACGCCAAGGCTGTTTCCGCAACGTTGAACGGCATTGCTGTCCTCAAGACGACGGAAACAGTGACTGGGACGGTCACGGTGAACGGTAGTTCTTCTCCTCTTTCTCAGACAACAACCACCTACGAAAATCCAACTACCTACGCAGAAGTTGTCGACGACCAAGGCTACCCCTACATCGTCTTCGCTGATTTCACTTACCCAACGACTGTCCAGGCCGGGGATGCCGCCGCACTTGCAACTGCCACGATGTTTTCCGGCCGCCTGCAAGCGACGAAGACCGGTACTCTCTCGTTATCTTTTACTGTCACCGTTGATACGGCTACCGCTTTATTTTGGCCGCATGCTTGCCTGCCGCTCTCGATGTTCTTTTTCCCACATCCGAACGTTGGAACACATCAACGGCGAATTTTCAGACGGGCTCTTAAATGTCCGGCTCCAGCTAAGGAACAGTCGAAGCCTTCCTAGGACAATGTGGAACGGATCAGGTGTAAGACGGTGATGCATCAACGGTCATCAAGCCTCTGGCAACTCTCCCAAGAGCCACTGTTTGAACAGTTCAAATGAATCGTGCTGCCGGATTCGCCTTGGGTAGACGAGGTGGTGCCCAACATATTGCACATCCTGCGTCTTACCGCGTAGCGGGCACACCAGCGTGCCTTTCGCCAGCTCGCGATCGGCAAGCAGCGTCGATTCCAGCACGACGCCAAGTCCATCCACTGCTGCTGAAATGGCCATCGAACTCCGATCGAAGCGCAAGCCATAGTGATGCGGCGGCACCAGCCGGTTAGCTTCGAACCATCCCTTCCACTGGAACATCTGCACGTCGCACTGGATCAGTGTTTGTCGGTACAGGTCCTCAGCAGTCTGAATCTGTTGCGCGATCTCCGGATTGCACAGCGGGGTCAGCTTCTCCATCGCCAATGGAATCTTCTCATAGGGCGATGGCCGCGGTTCGCCGTAGACGATATCGAAATCAAAGTCGTCATTCTCGAAGCGAGCGTACTCGGTGCTTGCCGAGATCCGCAAATCGATTTGCGGATGGTCTCTGACAAATCGCGCGAGCCGCGGCAGGAGCCACTGCGTGGCGAAGCTGGGAGCGGTATGCAAGCGCAGCGGTGCAGGCTCGTCTGATGTCACCAAAGCGAAGCCGCGCCGCATCTCCTCCAATCCTCGTTGCACATGTTCGAGCAGCAACTCGCCTTCACGGGTCAACTTGACCTCTCGCGTGGTGCGTTCGAACAGCCGCAAGGCAGTCGTCTCTTCCAGTTTGCGAATGGAGTGGCTGACAGCGCTGGGCGAAAGGCCAAGTTCATCCGCGGCTACGGCGAATGAGCACGTGCGTCCGGCTGCCTCAAACACCCGCATGAGGGGCAAGGGCACCTTGCGTAAGGACTGGATTCGTGAGCGAGATTCATTCATTGCTGCAAACGTTTCTTTTGTGCGGCCGAAATCTCGATGATAGCCTTCACGTAACCTTTTCTGTAGCCAGTCATTAGTGAATTAGCTTCACGTTAACCCTAGGCGCGGACCGGTGGGAAGAAAGGTGTACCAACATAGGAACGGAGACAATGACAGCAATTCAGTCACCTCAGGCAACCGTCGCGTCGCACGACGCCGTAGCACGGCATGCATGGCGTATCCGCCGCTTCGCGCTGCGTATGGGCGAGGTACAGGGGCAAGGTTATGTCGGCCAGGCACTGGGCTATGCAGATGTCCTCGCAACGGCGTACTGCCATGCGATGCAACTGCGTCCCGCGGAACCTGAATGGGAGGGCCGCGATCGCTTCCTGTTGTCGCATGGCCACTATGCTATCGCCCTCTACGCGGCGCTCATCGAGGCCGGCATTATCGACGAGGCCGAACTGGATACCTACGGCTCCGACGACAGCCGCCTGCCGATGTCGGGAATGGCCACGTACACGCCTGGTATGGAAATCTCGGGTGGATCCCTTGGCCAGGGACTGGCCATCGGCGTAGGCATGGCGCTGGGATTGCGCATGAAGGGTAGTTCGGCCTTCGTCTACAACTCGATGTCCGACGGCGAACTGGATGAAGGGGCGACGTGGGAAGCCGCACTGTCCGCCGCGCACCACAAGCTGGGCAACCTTATTGCGCTGGTTGACATCAATCGACAGCAGGCGGACGGCGTGTCCCATGAGGTGCTGGGCTTCGAGCCGGCCCACGACAAGTGGCGCGCCTTTGGCTGGCATGTCCAGCGCGTCGACGGCAATGACCTGCCGGCCGTGATCGACGCGTTTGACCGGGCGCGTGCCGTGAAGGACCCGGTTCCACGCGTCATCCTCTTTGACACGCTGATGGGCAAGGGCGTGTCTTTCCTGGAAACGCGTGAGAAGAACCATTTCATTCGCGTAGAAGCCGACGAATGGCAAAAGGCCATCGCCGATCTGGATGCCAACTACGCTAAGGAAACCCAGCAATGAGCGCTGCCACCAATACCGCAAAGCCGCGCCTGACGACGTCGGCCATGATTGCTTCGATTGCTGCCGAAGGGCAGCGCACGCGCACGGCGCCGTTCGGCCACGCATTGGTGGCGGAAGCTGAGAAGCGCCCGGAAATTGTCGGCATGACGGCCGACCTCTCGAAGTACACCGACTTGCACATCTTCAGTCAGGCGTTCCCTGAGCGCCACCTCCAGATGGGAATGGCGGAACAGTTGTTGATGGCTGCAGCAGGCGGCATGGCGAAGGAAGGGTTCATGCCGTTCGCCACTACGTACGCGGTGTTCGCTACACGGCGTGCCTATGACTTCATCCACCAGGTCATCGCAGAGGAGAACCTCAACGTCAAGATTTGCGCGGCGCTGCCCGGCCTGACCACAGGCTACGGGCCGAGCCATCAGGCTACCGAAGATATCGCGCTGATGCGAGGCATCCCGGGCCTGACCATCGTCGACCCCTGCGACGCATTGGATACGGAGCAGGCAGTATCAGCCATCGCCGAGCACAAGGGCCCGGTCTACATGCGCTTGCTGCGCGGCAAGGTACCCCTGGTCCTCGATGAATACGACTACAAGTTCGAACTCGGGAAGGCCAAGCTGCTGCGCGACGGCAAAGATGTGCTGATCATCTCCACCGGATTGATGACCATGCGTGCACTCGAGGTAGCCCAGGCCATGTCGGGCGGCGCCGCTGACGTGGGTGTGCTGCACGTGCCGACGATCAAACCGCTTGACGAAGAGACCATTATCGAGCAGTGCCGCCGTAGCGGGCGGCTGGTCATCGTCGCGGAGAACCACAGCCGCGTGGGCGGCCTGTCCGAGGCCGTCGCCATGACGCTGATGCAAGCGCGCCTGCAACCGGAATTCAAGGTCGTTGCTCTGCCGGACCAGTTCCTGGACGCCGGCGCCTTGCCGACACTACATGACCGCTATGGCATCTCGACCGCAATGATGGTTGAGAACATCAAGCAATGGCTGAAATAAAGGATGCATCCATGAAGGTCAATTTCATCGGACTAGGCGCGATCGGCCTGCCTATGGCCTTGCAAATCCATCGCGCCGGCCACACCATCGCAGGCATGGACGTCATGACAGCCGCCTGCGAAAAGGCCGAAGCGCAAGGCATCAATGCCGTCAATCGCGTGGTGGATCTCCCTGCGGGCGATGTTGTGGTTGTTATGGTCGCCACGCCGGACCAACTCGCGAAGCTCGTCGACGAGGCTATCGAGAAGGCACCAAGTGAACTAGCCAGCCAGCACTGGATCATTATGTCGACCGTCGGACCTGCCAGCGTCCGCGAACAAGGCGGAAAACTGCGCAATGCGGGAGCACGCGTCGTGGATGCGCCCGTTACCGGCGGGGTGGCGCGCGCACGCACCGGTGAGCTCATGATTTTCGCCGCTGGGGAAACCAACGACATCGAAGCGGTGCGGCCGGTGCTGGACGCTATGGGCGTTGTGCGCAACACAGGCACGACGCTTGGCGACGGCCAGGCTATCAAAGTCGTCAACCAACATTTGTGCTCGGTACACATCGTGGCGGCCGCAGAGGCGCTTAGTCTGGCGCGCTCGCTTGGCCTGGATCCCGCACAAGTACTGCCACTGATCGAGAAAGGCGCAGCCGGTTCATGGATGCTATCGGACCGTGGTCCGCGCATGTTGGCCGGCACGGACGTGGAGGTGACCAGCGCTATCAACATCTTCGTCAAGGATAGCGGCCTCGTCGCGGATGCTGCTCGCGGCTGCGACGCACAAGTGCCGCTCCTGGACATCGCTCATGCACGCTATTGCCAAGCGGCAGACGCGGGTCTAGGGGCTCGTGACGACAGCCGGGTAATTGAAACCTGGCAATAGCCGCGCAACGACCACGCAGCAACGTTTCGCGGCAGGAGCAGCGAAGTCTTCGCCGCTAACAATAAAGACATTGGAGACAACCCCATGACACAAGTGACATCCACAGGCGCGCCGAAGAGGGACGGTGCTGTCAAGGTATCCATCGCATCCATGATTGGCTCGGCGGTGGAAAGCTACGATTTCTTCATTTATGGCACGGCCGCGGCCGGCTGGTTCGGCAAGGTCTTTTTCCACACCACGGAGCCGATTGTCGGCATCCTGGCCGCCTTCGCCACACTGGCGGTCGGTTTTTTTATGCGCCCGCTCGGAGGTTACCTCGCAGGTCACTATGGCGACCGCATCGGGCGCAAGTCCGTGCTCTTTTGGTCGTTGTTGGCCATGGGTGGTGCTACCGTATTGATCGGAGCTTTGCCTACCTATGAACAGGCCGGCGTCATCGCGCCCGTCCTTCTGATCCTGCTGCGAATGATTCAAGGCATTGGTTTTGGTGCGGAATGGGGCGGCGCCGTTCTGATGGCGTGTGAACATGCGCCGCCGCGTCGCCGCGGCTTCTTCGGAGCCGTGCCGCAGATCGGCATTCCAATGGGGCTGCTGATGGCCAATGGCGCCTTCCTGCTATCCGTCGCCCTCTTTGAGGGCGATTGGGTATGGCGCATGCCTTTTCTGGTTTCGATTGTCATGGTGGTAATTGGCATCTTCATTCGTCTGAGCGTGAAGGAATCACCGGACTTTGAAGCGATGAAGGCACAGAACACGATCGTCAAGCAGCCGGCCATGGACGTCTTGCGCAATGACTGGCGCAAGGTGCTGCGCATCGTTGGCGTTCGACTGGCCGAGACTGGCGGCTACTACATTACGACGAGCTTCATGCTGTCGTATGTGGTGCTGGCCCAGGTCTCGACCAAGGAAAACGTGCTCTGGGGCACGATGATCGGTTCAGCAATCGGTCTCGTCAGCCATTTGATCTACGGCGCGTGGAGTGACCGCATTGGCCGCCGCCCGGTTTTCTTCATCGGAGCGCTGTTTACGATCGCCTTCGGCATCCCGATGTTCATGCTGATCAACACGGGCGCGGGCGTCATGGTGGTGACCGCGATTTCGCTGTCCTTGCTGCTGAGTCATGACCCGATATTTGCCGTGGAACCTAGCTGGTTTGCTGAACAGTTCCCGCCCAATGTGCGTTCGTCTGGTATCTCGCTCGGATACAACGGTGCTTCACTGGTGGCCGGCACGCTGCCGTTCCTCGCGACTGGCTTGTATGGCATTGTCGGCTGGATCGGTCCGGCGTTACTGTTCTCGCTGCTCGGGGTAACCTCGACGCTCTGCGCATTGACAATGCGCGAGACCGCGCCTGCGGTGGAGGAACGCGAACTGTCGCTTCGGCAAGCTCGGCGTCCGGTGGTGAACGGATAGCGCAGAACGATTGAAGAGGGAATGGCCTGTCGCTTTGTGCGACGGGCCATATCAATTTGCACTTCCGGCCGTCGATAGGTTGCTGGCCATCTTCTGGCTGGTACAAGTCGAGCTCTGCGAAAAAAGGTGCTGATGGCCTTGACGAGCGCTCGCGGGCCAGCGCGTTACGACCGGCGGCGGCATGAGTGGCAAGTTGAAGATGCCTGGTGCAACCAGCTGTTAATTTCAAGCGTGAGTGAGGGAGCGAGCGTCCTCTGCAGCCTTTGCCGCGCTCCGAACGTGGTCAAAGCACAGTTGACGAGCGGTCTCCGCATCCCGCTTCTCAATTGCCGAGACAACTGCATCGAGCTCCTTGATGGATTCGGCAAGCCGTCCGGTGCGGCCGAGTGACAGACGGCGCAAGAGGGTAATGCGGTTGTTGAGCTGGGTCAGCATCTGCCCGGCAATCTCGTTCCCGCATCCCTCCATCAAGATTGCATAGAAGGTGTTCTTGCCTAGGAGCAAGGCATCTGTGTCTGCGGAAGCTTCGGGCGTGGCCAGGTACTGCAGTGCTTCCCTCAGGCGGGAAATCTGCACGTCCGTTGCGTTGCGCGCGAATCCTTCACCGATACACGCCTCGAGATAGGCGCGCACGGCATAGATTTGGCGCGACTCTTCTTCGGAAATGGTGGCTACCACCGGGCCCTTGTGAGGAATCAGGTGAATCAACCCCTCTGCCTGCAACTGCTGCAGCGCCTCGCGTAGAAGCGGTCGGCTCACCCCCAGGTTTTCGCAGAGCTCCCGTTCGACGAGTCGCGCACCCGGGACGAAACGGCCGGAAAGGATGGCTTGCCGCAACCTATCCGTCACTTGTTGACGAAGGGTTGTCATGTCTCGCTTGATGTAAAGGTCAGTTTCCATAGGTCGCCACGCTGGTTGCCAGGAATTATCCCAGATTTCCAACCAAACAGATTGTAAGACAATCTTATTGACTTACGAAAAGGTGCGCTCTACGATGGGACCCGTTAGCCAAAGGAGAGACACATGAATCAAGACCTGTTCGATAAAGGCCTCAAGACCCGTCGTGAAGTGCTGGGCAGCGAGTACGTCGATGCATCGCTGAAGAATGCCGACGACTTCAATCGCGATATGCAGGAACTGGTGACCCAGTACTGCTGGGGGGATGTTTGGAATCGCCCAGGCCTGGAGCGTCGCACGCGCAGTTTCCTGAACCTGGCGATGATTGCCGCGCTCAACCGGCCGCACGAGCTGAAGCTGCACGTGCGTGGCGCCATCAACAACGGGCTGACCAAGGATGAAATCAAAGAGGTCTTCCTGCAGGTGGCCATCTACTGCGGCGTGCCGGCGGCGATTGACTCGTTCCGCATCGCCCGGGAAGTGTTCAAGGAAATGGACATCTAAGGAGTCGGCCATGAAGCAGATTGGATTCGTCGGCCTTGGCATGATGGGTTTCCCCATGGCCGGCCGCCTGGTCGCAGCGGGGGTGAACGTTCTGGCCTATGACGTGGTCGCGCAGACGCGGGAGCGTTTCGCTGCCGAGCACAAGGCAGGCCGTGTAGCGGCGGACCTGCAAGAGTTCGGCGACTGCGATGCAGTCGTGACAATGCTGCCCAACTCTGAAATCGTCGACGAAGCCGTCCTCACGTTGACCAAGGTTCTGCAGCGAGGAGCCCTCGTGGTCGACATGAGTTCCGCCGACCCGGTGCGCACGCGAACGCTTTTGGAAGCGGTCAAGGCGGCAGGCTTGACGATGATTGATGCTCCCGTCTCTGGCGGGGTAAGCCGGGCGCGCGCAGGGACTCTGGCGATTATGGCCGGCGGGAATGCCGCTGATGTCGACAGGGTGCGGCCGCTCCTTGGACACTTGGGTTCCACGCTCACTCATGTGGGCGGCATTGGCGCAGGCCATGCAATGAAGGCGCTGAACAACTACGTGTCGGCCGCTGGTTTGATTGCTACCGCGGAAGCGTTGATTGCCGGCCAGCGCTTTGGCATCGACCCCAACGTCATGGTCGATGTCCTGAACAGCTCCACCGGGAAGAACAACACGACGGAAAACAAGGCAAAGCAGTTCATGCTTTCCGGTGCGTTCAATTCCGGGTTCTCGCTCGCCCTGATGGCAAAGGATGTCGGCATCGCGGCCGTTCTTGCCGAGGCAGTAGACGCCGCCATGCCGCTAGGCGTGCATGTCAACGCTCTATGTACGCAAGCATCCAAAGAGCTAGGGAAGGGCGCGGACCACACGGAAATGTACCGCTTCGTCGAGCACCCATAGTCGCGGGCCAACAAGCCGCTTCGACAAGGCTTCCGACCGGAAGCGGATAGGCTGGGAGGCTCCCGGATTCTTCGATGTATGGATTTGCCGCGCCGAAAGGCGCGGTGGGTCACGCTCGTCCCTACGACGGCCACAAGCCAAAAAAAACAAGGCGAATCGACAGAAGTCGCCGTTCAGACTGGAGACATCATGAAACGAATTTTCGCAGCAGCCACGGGTATTGCCATAGCGCTGACTTCAGCAATCGCGACTGCTCAGTCGTATCCAACGAAGCCGATTCAGGTCATCATCCCGTATGCACCGGGAGGGTCTACTGACGTGATTGGGCGGGCATTGGGTGAAGCCATGGCTCGCAACCTCAAGGAACCGGTCGTCATTGAGAATTCCGGGGGCGCGGGTGGGACGATTGGGACGGCGCGGGTTGTGAACGCACAGGCGAACGGCTACACGCTGCTCTTCCACAACATGGGCATTGCCACCGCGCCGGCGTTGTACAAGAAGCTGAGCTTCGACTCGACCAAGGACCTGGAGCCGATTGGCCAAGCGGCTGACGTGCCGATGATTCTCGTAGGAACAAAGGGCTTCGCGCCTTCGAACCTGAAGGAAGTCATTGCCTTCATCAAGCAGAAACAGGGCTCGGTGCGTTTCGGCCACGCGGGTAACGGCTCGACATCGCATCTCTGCGCGATGCTGCTGGCCAAGACGCTCGGCACGGAGGTGACCATGGTGCCGTATCGCGGTACCGGACCGGCGCTACAGGACCTGCTTGCTGGACAAGTCGACCTGCTATGTGACCAACCAGTGGCGACCGGCCCCTACATCAAGAGCGGAATGTTGAAGCCCTATGCCCTGGCGGCAGCCTTGCGGCAACCGAGCCTGCCAGATGTCCCCACGTTCGCCGAGGCGGGTTTGTCAAACTTCGAGCTCGAGGTTTGGCACGGTCTCTACGCGCCGAAGGGTACGCCGCCGGCAGTCATCGAAAGATTGAACCAAGCCTTGCGATTCGCGCTTGCTGACCAGGCCGTATTGCAGCGGTTTGCCCAGATGGGGGTCACCGTTCCGACCGCAGCGCGGCAAGATGCGCCGACGCTCGGGACACGCACCAAGGCGGAAATCGCACGTTGGACCCCGGTCATTAAGGCGGCAGGCGTCTACGCCGAGTAGCGCAGCTTGGACAGGACCGGAGGTTCCGGCCTATTCAGAGAGTGGGGCGTCCACAAGAACACCGGTCCTCAGTCGACGGATGCGCGGGTCGACAAAGTACCCTCCACCCTCTACGTAGCGCAAATACGCGCGTTGGCATGCGTTGCACTCCGAGACGGTGCAGCGGTTGTACGGATAGTAGAGGGCGGCAATCGGTGCTTCGGCCGACCAGAGGGTTGTGTCCTGAGGGTGATACTCCTCAAAGGTCGCCTCGGTGTAGATATCGCGAACCAAGGTGCCAATGGCGCCAAGCTGTTGCTCTGGGAAGGAGACCGGCAAAGAAGTCCAACCATCAAGTTCAGGGGCGCTACACGCACAGTCGACAGTTACGGCATCAGTACGGCGGGCGAGAGCTTGCAGGGTGTCAAACTGCAGGTAGGTTTCGTTTTCCACGGGGCGTTGCGTGATAGAGCAGGCTTCTCAAAGCCAACCGTCGCATCATACAGCAGCAGTGGGCAACCAGGGCTCTCTGCCCTGGTTGCCCACTGCGAAGCAGTTCAGGGGCGAAAAAAATACGGTTGGATGAAGGCGTAGTGGCCATGTACGCGTGGGTTATTCCGGGGACAGCGTCCCAAGCCATTCTCGTTGTCGAGTCTTCTCTAGTCCACCTTTGCCCCGGAGATGCGAACTTGTTCTGCAGCGATGGGCATCTGCTTCTTGACGAAGGTCCAGTAATCATCCACACCCATCGGCTTGACAGGCAATGAGCCTTGCTCCGAGAACTGTCTATGAAGCTCAGGGTCTCGCAATGCTTGGTTCAGCGCGGCGTTCAGCTTCTCCAGCGCTGGCCTTGGCGTGTTCGCTGGCGCCACCAACCCATACCAAGAATCGGTATAGAACCCCTTCACGCCGGCTTCGTCGAAAGTTGGCACGTCGGGAAGCGCTGGCAGTCGCTGATGCGCGGCAACAGCAAGCGGACGAACCTTGCCAGAACGGATGAAGGGGAGTGCTCCCGTCGTGATGACGAAGTCGACTCGGCCGGCCATCAGGTCGGTCATTGCAGGGGCGGTGCCTTTGAACGGGATGTGTGCTACGTCCACGTTGGCCAGCTTCCTGAACACCGCGCCCGCGAGATGCTGGCTTGAGCCGACACCGCCTGAGCCGAAGTTCAGCTGACCAGGCTGAGCGCGCGCCTTTTTAATCAGGTCCTGGACAGAGCGATATGGAGAGTCTTTGGGAACGAGCATCACGCCTGGTGAGGTCGTAATCAGGCCAATTGGCGCAAAGTCCTTGATCGGGTCGTGGTTCAGCCGGCTGTAAAGCGCGGAATTCAGGCCGTGCGAGGCCACCGTGGCAAGCATGATGGTGCTGCCATCCGGTTTCGCGCGAGAGGCGACATCCGTGCCGATGTTGCCGCCTGCCCCTGCGCGGTTGTCGATGACGATGGACTGCCCCAGCGCCTTGGACATTTGCGCAGACACCAGACGGGCAACGGCGTCCGAGGGGCCGCCCGCAGGCCATCCGACGACCATGGTAATCGGACCGGGCGGCAACGCCGGCTGCGCCAACAGGAGCGTGGACCAGGCGAGTGTCGCGGAGCCAGCCGCAGTCCGGAGAAGCCGGCTTACTTTTCCTGCCATGGCATCTCCTTCCACAGTTGACGGAAGCCCGCCTCACCGCGCTCGAGTTCAGCGGCATATGCGGCAGGATCAAGGTAGCGCAGCGGCGCAAACATGGCATCGGCTTGCTGCTTGAATTGCGGGTCCGCGACAACCTTCGCCAGGGCGGCGACCAGCTTCTTCCTTACCGGTTCCGGCAGGCCCTTGGGCGCGGCGAGCCCGCGCAAGGATGCCAGCTCGATGTTGTAGCCCTGCTCGCGGAAGGTCGACACATTGGGCGCAAGTACCGCGCGTGCAGCTCCCATCTGTCCCAGGAACTTGAGTGGCGTGCCACCCTTCTGGTACGCCAATGCCTCGCCCACATTGATGGCGCCAATCGTAATCTGTTGACCGGTCAGGGCGCCACGGACTTCGCCGGCGCCCTTGTAGCCCACGTGCGTCATCTTTACGCCGGAGGCCTTTTCAAACAAGAGCATGGCGAGATGGTCGTCTGAGCCCACGCCCGTGGTGCCTACAGTGACCGCGCCCGGGTTCGCCTTGGCGTACTTCACGAGCGTGGCCAAGGAATCGATGTTGCTGGACTGGCTGACGGTGAATGCGCCCGGGTCGTCCACCAGGTTGCCGATGAGATCGTAGCTCTTCCAGGTGAACGTCGTCTTGCGCTCAATCGGAATAGTCAGCAGGTTCGGCGTGTTGATGAAGCCGACGGTGTAGCCGTCCGGTGCGGCGCGTGCCAGCTCGGCAAAGCCAATGGCGCCACCCGCGCCTGGCTTGTTCTGGACCACAATGGTTGCGCCTAGCTCCTTCTCGAGATGTCGTGCGAGCAAGCGGGCAATCAGGTCAGTGCCGCCGCCAGGAGCGTACGCGACAATCATCTCGATTGGGCGATTCGGCCATGGTGCGGCTTCGGCCCTGGCTGCGACTGGCGCCAAAGCGCCAACCATGCCGGCGAGCGAGCACGCAGCCAGGAGAACGGATAGACGCCGACGACGGAAGTCGGGAGTGGAATGCATGGTTTTGTCTCCTCGCCGGCCCTCATGAAGTCGGCGTATTGTTGTGGCTATTGCTTGGTCAGTCGGCGGCAGCGAGCAAGGCGGCCTCTATCCGTTGCCTCGCCCTGGGCCAGACTTCGGGATTCACAAGGCGCTCGGGCTTCTCGCCTGTTGCGAGCAGCTCCACAATTTGCGTGGCGGCCAACGTCGCGTTCCTGCGACGAGCGTCATGCGTTACTCCGGCCGTGTGGAAGGTGGCTACGACGTTCTCAAGGGTCAGGAGCGGATGGCTTGGCGGTGGCGGTTCCTGGTCCCAGACGTCCAGACCGGCTCCGGCAAGGTGGCCGGACGACAACGCGGCATATAGGGCCTGTTCGTCGTGGATGCCTCCACGCGCCGTACTGACGAATATGCTTCCGCGGCGCATTGTCGCGAAGGTGTCTGCATTCATCATCCCCAGGGTGCTGGCGTTTCGGGGGCAGTGCAGCGAAACGACGTCAGCGGTGCGCAGCAACTCGCCGAAGGAGACAAACTCGGCGCCTCGCTTGGCCATCTCCGCACTATTGAGAAGGGGGTCATAGCCAATCACGCGCATGCCGAAAGCACGGCCAAGTGCTGCAGCACGACTTCCGGCATGTCCGACCCCGACCAGACCCAGCGTGCGCCCGCGTAGTTCGTGGCCCATCAGGTCTTCGCGGCTTCCGGTGCCATGCGCTTTCATGCGACGGTCGGATTCGGGGATGCGTCGCATGACGGACAACATCAATCCCACTGCCATTTCAGCTACGGAATCGGCGTTTCCGCCGGCCTGGTTCATCACGGCAACGCCCGCTGCCGTGCAGGCATCGATGTCAATCGTGTCGCAGCCAGACCCGCTTGATGACACCGCGATGAGATTCGGGCAACGCGCAAGCAGTTCCGCGGTAACGAACCAGCGCCGGGGCAGTTCGTCCTTGGCGGCCGTAATCTGGTACACGTGTGCCTGAGACAGGCGCGCCCAAGCCTCGTCGTCAGCGCCTTCGCGTTGGCATGTGTGCAGACTGATGCCGGGGCGCTCGCCCACAATCCGGTTAAAGGCAGGGTCGAGCCAGTAGTCAAAGCGCACTACCTGACGCTGCCCTTGAATGGTTGTGATGGACTGGCTCACAGTACCCCCTTGTCAGCCAGCGAGCGGTCCACCCAGGCGCGGTCCGCGCGACCCTGTGCGATCGATTCCAGAATGCCGGCTTCGGTCCGCTGTACGTCTTCCACGTGGACCGCTATCGCTTCGGCTTCTTCGGCGGGAACCACCAGCAGTCCATCACCATCGCCAATAATCAGGTCGCCAGGTCGGACCACCATGCCGTCGATGGAGACCGGTACGTGGAGTTCACCCGGACCATCCTTATAGGGGCCACGGTGCGAGACACCGCGCGCGTAGACAGGCAGTGGCTCCTTGCCAATCGCGTCACTGTCGCGAATCAAGCCATCGATGACAAAGCCGGCTGCTCCGCGCGAGATGGCGAGCGCAAGCATGATCTCGCCGATGATTGCATTGGGTCCCACGCCACCCGCATCTACTACGATAACGTCACCAGGGCCAGAGAGGTCAATTGCCTTGTGAACCATGAGGTTGTCGCCCGGACGCGTGCGAACGGTAAGCGCTCGTCCGACCAGGTTGCCATCGCGGCGGTGAAACGGGCGCAGCTGACTGGTTCCGGTCGTGCGGCTCATCGCGTCGCTGACGTTGGCGACGGGGAAATGCCGGTACCGTTCCATCAGCGAGGAACTGACAAGGTGTGCGGGGCGCGGATGGATGCGAAAACCATGCGGCGAAGTCATTGTTCTGTCTCCTGTGTCGGCCGTGAAGGACCTGTTGGATTGACTTGGAAGCTGCAACTCAGTTCGGAAGGGGGCGCTGGATGCAATGTGCATCAACATCTGTCACGCGCGTGATGCCCAGCATGGCCAGGTCGCGAGAAATCTCGGCTTGCATCAGGTCGATGCCATGTGCAACGCCATGGCGGGAACCGACCGTCGCTGCATAGGCGAACGGTCGCCCAATGAAAACGCATCGGGCGCCCAGGGCGAGTGCCTTGATGACATCGGTGCCGCGACGCACGCCGCTGTCGAGCATCACAGGCAGTTGCGGGACGGCCTCGACGATTTCAGGCAGGGCTCGCATTGAAGCGATGGCGCCATCAAGCTGTCTGCCACCGTGGTTGGACACGATGATGCCGTCGACGCCGTGCTGATGAGCGAGGCGCGCATCTTCTGCAGTCAGGATGCCTTTGACGACGAGCTGCCCCCGCCAGCGGCGACGGATGGTCGCCAGGTGGTCCCAAGTGAAATGGGCGCGGTCCGAGAAGTCCCGCTGCACGTCGCGCGAGACGATGGGTGCACCGCGGTGGGCGTAGGCGTTCTCGAAGTGCGGCACGCCGTGGCGCAGCAGGGTTCGGGCGAAGGTGCCGAGCAGCCAGCGCGGATGGGTGATGCCTTGCCAGGCGAGGGACGCACTAGGCCGTAGCGGGGTGGAAAAGCCCGCACGCACGTTGTTTTCGCGGTTGCCCGCCACGGGCGTGTCCACTGTGATGACGAGGGTCTCGACCCGGGCCGCTTCAACCCGCGCAAGCAGGCCTTCGATGTGGCGCATGTCACCGGGCAGGTAGGCCTGGAACCAAGTCCCTGGAGCGGCTTCCATGACCTCTTCGAGCCGAATCAGGGACGAACCGCTCATGATGGCCGGTACGGACGCCTGGCAAGCTGCCTGTGCCATGACGACGTCCCCGCGGTACGCGAAAAGTGCGGAGATACCCATGGGTGCAAGACCGAATGGCGCGGCATATCGTTGGCCGAACAGGGTTAAGCTCAGGTCTCGCGTAGAGACGCCCGCCAGCACGCGTGGTCGCAGTGCGATTTCCTCGAACGACCGTCGGTTTTGACCCAGGGAGATGTTGTCCTCGACCGCGCCGCTTACGTAGGCGTACAGCGGCTTGGGCAGCCGCTTGCGAGCCAACGGCTCGAAGTCCTTCAGCGACAACACCTGCTGCTTCAGCCAGGCGATGTCGCGCCCGCTTGCTTCAACGGTATCCTTGCCACCGGGGTGAAGTGCAGAAGTCTGTGCGGCATCGTAGAGGGGAGCGGTCGACATGGGAGCGATTGCTATGGGTTGGAGCAAATCTAGCAACCCGCACGCAACGAAAAAAGTGAAAAATACCGAAGATATAATTTCGCTTTTTGGAAAAAGTCGACCATCGGTCGTTGGGACTCGCTATGACTCTTAAGCAACTCGAAGCTTTCTACTGGGCGGCAACCTGTGTCAACTTCACGGTGGCGGCGGAGCGCGTCCACCTGTCCGTCTCGTCCCTCTCAAAACGGATTGCCGAACTGGAGGCGTCATTGGGCGTGGAATTGTTCGACCGCAGCGGGCGAAGCGCCGAACTGACCGCGCAGGGCGAGCAGATGCTGCCGCAGATTCGCGCGATGCTGCACGCCGCCGCAGAGTTGCGGCAATCCGCGGGGCAGCGTCAGGGCTTGATTGGACGATGCCGTATCGGCTTGGGCGAGTTGAGCGGACTTACCTGGTTGCCCAGGCTCGTGCGTGAAGTGTCGTCACGCCACCCGGGCCTATTGCTGGAGCCCCATCTCGATATCGGGCAGGTCCTTGAGCAGCGCCTCCATGACGGGGAGCTGGATATCGGCGTTCTCGCCGGGCCGTCCACCCGCAGCAGCTTGGCAGCCGAGCGGATTGGCCAGGTGGACTTTGCGTGGGTCGCTAGCCAGTCGTTCCTCAAGACGGCCGGCACTGACGAGCCACGGATGCTCATGGGAGAGCAGACGTTGCTGACGCTCCCCGTTGGTGCCGGGGGGACCAGGGTGCTCGACCAGTGGCTGGCTCGCCGTGGGCTCATGGTCGGCCGGCGCCTGATGTGCAATAGCTGGGGCGCTGTCGTTGGAATGCTGGTTGAAGGGCTGGGTTTCGGATTCGTTCCGAGGTTGTGGGCTGACGCACTTGTCGAACGGGGAGCACTCAGATTCTTGCCGGATAGCGACGCTCTGGAGCCGCTTCACTATGCAGTGCAGTGGCGCCGCGATGACACCCGGCCGTTGATCCTGGCGATGCGCGAGATTGTCCGTGGCGTAATCGACTTCCAAGCTCCGCGTTGTTTCGTCTAGGCACAGCGTTTGCAACATCGGAGCACGGTAGTGGCGCTACGCAAAGGCCCAATGCTTCTTTGACTGCCCGGACGAGTGGCCCAAATGGACACCGCGTAATATTGCGCTCCCGTTGCAGGAACCGGATGTGTCGCTCACCAAGGCAAGTTCCCAGTACCCGCCAATGTGTCAACTCCATTTTCTCGCAAGAACGATTGATCGAATTTGTCGCGCGGCCAAGGCGACCATGGGCAGGTGGCGAGCGCACCCCCTCAGTGCGCAAGCACAGTCCGCCATCGCACGCGTGCTTCGATCACGCGATGCGTTGCTCAGGCCGCCGGCCTTCGCTCAGTACAGCGGGAACGTGGCCTTGAGCCAGAGCGCGCCACCGTCCGCACGGTTGCGCACGCCGGTCTCGGCCTGATACTTCAGGCTGACGAACCAGCCCTTGCCGCTGTCGTACTTGATCGAGGGGCCGATGGCGAAGGCGCGGCCCCGGTTATTCGCCACGGTCGCGCCGGCCTGCCGGTCGTCGGTGGTCTGCAGGTAGTAGTAGCCGCCGACACCCACCACCCAGTTGCGGAGAATGCCGTAGCCGAGCGAATAGTCGGCGATCAACTCCTGGCCCGAACGATAATCCGTGGCGTCATTCCTGCCGTTGAAGGTGTACATAAGCTTCAGGTCGGCGTTCACGCCCTCGGGGTCCATGCGGGTCACGCCCACCAGCGGCTGCACTGCCCAGTAGTGACGGCCAATGTTCGCCAGGTCGGTCTGGCGATAGCCGCCGGTCGGCGCGAAGACATCGACGCCGGCCAGCAGGTGCAGGGTCGGGGACAAGTGCCAGCCCAGCGCAGTGCCGAAGGTCATGTCGCCGATGCCGGTGTTGCGCTGGCTTTCAGCGCCCGCGTTAACCTTGAGCGTCACCAGTGGCAGGATGCCGTGGAAGGCGAGCGAGCCGCCGAGGATCTGCGTTGGCGTCACCCAGATCAACCGCGGCACGATGGCCGTGGCTTCCACCCGGAAATTCGGCACGGGAATGCGATCCCCATGGTTGTCCCGCAGCGTCGAGGCGTTGTATTGCTGGCCGAAGACCTGGCCGTAGACGCCGGGCGGCGGCAGGGCGCAGCAGCCGTAGTTCTCGGCGCCGACCGGATAGATCGAGCCGCCGCCCTCGGTGGCCTGCGACGCAGCCGGTGTCGCCAGCGCGGCACAGGCCGCCAGTTTCAGGATCCATCGATGGCGCGTTGCGTGGTCTGAGTGCATCTTCGTGTCTCCTCGGTCGTTATGTTCGTTATGTTTTGTGCGCAGCCAGGGGCGAACGATAGGGCGATTGGCCGGGGTATCACAATGCGGCGGGCCGCGACTGCCGTATTCGGGATTCGCGAATAACGCCGGGGGGCGTCGCAGATCAGGGTGCGCAGGGCGCGGCGGCGATCTTTGCTATGCTCTCGGTGAGCCAGCGGTGGGCGATCCCCCTCGCGGCAATGACGCAAGCCAGCAGGCAGGCAAATCGAACCTGCCGGATATTACGGAGACGCCATGGACCGCTTTCTCAGCCTTGAAGCTTTTGTCCGGGTAGCGGAGACCAGCAGTTTCGCCGAGGCGGCGCGCCAGCTCGGCGTGACCAACTCGGTGGTGACCAACCGCATCCAGCAGCTCGAGAAATTCATCGACGCGCCGCTTTTCCACCGCAGCACGCGCCACGTCAGGCTGTCGGAGGTGGGCGAGGCCTACTACAAGGAGTGCGCGGATGCGGTCGCGCGCCTGAACAGCCTGACCGACCAGATGTGCGACGTGCGCGCAACGCCGAGCGGCAAGCTGCGCATCCAGGTGCTGCCCGGCTTCGCGATCAAGCATCTGGCCCGCCTGCTGGCGGGCTTCACCGACCGTTACCCCAGCATCCAGCTCGACATCATCGTCAACGACCGCGTGGTCGATCCGATCGAGGAAGGCTTCGACGTGGCCTTCCAGATCTTTCCGCCGATTTCCGAGTCCTTGATCGAGAAGCGGCTCTTTCCCGTGCGCCGCCTCTTCTGCGCGGCACCGGCCTACCTGGAGCGCCACGGCACGCCACAGAAGCCCGTGGAACTGCTGAGCCACACCGTGGCGCTCTACTCGGGCTACCCGTCGCGCAACCGCTGGGCATTCCAGCGCGGCGACGAGCCGACCGTCGAGATCGAAATGCCGGGCCAGGTGCGTTCGAATTCGGTGCACATGCTGCGCGACTACGCGCTCGGCGGTAGCTGTGTGGTCTGCCTGCCGACGCTGGTAGCGAGCGAAGCACTGCTCGACGGCAGCCTGGCGCCGGTGCTGACCGACTACACGCTGGCCTCCTACACCTTCGCGGCGGTCTATCCGGCCACGCAGCGGCAGGCGGTGAAGGTGCGGGTGCTGGTGGAGTACCTGTCGGCGGCGCTGGCGGGCGAACCTGCCTGGGACGTGCCGCTGCTCGAACGCGGCTGGGTGCGCTGAGGCGTCCTCCGGGCCCCCACTATTCGCGATCCGCGAACACGGCAGTCGCCGGCAGGCCAATTGTTGTTGCGCTGCGATAGAACCTATCTTTGAAGCAACAAAGCAGCAACAAGACGATTGGCACCACCCAGGAGACAGACGTGACCAGTACCACCTTCAAGACCGAGTTCGGTTCGCTCGAACACTATCGCAAGGGCGGCATCGAGCTGACCCAGGGCAGCGCGCAACACTATGTGTTTTCCAATGTGTTCGAAGTCGCCTCGCAATCCGCGCCCTACGAGAAGGTCGTGGTCGGCAAGAATCTCGAGTACGTGATCGAGACCCTGCGCGCCGAGGGCGTGTCGCCGTGGTTCACCTGTGCGCACGATGAGTTCGCCATCCTGCTCGACGGCGAGGCGCGCATCGACTTCATCGCCCCGCCGCAGCCGGTGACCGCCGGCCAGGGCACCGTGCCTGCCGGCGACGCGCCGGCTGGCAAAGCCATGGGTCATGTGATTCTGCGCAAGGGTCATCAGGCGCTGCTGCCGGCCGGTGCCGCGTACCGCTTCACGGCAAGCCGGGCCGGCGTGCTGCTGGTGCAGACGCGCATCGGCGAGCTGTCGGTGGAGAAGTGGGCGGACATCTGCCTGCACTGAACAGACAAGATCCGAAAGGAGATTCCAGCCATGGCCATGCTCGACATTGCAGACAAGCCCACCACCTTCGCCGCCGACAAGGTGGTGTCCACAGGACCCGATGCCGTCACCGGCTACAAGACCTTCCGCCTCGGCCGGTTCGAGTTCACGCGCGACGAATATTTTGCCAAGATCCACTGGCCATCCGGCGGCCAGGCCCGCACCCACGCCATCCCGGCCGATGCCTTCCTGCGCGCACTGATGCGCGACGTGGCCTGGGGCTTCTTCTACGGCTGGGTCAACTTCGACCATGTTTTCGGCACGCGCAACCACTATGGCAAGGTGGACGTCTACGCCGGCTCGTTCAACGGCGTGATGAAGGAAGCCGGAGTGGACTACACCGAGACCTTCGAGACGCCCGTGATCATGGCCACCTTCAAGGCCATGCTGCACGACTGGACCAACGAGGGCTTCGACCCGTTCGCCGCGCCCGCGGAAACCGGCACCGCGTTCGGCCGCAAGCACGGCGAGAACGGCGCCGCCATCGAGCGCTCGCGCATCGCTACGCGCCGCATGCCAGGCCTGAAGGATGACTCGCCGCTGCGCGACGACCTGCCGGTCAACCGTGCCTTTGCCGATGTGGCGCAGGACGAGCCGGAAGTCCATGTCGAACCTGGCTTCGAAGGCCAGTTGCACGCATTCAACCTGTTCAAGTACCTGTCGCGCTCGGACGTGACGTGGAACCCGTCGGTGACCTCGGTATGCGGCCAGAGCCTGTTCTGCCCGACCACGGAGGAGTTCATCCTGCCGGTCTTCCATGGCAATGACCGCGTCGAATGGTTCCTGCAGTTGTCCGACGAAATCGTCTGGGACATCGGCGACAAGAACACCGGCGCGCCGCGTGCACGCGTGACCATGCGCGCGGGCGACATCTGTGCCATGCCGGCCGACATCCGCCACCAGGGCTATTCCACCAAGCGCTCGATGCTGTTGGTGTGGGAGAACGCCACCCCCGGCCTGCCCCAGCGCTACGAGAGCGGCGAGCTGAAGCCCTATCCGGTCGATTTCTGAAGGCCGGCAGCCCCGGTACTTCCCGGCGCGGCCAGCCCGTGCTTCCCATCGAACCCCATCGACCCATCGCGCGGCACGGCACTTCCCGTGCCGCGAGGAGACGATTTTGCCTATCCTGACCAAACTCTTCATCGACGGACGCTTCGTCGACGCGCTCGCGGGCGGCACCATCGACGTGTACAACCCGCACGACGGCAGCGTCATCACTTCCATCGCCGCCGCCGAGTCGGCCGACGTCGACCTTGCCGTGGCCGCCGCCACGCGCGCCTTCCCGGCCTGGTCGCGCATGGCCGCCGCCGAGCGCGGCCGCCTGCTTTTGAAGCTCGCCGACAAGATCGAGCAGTACGGCGACGAGCTGGCGCACCTCGAATCGCTCGACACCGGCCACCCGATCCGCGATTCGCGTGGCCTCGACGTGCCGCGCACCGCGGCGTGCTTCCGTTATTTCGGCGGCATGGCCGACAAGTTGCAGGGCTCGGTCATCCCGGTGGAAACGGGTTTCCTCAACTACGTGCAGCGCGCCCCGATCGGCGTGGTCGGGCAGATCGTGCCGTGGAACTTCCCGCTGATGTTCACCAGCTGGAAGATGGGCCCCGCGCTGGCGGCCGGCAATACGGTGGTGCTCAAGCCGTCGGAGCTGACGCCGCTGTCAACGCTGCGCATCGCCGAGCTGATGGCCGAGGTCGGCTTCCCGCCCGGCGTGGTCAATATCGTGCCCGGCTACGGCCACACCGCCGGGCAGCGGCTGGCCGAGCATCCCGGCGTGGGCAAGATCGCCTTCACCGGCTCTACCGCGACCGGTCGCCGCATCGTCGAGGCGTCGCAGGGCAACCTGAAGCGCGTCCAGCTCGAACTGGGCGGCAAGGGCGCCAATATCGTGTTCGACGATGCCGACCTCGATGCCGCTGTCAACGGCGCGGCCTGGGCCATCTTCCACAACCAGGGGCAGGCCTGCATCGCTGGCTCGCGGCTGGTGCTGCACGAGCGCGTCGCCGACGCCTTCCTGGAGCGCTTCAGTGCGCTGGCGGCCTCGATCCGGCTGGGCGATCCGCTCGACCCCGAGACCGAGATGGGCCCACTGACGTCCGCCCAGCACCGCGACCGCGTGCTGTCCTATGTGGCGGTCGCCCAGGAGCAGGGCGCGCGCATATTGGCGGGCGGCAAGGCGCCGGATGCCGCCACGCTGGCACAGGGCTACTACGTGCAGCCGACCATCGTCGAAGCGAAGCCGGAGGACCGGGTTGCGCAGGAGGAGGTGTTCGGCCCGTTCGTGACGGTGTTGCGCTTTGGCACCGACGAGGAGGCGCTGGCCATCGCCAACGGCACCGCCTACGGGCTCGGCAGCGGCCTGTGGACGCGCGACCTGTCGCGCGCACACAAGCTGGCCAGCGGCATCCACGCTGGCATGTGCTGGATCAACTGCTACAAGCGCGTCAATCCCGGCAGCCCGTTCGGCGGCGTCGGCCAGTCCGGTTACGGCCGCGAGATGGGCTTCGAAGCCATGCACGACTACACCGAGGCCCGCTCCGTCTGGGTCAACGTGGATGCCAAGGTGCCGCCGCACTTCAAGCGCTGAGGAGGGATCATGCTGCGCTTTGCCTATCAGTCGCTGCCGTCGCGCGTGGTGTTCGAAGCCGGGGGCCTGGCACGGCTGCCGGAAGAGGTGGAGAAGCTCGGCGCCCGCCGCGCGCTGGTGCTGACGACGCCGGAGCAACGGCCACTGGGCGAGCGCGTCGCGCAGGCGCTCGGGGCGCGCGCGGCCGGCGTGCATGACAAGGCGCAGATGCATGTGCCGATGGAGACCGCCGAGGCGGCGCGCGCCGAGGCCGCGCGGCTTGGCGCCGACTGTTGCGTGGCGGTTGGCGGCGGCTCCACCATCGGGCTGGGCAAGGCCATTGCGCTGACCTCCGACCTGCCCATCGTAGCGGTGCCCACGACCTATGCCGGCTCGGAGATGACGCCGATCTACGGCCTGACCGATGGCGGCCTGAAGAAGACCGGGCGCGACCTGCGCGTGCTGCCGCGTACCGTCATCTACGACCCGGAGCTGACGCTCACGCTGCCGGCGCAACTGTCGGCCTGCTCGGGCATGAACGCGATGGCGCACGCGGTGGAGGCGCTGTACGCGCAGGATGCCAATCCGATCATCAGCCTGATGGCCGAGGCGTCGATCGGTGCGCTCGCCGTGGCCTTGCCGGCGGTGATGGACAACCCGGCCGACCTGGAAGCCCGCTCCGGCGCGCTGTACGGCGCCTGGCTGGCCGGCGCCTGCCTGGGGTCGGTTGGCATGGCCCTGCACCACAAGCTGTGCCACACGCTCGGCGGCAGCTTCAACCTGCCGCACGCGCAGGCGCACACCATCGTGCTGCCCTACG
>NZ_JARJLM010000269.1 GCF_029335485.1 Cupriavidus basilensis
CGCGCCTGCATGCGCGTTGCGCCCTGCCTCGGCGGCCAGGGTCAGATGCTGAAGAAGACCGTTTCGTCCTCGCCCTGCAGCACCACCTGCCATTGCAGCTTGCCCGCGCCGGCTGGCTGCGCCACCAGCGTCTGGCGGCGCTCGGCTGGCACCTGCGACAGGACCCAGTCGCTGGCGTTGGCCTGCGCTTCGTCCGGGAAGTATAGGCGCGTGGTCAGGTGCTTGAGCAGGCCGCGCATGAACAGCGACACCACGATATGCGGCGCCTGCGGTCTGCCATCGGGGCCCGGCACGGCGCCCGGCTTGACGGTGACGAAGCGGAAGCTGCCGTCCGGCTGCGTCGGCACCCGGCCAAAACCGGTGAAACCAGGCACCAGTGCCAGTTCCGCGCCTTCACGCGCATCGTCGGGATGGCGGTAGCGGCCGGCCGGGTTGGCCTGCCAGATTTCCACCATGCCGTCAGGCACGGGCTCGCCGCGGGCGTCGAGCACGCGGCCTTCGATCACGATGCGCTCGCCGGCCAGGGCAGGCGCCTCGGCGGTCAGGTCGGCGCAGTCAAGGCCGGACAGGCCGATATGCAGGTAGGGACCGACGGTCTGGGATGCGGTGGCGTACAACATGGCTTACTCCATCGGCGTGGCATCGCGGCCACGCAGCACGATATCGAAACGATAGCCGAGCGCGTACTCGGGCATCGTGGTTTCCCAGTCGAAGGCGGCCACCAGGCGCGCGCGCGCCTTCTCGTCCGGCACGCAGCTGTAGATGGGATCGAAGGCGAGCAGCGGATCGCCGGGGAAGTACATCTGCGTCACCAGCCGCGTGGCATAGGCATTGCCGAACAGCGAAAAATGGATATGCTGCGGACGCCATGCATTGTGGTGGTTGCGCCAGGGATAGGCGCCGGGCTTGATGGTCTTGAACTGGTAGCGGCCCTGGTCGTCGGTCACCGCGCGGCCTTCGCCGGTGAAGTTCGGATCCAGCGGTGCGTCGTGCTGGTCGCGCTTGTGCACGTAGCGGCCGGCGGCGTTGGCCTGCCACACCTCGATCAGCGCATTGCGCACCGGGCGGCCGTTCTCGTCGAGCACACGGCCGCTCACCAGGATGCGTTCGCCAATGGG
>NZ_JARJLM010000026.1 GCF_029335485.1 Cupriavidus basilensis
ACCACCGTCATTCGCAGTGGCAACGCCGTTCGTGCCGGTAGCGCCAGCAGTCAGGCAGGACTGTCGCGCCCACCGCGAATCCGCAAAGCCAGCAAGCCCGACAAGCCAGCCTCCTGCAAGGATCGCTTTCTTTTGGTTACTTTTCTTTACGAGTAAAGAAAAGTGACACCTCCATGTGCCCGAGGGCCTGACGGAACACCGCCTTTAGGCCCTGCAGACCAACATCAGGTCCCCACAAACGCAAAAATCCCCAACAAAATCCCAAAAACAAACACAGCGCTACAATCAACTAATGCGTATCCTCGGCATCGACCCCGGCCTCCGCACCACCGGCTTCGGCGTGCTGGAGAAGCACGGCAACAAGCTGACCTACATCGCCTCCGGCACCATCAAGAGCGACGGTGAGACCGGCCTGCCGGCAAGGCTGAAAACCCTCTTCGACGGCATCAGCGAAGTCACCCGCACCTACGCTCCCGATTGCGCCGCGATCGAGAAGGTGTTCGTCAACGTCAACCCGCAATCCACGCTCCTGCTGGGCCAGGCCCGCGGCGCCGCGATCTGCGGGCTGATGGGCTATGGCTTGCCGGTGTTCGAGTACACCGCGCTGCAGTTGAAGGTGGCGGTGGTCGGCTATGGCCGTGCCAACAAGGAGCAGGTGCAGGAGATGGTGATGCGCCTGCTGAGCCTGTCCGGACGGCCCAGCCCCGACGCGGCGGATGCGCTCGGCATGGCGATCTGCCACGCCAATGGCAGCAATACGCTCGGCGCCCTGACCGGACTGGCCCCGGAGCTGGTGCGCAAGGGCATGCGGGTCCGCCGTGGCCGCCTGATCGGCTGAGCGGCCAGCCAACCGCGCCCGGCCGCCCTTCGGGCTGGCGCCGGCAAGTCCAGGTCCCTTACCTCTTACAATCGAGCGGTTGCCCCGTCAAAGGATGCCGATGTCCCGCTCGCCCCTCTCGTTGCGTTCGCCTCGCCCGTCTCCCCTGGCCTGCCTGCCCGCGCTGCTCGGCGCGATTGCGGTGGCGGTCCTCGCCGGCTGCGCCGCGCCGCCCGTCGGCATGGCGCCGGCGCCTGCCCCCGCGCCAGTCCCTGTGCCCGGCCCGGCGCCTGCCGCGCCCAAGGCGCTGGTGATCGGACACCGCGGCGCCAGCGCGCTGCGCCCGGAGCACACCCTGGCGTCCTACGAGCGTGCCATCGAGGACGGCGCGGACGTGGTCGAGCCGGACCTGGTCATGACCCGCGACGGCGTGCTGGTGGCCCGCCACGAAAACGAGATCGGCACCACCACCAATGTGGCCGAGCTGCCCCAATACGCCAGCCGCAAGCGCATCAAGGTGATCGACGGCGAGCGCCTGGACGGCTGGTTCACCGAAGACTTCACGCTGGCCGAGCTGAAGACGCTGCGCGCGCGCGAGCGCATCCCGCAGCTGCGCCAGGCCAATACCCGGTACAACGACCAGTTCGAGATCCCCACCTTCGATGAGATCATCGAGATGGTAGCCAGGGCCTCCCAGCGCAGCGGACGGGTGATCGGGCTGTATCCGGAGACCAAGCACCCGAGCTATTTCCGCAGCATCGGCCTGCCGCTGGAAGAAAAGCTGGTGGCCACGCTGCGGGCGCACGCCTACACGCGCAGCGCGCCGGTCTTCGTGCAGTCGTTCGAGACCGGCAACCTGCGCGAGCTGCACCGGCGCCTGGGCGGCAGCATGCCCAACGTGAAGCTGGTGCAACTGATGGGCGGCGCCAGGAGCCGGCCGGCCGACTGGCGCCTGGCCGGCGATACGCGCACCTTCGCCGACATGATGACGCCGATCGGCCTGCGCGAGGTCGCCAGCTATGCCAGCGGCATCGGCCCGGAGAAGTCCAGCGTGGTGCCGCTCGACGCCAACGGCAACCTTGGCGCACCGAGCGCGCTGGTGCACAACGCGCACGCTGCCGGACTGCTGGTCCATCCCTACACCTTCCGTCCGGAAAACCGCTTCCTGCCGCGCAACCTGCGCACCGGCGGCGACGACGCCACGCGCAGCCCCGCCGGCATGGTGCGCGAGGTGCAGGCCTTCCTCGCCGCGGGCATCGACGGTTTCTTCACCGACGATCCGGCGCTGGGCCGGCAGGCGGTGGACACGCTGGGGCACTAGCCGCAAAGATGGCCTGGATGGCGGCGCTCACCGGCGTACCGCACGCTGGGCTACACTGGCGGCCTTTGCGATGGCGTGCCCTTCCCGGCGGCGCCATCGCCCCCTCATCTTATCCAGGCGCGCGCGCCGCAATTCGCTGCAGACACCACACCATGATCGGACGCATCGCCGGCACCCTCATCGAGAAGAATCCCCCGCACCTGCTGGTCGATTGCCACGGCGTCGGCTACGAGATCGACGTACCGATGAGTACCTTCTACAACCTGCCCGCCGTCGGCCATCCCGTCACGCTGCTGACGCAGCAGATCGTGCGCGAGGACGCGCACCTGCTGTACGGCTTCGGCAGCGCCACGGAGCGCAACACCTTCCGCGAGCTGATCAAGATCACCGGCATCGGCGCGCGCATGGCGCTGGCGGTGCTCTCCGGCATGTCGGTCGGCGAGCTGGCGCAGGCCATCACGCTGCAGGAGGCCGGACGCCTGACGCGGGTGCCGGGCATCGGCAAGAAGACCGCCGAGCGCCTGCTGCTCGAACTCAAGGGCAAGCTCGGCGCCGAACTCGGCCATGCGCCCGGCAGCGCGCCGGTGCACGACAACGCCGTCGATATCCTCAATGCGTTGCTGGCGCTCGGCTATTCCGAGAAAGAGGCGGCGCTGGCGATCAAGCAGGTGCCGGCCGGCACCGGCGTGTCGGACGGCATCAAGCTGGCGCTGAAGTCGCTGTCGAAGGGCTGACCGCCGCGCTCCGCGCGGCGCCGGGCACGCGCGGCCGGCGCCCTGCCCGGAGGGGCTACAATCGAACCACTTTGCCCGTCTCAGACTCATGATCGAAACCGACAAGCTTGCCCCCGACCGGAGCGGCGACCGCATGATCGCCCCCACCACCGCCTCGCCCAACGAGGAGGCCTTCGAGCGGGCGCTGCGTCCCAAGCTGCTCGACGAATACGTCGGCCAGGAAAAGGTGCGCGGCCAGCTCGACATCTTCATGCACGCCGCGCGCAACCGCCGCGAAGCCCTCGATCACGTGCTGCTGTTCGGGCCGCCGGGGCTGGGCAAGACCACGCTGGCGCACATCATCGCCCGCGAGATGGGCGTGAACCTGCGCCAGACCTCGGGACCCGTGCTGGAGCGCCCCGGCGACCTGGCCGCGCTGTTGACCAACCTGGAAGCCAACGACGTCCTCTTCATCGACGAGATCCACCGCCTGTCGCCGGTGGTCGAGGAAATCCTGTACCCGGCGCTGGAGGACTACCAGATCGACATCATGATCGGCGAAGGCCCCGCGGCGCGCTCGGTCAAGCTCGACCTGCAGCCCTTCACGCTGGTCGGCGCCACCACGCGTGCCGGCATGCTGACCAACCCGCTGCGCGACCGCTTCGGCATCGTGGCGCGGCTCGAGTTCTATACCGCCGAGGAACTGTCGCGCATCGTCACGCGCTCCGCGCAACTGCTCAATGCGCGCATCGACCCGCTGGGCGCACTGGAAATCGCCCGCCGCGCGCGTGGTACGCCGCGTATCGCCAACCGGCTGCTGCGCCGCGTGCGCGATTACGCCGAGGTCAAGGGAGACGGAAACATCACGCGCGCCATCGCCGACGCGGCGCTGGCCATGCTCGACGTGGATGCGGTCGGCTTCGACCTGATGGACCGCAAGCTGCTGGAGGCTATCCTGCAGAAGTTCAGCGGCGGCCCGGTGGGCGTGGACAACCTTGCCGCCGCCATCGGCGAGGAACGCGACACCATCGAGGACGTGCTGGAGCCCTACCTGATCCAGCAAGGCTACCTGCAGCGCACGCCACGAGGCCGCATGGCCACCCCTGCCGCTTACCGGCACTTCGGGCTGGCCGCGCCCGGCGATAGCGGCGACCTGCCCGCGCCATGATCGAGCGGGATGGCCCGCTGCCCGCGCCTGGCGCCGGCAGCGGGCAGGCACCCGGCGCCTCGCATTAAAAAATTTCGCGCCCCGCAGACAATTCTTTTGTCATGCATTGCTGGCCGTTGCCTCCTTGTCCACAATGACTGAGCCCCGACCGCCCCGGGACGGGCGACGGCAGACGCCGAAGCGCCAAAGTACCGGATCGCCAGGCGGCCGGCTTACTTTTCCCCAGACAGGAGAGAGCACATGAATCGACGCCGCTTTGTCACCCGGATGGCGGGCTCGGGCCTGCTCGTAGCCACCGCGTTCGCCGCGGGCTGCACCACAACCGACCGCTATGTGCCAACCGACGCGTCGACCAAGAAGAGGGAGATCGATGCGGGCGTCGACGGCGCGCTCAACCGCCTGTA